>NC_020062.1:1041598-1388798 GCF_000330885.1 Rhizobium tropici CIAT 899
TCGTCGGATTTTACCGCTGTTGCCGATTCGAGGCCGAGCACGAAGCGCTCGGCAAAATGCGAGAGTTCGCGAACATTACCCGGCCAGTCGTGCTCCCGCAGATGGCGGCGCACTGTTGTGGATATGGCCGGCACCTCGCGCTTGAAGCGGTCGGCGGCACGATCCGCGAAATGGCCGAAGAGCAGGGGAATGTCATCGCGCCGTTCACGCAATGGCGGAATGGAAAGCGTGACGACGTTGAGGCGATAGTAGAGATCCTCGCGAAAATCGCCGCGCTGGCGGGGATCGCCGAGATCGACCTTCGCCGCCGCAACGACGCGAAGATCGACGGGGCGGATTTCATTGGTGCCGAGCGGTGTCACCTCGCGCATTTCCAGCACGCGCAGCATCTGCACCTGGATTGCCGGCGGCATGCTTTCGATCTCGTCGAGAAACAGGGTGCCGGCGCTTGAATGTTCGATGCGCCCGACGCGCTTCTTCTGCGCGCCGGTAAAAGCGCCTGGCTCATGGCCGAACAGCTCGCTCTCGATCACGGTTTCGGGCAGGGCGCCACAATTCAACGCAACGAAATTGCCCTTCGCTCGCCGGCTCCATCGATGCAGTAGGCTCGCCACCACTTCCTTGCCGCTGCCGGTCTCTCCCGTGACAAGCACATCGACATCCGTATCGGCGATCTGCCGCAATGTATGGCGCAGCCGCTCGATGGCAGGAGTCTGTCCGATCAGCGGCAGATCGCCCTGTGACTGTTCGGCCGCTTGCCGCAGCGCACGATTTTCCAGCACAAGCCGTCGCTTTTCAGCAGCTCGCCGCACGCTCTGCACCACCCGATCCGTGGCGAAAGGCTTGGCGATGAAATCATAAGCGCCATCCTGGATCGCCTGTACCGCCATCGGAATATCGCCATGACCCGTCACCAGGATGACCGGCAGATCGGCGTCGAGCGCCTTGATACGAGCGAAGAGCTGCTGCCCGTCCATCTGCGGCATGCGGATATCGGAAACGACGACACCTGCAAAATCGGCCCCGAGAGCATGGAGCGCCTCGGCAGCCGCAGAGAAGGCGAAAACGGCAAAGCCTGCCAATTCAAGCGTCTGCTTCGTTGCCCTCAGCAGATCCTTGTCGTCGTCGATGAGGAAAACGGGGGAACTCTCATTCATGGCGTGGCCTTGCGCAAATGGACGGTGAAGCGGGTGCCGTTGCCATTGCTCTCGACGTCGATGCGGCCGCCATAATCGACGACGATATCCTTCGAAATGACGAGACCAAGGCCGAGGCCTTTTTCCTTGGACGTGTTGAAGGGTGTAAACAGCGAGTCGAGGATCGCCGCGGGAATGCCGGGGCCGTTATCAGAAACCACAATCTCGACTTCCTCTGAGGTTTCGCGCACCGACACCTCCACCTTGGCCTCGTCGCGACCTTCCAGGGCCTCCAGAGCATTCTGAAAGAGGTTGATCAGCACTTGTTCCAGCCGGATGCGGGTCCCGACAACGCCGAGCCCCGTTGGTGGCAACTCGATCTTCAGCGCATCCAGGCGGCCGGCAAAGCGGCTCCTCAGCAGGACCACGGCCCCCTCTATCACGCTTCTGAGATCAACCGGCTCCGGTGCAGTCCTTCCCTTGCGGGCGAAGGCCTTCAGTTCTTCGGTGATCGTGCCGATACGCTCCGTCAGCGCCGCGATCGCCGAAAGGTTTTCCTTCACCGGCTCCGTCTGCCGCCTGTCGAGGAAGACATTGGCATTCTCAGCATAGGCACGGATCGTCGCCACCGGCTGATTGATTTCATGAGCTACGCCGGCGGCGACCTGACCCAGGATGGCAAGGCGATTGGCCTGCACGAGATCCTGCTGCACACCCTGCAGCTTGGCTTCCGTCGCACGGTGGTCTGCAATTTCCTCCTCCAGCCGATCGCGGGCCTGGCTTAAGTCCTCCGTGCGCTCAAGAACCCGGCGCTCCAATTCTTCACGCGCGATCCGGCTGACGGCGATCTGCATGGCCGATACGTCGCGGCGTCGCAGCAGGAAAGCGGCGAATGCGAGGATCGGCAGAAGAACGGTCAAGGCCAGGAAGCGCGTCTCGCGCACGGATGAGGCAATCGCCTGATCGGTCGGGATCAGATAGCCGAGCTGCCAGGGCGTCGATGGAACCGCGACCGTCAGCTGCAAATATTCCGCAGCGCTGCTTCCGGGCAGAATGGCGCGCACGATGGTTGCATCCGGGCCGACTTCTTCGGGATGGCTGACCGGAAGGGGCGAAAGCGGTGCTGCGCCGAATTGCAGGCTTTTTCGAATCGCGTCGGCTTCCTCGCGCGCAAGCGGAGCGGTCGTCATGAAGCGCCATGAGGGTAGGCTGGTGATGAGCACGACACCGCGTTCGTCTGCCACGTAAGCGGGGCGGCCGGTCTCGCTCCAGTCAGCCTCCAGCTGATCGAACTCCATCTTCACCACAACGACACCAAGCGCAGAGCCGACATCGCCGACGCGTCGGGAAATGTAGAGGCCGGGGCGATTGCTGACCGTGCCGAGTGCATAATGTTCGGCGGTTCCCGTTTCCATGGCTTTGCGGAAATAATTGCGGAAGGAATAGTCATTGCCGACGAAACTCAAGGGCTCGCGCCAGTTGCTGGAGGCCATGGCGACGCCGTCCTTGCCGGTGACGTAAAGGACGGATGCGCTGGTGCCCGAGACGAGACTTTCGAGCTTGCGGTCCAGGGCAACAACATCGTCGATGTGCTTCTCGGCGAGCGCATCTCGCACCTGCTGATCGTCGGCCAGCAAGAGCGGCAGGGCGCGCGGACGTTCGAGGACTGCGCGCAGCAGGGCAACCTTGAGGTTCGCATCCGTGTGCCCCTGCCTCTGCAGCGTTTCTATTGCCGAGAGCCGACCATAGAAATTCGCGCCATAAAGTCCAGCCGCAATGACAGCCGCACTTAGAAACGCAAACACGAGCCAGACCCGGCGGGAGCGCCGGCCCAGTTGCTCTGGCGTTAGAAATCGTTCGTTGGCCGGGCGCTGCAGCATTGCCGTATTGTGCATGATTTCGCGCGCACCGCAATTCGATCTGTGCGGATAGTCGCACAGGCCGACGACCTTCGATCCGCGCCGGAAATCAAAACTCAATAAAAGCAATGTGTTAAAATCATGGCGCGCATTTGGCACGGCCATTGCAAAGGATGATGAAACAGTCGGAGGCTGTTGAATTCTAGTCGTCGCCCGGAGGGCCGAGAGATCGGTTGGGCTTAACGGAGGACATCATGATTGCTCCCATCGCTGCCGCGGAAACGCGTGCCAAAGTTCCCTTCTACCGGCATCTCTATGTACAGGTTCTCACCGCCATCGCTGCCGGCATCCTGCTTGGTCACTATTATCCGCAGCTCGGCACATCGCTGCAGCCGCTGGGTGATGCCTTCATCAAACTGGTGCGCATGGTCATCGCGCCCGTTATCTTCCTGACGGTCACGACCGGCATCGCCGGCATGTCGGACTTGAAGAAATTCGGTCGCGTCGTCGGCAAGTCGTTCATCTACTTCCTGACCTTCTCGACTTTGGCGCTGATCGTCGGTCTCATCGTTGCCAACGTCGTGCAGCCGGGTGCCGGCATGCACATCAATCCGGCGACGCTGGATACGAAGGCCGTCAACAACTATGCGGCACAGGCCCATGACGCGTCGGTCGTTGGCTTCCTGATGAACATCATTCCGGATACGATCGTCGGCGCTTTCGCCAAGGGCGATATTCTCCAGGTGCTGTTCTTCTCGGTGGTGTTCGGCATTGCGCTTGGCGCTGCCGGCGAACGTGGTCGCCCGGTGACGGATTTCCTGCAGGCACTGACCACGCCGATCTTCCGCATGGTTGCCCTGCTGATGAAGTTCGCTCCCATCGGTGCCTTCGGTGCGATGGCGTTCACCATTGGCAAATATGGTATCGGCACGATCGCCAATCTGGCCTTCCTGATCGGCACCTTTTACGCCACCTCGCTGCTATTCGTGCTCGTCGTGCTCGGCGCCGTTGCCCGCTATAACGGCTTCTCGATCCTGGCGCTGATCCGCTACATCAAGGAGGAGCTGCTGCTGGTGCTCGGCACCTCATCGTCCGAAGCCGCATTGCCGGGCCTGATGAACAAGATGGAGCGTGCAGGCTGCAAGCGCTCCGTCGTCGGCCTCGTCATCCCGACGGGCTATTCCTTCAATCTCGACGGCACCAATATCTATATGACGCTGGCGGCATTGTTCATCGCCCAGGCAACCGATACGCCGCTGTCGCTGGGAGATCAGGTGCTGCTGCTGCTGGTGGCCATGCTGAGTTCCAAGGGTGCCGCCGGAATCACCGGTGCAGGCTTCATCACGCTGGCCGCGACGCTCGCGGTCGTGCCGTCCGTGCCGATCGCCGGCATGGCGTTGATCCTCGGCATCGACCGATTCATGTCGGAATGCCGCGCCTTGACCAATTTCGTCGGCAATGCGGTAGCCACGGTTGTCGTTGCCCGCTGGGAAGGCGAGCTCGACCAGACCAGATTTGCAGCCGCTATGGCGGGGCAATTGGGCGAAGAAATCGAGGTGCCTGCCCTGCAGGCCGCCGAGTAAACTTCGCATTATCCTCCCAAGGATGAAACGGCCCTTTCGAGGGCCGTTTTTCCACTTCCGTGCCGTTCGATCACAGTTTCGTGTAGCACCGCCAGATGGCGGCTGCCCCTCGCATCATCAACAGCCGCCTTCATAAAACTGTCACTGCAACAGCTCACAGCATCATAATGACAGTTGTGAATTTCGACGAAACCCAAGCGAACAGGAGGGCAGCGTGTCACAGACCGTTTTTGTGAGCACAAGCCAGCCAGCTTCGTGGAGCATGTGCGTCGATCGACCATGTCGCGAGTAGCGCACATGGCTTCCTCACTCTCAGCGCAGCAAAAAGCCTTGCGACGGTCGGAAAGCTTTCTGTCCGAGCTTGCCTCTCATGCGGACGAGTTGCTGCACGGCCAGGTCCATGAGCAATATGCCGCCATCTGCTACAGGAAGCTGCCCGAATGCGATGAAGCCGAGATGCTCGTCGTCACCAGCCGGGAAAGCGGCCGATGGGTCGTGCCGAAGGGCTGGCCGATCAAGGGCAAGAAGCCGCATGAAGTTGCTGCCATCGAGGCTTACGAAGAAGCCGGCGTACGCGGCAAGGTTAAGAAAAAGCCGTTCGGCTATTTCACCTATTTAAAGCAGCTTGCCGACGGCAATCGCGTCCCCTGCATTGTCGGGTTGCATCTGCTTGAGGTTGATCAGACCTTGCAGGATTTCCCGGAGCGAGGCCAGCGCCGTGTCGAGTGGGTTTCCTTCGTCGAAGCAGCCAACCGTGTGCGTGAACCGGAACTCAAGGGACTTTTGCTTGCGGCTGAGCGCAAAGTGCGCAAGGCAAAAGGCAGGAAGTGATCGTCGCGTTCGCAGCCGGCCGGCAGCAACTGTCGCAAGATGACGCGCAGCACCGTTCATTCTTCTGTAACCATGACGTGTCGTCGCCATCACAGAATATTAAATTTCGAAATGAGCTGAGAGCCAAGCGATTGGCTGCTATGCGCCTGCGTGCTTGCCCTCGCCGCATTGATGCCTATATTGACGCAGCGTTCGGCCGCTTTTGTTTGGGCCGATTTGCCTCATGGCTGCAATAGCTGCCTTCACCCGGCAACGAATTGGCCGGCGGACTTTGGAAGGAGAAATTTCATGTCCATTACTCCGAATAATATCGATAGTTCAAAGGTTTCTACCGTTCCTGATGGTGAGATCGCTGCTGCCGTGCGGCAGGCGCGTGAAGCCATTGGCTACACCGTTGACGACCTCTCGGAAACCTGCGGCCTCACCAGTGAGGAAATCATTGAAATCGAGGCTGGAGCCGAGGCCGATCCGGCAAAACTTCGCCGTATTGCCACCGCATTGCAGGTTCCGCCATCGACTTTCTTCATCGTCTGAGCAGGCGGCGCACTTCGGTGCGCCCCTTCAAGGTTCCGACAGCATTTTTCGTCGCAAAACATCGCAGATCTTGACGCGACATGCGTCGGGTTGGCGTGACGACTTCCGAAGAGCGCCTGTCGCTCTCATGCATGTCTATCGGCTTTTTAAGCGAAAACTCCCATAATTATACATCGAAAATAAGCCAATATTCGTGTGATTTTATGAGTATTCGCTCTTTTTCCTGTCGCGATACTGGTCAAAATCGTTTCAAAGCTTTAACCTGTACCAATCAAATACGCTTTATTAGTCGTACTTTTATCGAAGCAGCATGATACGGCACGCCTGCCGTAAGTGAGATGTATTCGATGACGCTCATTGGGACGTACAGGCATGGGGCGGAATGATGAGAATGGCGGTGCCGACCTCGATCATGGTGAGCAGCTCGTTAATTCAATCCCTATTGAAGTTCCCAGTCCTCAGACGAACGCGGATGACCGCCTGCCATTATCCCAGGAGCGAGCGCAAGCTGAAGGGAGTAGTTTGGATCGAGCGCCAGCTCAAGAGGACAAACTAGCGGCCCTGGACCAGATCGCTCGGGATATGACATTGCTCGCCACGCTTGTGACGAGACGGCGACGCGCGAAATCCGAAAACGCCGGAGATCAAGATCAGGCGCCGTCATTTGACGCCTCCAGCGATCCAGAGGAACTGGCATTCGCGCCTATCGGCATCGCGCCGCGTGATGGTGACGAGCTTCAATTCATCGCTTCAATTGGCCAAGCGATCGAGTATCTCACAAGGCAATGGCCGACCCGTAGTGGAGATGCTTTCGAAGAAGCGTTACAAGCCTGTATCGAGGGCGTCAAAGGCAGAGCCTCACCTGAGCAGGTTCGCTCTGCTTTCCTGAAGGCCGCAGATGCGGTGAGTATACGCGTTGTTACGTCCGGCGATTAAAGCCCGGCTGTTAAACCTTCCCGTCCCCTGAAATCACAGAGCATCACAGCGTGTGCGAGAAAAGACGCAACTGCATGTGAGCCGCGCCAGTGCAGCGCAAACGAGGAGGCCCGACCGGTGCTTGAAGCAAGGCGACCGGGCCTCCCGTCCATCGCAAATTGGCGGTTGCGATAGCTACAAAGATGTGGCTTTTCACCGTCCTGTCGTCCATACGCAAAGCGACAGCGGAGGTCCGATTACGCCTGGCGTTGGAAAGCCGGTTTTAAAGTAAGCCGATACCTAACGCCGGCACGCCACTTGTCTCGCAATGCTGCAGCCCGAGGTGCCCAGTTCTTCTCCTGCTTGAATGCAATGGCGAGCACAGATCATATACGTCTGCTTTCGCGCATGCTCTGCCAGCAGATTCTTTCCGAAAGGGATGTTGGGGCAGGGCATTGAGCGCAGTTGGGAGGCCAGACGTTCCTTCAAAGGGTCCGCCCCGTCAGGCCTCCCGGCGCAGCAGATTGATATCTGCGTTAGCGCTCGAAACCTGCAGAACGGTGCGTGGACTGTCTATATCGAAAGCGACGGGTTGCATCCAATTACGTCACCGGAAATTGACGGCGGCCTTTTGCCGACGAAACAAGTTATTCGCATGCAGCGACGCGAAGCCCGCCTTCCGATTCTATACCGTGTCGATCGGCAACGGTAGATTCCGGAATATTTGCGTGATCCCACAGTATAGAATCACCATTACCTCAATACATATTGCGACAGCGTTATACAAATAATGTATAGTTTATAAAAATATTTATTAGCAATCACGTATTTACAGCTATAATCACGCCGATATTATGGCTTCAACGTGAACTCTCACAAGTTACATGTTGAATCTCGTGAATTCCTTTAAGGAGAATTTTCGAATGCGCAAGTTTTTGGGATCCACCGTTTTCCTGATGGCGGCGGTTGCGGGGAGTACCGTTTATGCAGCAGACCTTGCGGTTTCCACACCGCCTCAAGCTCCCGTGGAAGCGGCGCCGGTATTTTCTTGGACCGGCTTCTATGTGGGTGTGAATGCCGGCGGCGGTTTCGGCGGTAACGACACTGTCGGTTTCCATTCGTTCGGAGATTATCTTGGCAGGTATGGCAAGCTTGAGGGATCCGGTTTTCTCGGTGGTGGTCAAATCGGCTACAACTATCAGTTCGATCCCAACTGGGTAGTCGGCCTTGAAGCTGATTTCCAAGGTGCTGACATCAGCGATTCCTTCCGAACCGACATCGCAAGCGCGTCTTCCAAGATCGATTGGTACGGCACCGTTCGTCCTCGCATCGGTTATGCCTATGACAACACCTTGTTCTACGGAACCGGCGGCTTCGCCTATGGACACGTCAAATACAAGGGCGCGTTGGCCGGCGTAAGCTTCGACGATGACAAGACCGAGGCCGGCTGGACTATCGGTGCCGGTGTGGAACATGCTTTCACCGACCATGTGACAGCAAAACTCGAATATCAGTATGTTGATTTCGGCAGCAGCAACATGGGTGGGGATCTCCTCAACTCCAAGGCCAGCCTTGATTTTCATGCCATTCGGGTGGGTCTGAACTACAAGTTCTGACGGCAGATTTGCCTTGAAAACAACGTGTTAATCCAATGGAGAGGGTAATAACATGGCTTTGATTGACGTAAATCTAGTCAACAACGGTACGACCACGATCAACAGTAGCAATGCCGGCGGTCCGTCAGACACGCTCCAGCTGAACCTGGTTTCCAACGGCACGGTCATAGTGGACGGTGTCAATGTCGATATCAGCAGTTTCGTCGGTACCGGCGCGCTGTCGAGTACGACGATCGAAGCGATCAACGGCGCAAACGTGACGATCAATGCCGGTCTTGCCAATATCGGAGCCGGTTCGACCTATACCTATGCCATCGGCGCTGGCTCCAGCATCAACGTCGAAGCCGGTCTGCTCAACGTCGGTTTGCTGAACGGCGTCACCGTGGACTTTGCTAGTGCTAATGGCACCGGTCTGTTCTCATACAATCCCGGTCTCGTCAATTTGAACATTTCGACGCCACCGAACGTGACAAACGTTCAATCCGGCGACAAAATCGAGATCGTCGGTTCGAACTTTGTCGGCCAGTCGGGAAATACCGTCACCTTCTATACCGATTCGCTTCATCTCTTTGCGATTGGCTCCTATACGATCCCGGCCGGCGTCACTTATACCTATGACGGAGGCACCGACACGCTGACCTTCACGAGCTGCTTCCTGCGCGGCACGCTCATTCGTACGCCGGAGGGAGATACGCCGATCGAGGATTTGCGGGTCGGCGATCTTGTGGTCACTCACAAGGGCGTCGCGGAAATCAAATGGGTCGGTCGTCGGCGCCTCGATCCGAAAGCCATCGACAAGCCTCGCGATACCCTTCCTATCCGTATCCAGTCCGGGGCATTTGCCGAAAACGTCCCCTCGCAGGATCTCTATGTCTCTCCGGATCACTGCATGTTCCTGGAGGAGTCTCTGATCCCCGCCAAATTCCTGGTCAACGGCACCACCGTTACTCAGGAGGGAACGCTCGCACCTTTCGAATATTTCCATATCGAACTGGAGCAGCACTCGATCATTCTCGCCGAAGGCGCTCCAACGGAAACCTACCTGGATCTCGGTGGCCGTATGTCCTTCCTTGAGCCGGGCGTCCTGCGGTTCGGCGCGATGTCGGGCACGGCAACACGCAACTGGAACGACTGGTGCTATCCTCCAGTCTATGCCGGCAAGGTGTTGGAGCAAGCCCGCACGATCCTCGAACGGCGAGCCGAGGAACTGGGTTACATCGTTCAGGATGCGCAAGCATCCTGATGCTCGAATGCAAAGCGAACTGCGGGCGGTTAAGACTGCCCGCAGGCGATTGAAGCGGGATGTTGACGTGTCGGTCCCGTCTCGACTTTCGTATGACCGAGAAACTCTTAGCCCAAAAAATATCGTTCATTTTTTTGTTTTCAGCGCTTGGGAGTACTGAATGCGCCATGACGATGCTGTCTCGCCCTACTTGCTCGATGCAGACCGCATCGATGAGCGATCGCTGATCGGAAAATTTGCCGGCAAGACAGTTTTCTTCGACGGAGTGTTCAAAGGCGATTACAGCCTGGCGATCGTCAATCGCCACCTTGCGCAGGCGCTCATCGATTTGGGCGTCAATCTCATTTGTCATACGGCCGAAGACGATTGGCAGAGCGATGTCAACCTGGCGACGGCACCGGATATCATCCGCCGCATGCGCGATGACTACCCGTTCAAAGAGACCTTTGACATCCATCTTCGCAATACCTGGCCCCCGGTGACCCATAACATGGTCGGACGGCAGAATGCCTATGTTGCCTTTGCCTGGGAGGAGCTCGAATTTCCGCAATACCTGGTGGATCGCTTTAACCGCGATCTCGACCTTGTGACCGTCATTTCGAATTTCGTTCGCGACAGTTTCGCGCGGTCCGGCGTCACAATACCGGTGGAAGTTACCGGAAATGGCTGTGATCATCTCTCGGCCCTTGCTGACGACGTGCCATCCCCATTGCCCGAAAGCAGACGCAGACGCATTCTGCATGTCTCTTCCTGCTTTCCGCGCAAGGGTGTCGACGTCCTGATCGATGCGTTCCTGGACAGCTTCCGTGCGGATGATCCGGTCGAACTGGTAATCAAGACTTTTCCAAATCCGAATAATATCTCGGCATCTGTTCTGGCCGACAGGCGCGACAAGCTCGCCGATGCTCCCCCCATCACCATCATCGACAAGCATTACAATCCAAGCCAGCTCCGCGCGCTCTATCGATCCGCCGCGATGTTGGTGGCGCCAAGCCGGGGCGAGGGTTTCGGCTTGCCGTTGGCGGAAGCTATGCTGCTCGATGTTCCCGTTGTCACCACGAATTACAGCGGCCAGCTCGATTTCTGCCGTCCCGACACGGCTTGGCTGGTCGATTGCCATATGTCGGCATCTCAGGCTCATGTGGCTGGCTCTCATAGTCTTTGGGCCGAACCCTCTGTGCAGCATCTCGGAGCGCAGATGCGCGCCGTGCTCGACCATCCCGATGAGGCCCAAAGCCGAACGCAAAAGGCGAAATCATTGTTGAAAGCGCATTTCAGCTGGAGATCGGTCGCTATCCGTACCCTGAGCGCTCTTGCAAAATCCGCGCGGACAGCGGCCCAACCACGGCAGGATTGGACCATCGATCTCATCTCCTCCTGGCAACAGCAGTGCGGTATCGCCACCTATTCGCAGCACCTCTATAGCGCGCCCGCATTCGAGGGCAGGATCGAGCATATCTTTGCCCGGCGGATCATGGACGATGCGCTGCCCGAAGCGCCCGTTGATATGATCGAGGCAACACCGCACAGCATGTCGCGGCTGTGGGGCTATGATCTTGCTTCGCTCAAACGCCTGGCTGGGCGGCTGGAGCAGGGACGCGGCGATGTCTTATGGATGCAACATCATCCGGGGCATTTCTCAACACCGGACATGGAATTACTGGCCCAGCCGATCGCAGCAACCAGTCATCGGCTGCGCGTGCTGACCATGCATAGCGTGAAAGAGGCGCTGCGCGGTGGATCACTCGACTGGACCCGCGCATTCGACATCGTCTTCCTGCATTCGGCAGAGGATGCAGCAGCCGTTTCGGCTGCCGGCCACCCGAACCCGATCGTCATACCGCACGGCGTTCTCTTGGCGCCGGAAGATGCACCTGCACCCCACCCGTCGCATTTCACCATCGGTTCCTTCGGGTTCCTGATGCCCCACAAGAATATCGACCGTCTGGTATTGGCCTTTGCGGAGGCATTGAACTACGAGCCGAGGCTACGCCTCAAGTTGTTCAACTGCATGGTGCCCAACGATGAATCGCGCGCGGTACGCGCCGTGATCGAAAATCTGATCGCCTATCTCGGACTATCCGACAAGATCACCGCGCGTTTCGACTTCATTCCGGAAAGAGAGTTGCGTCTCGAACTTATGACCTGCGACCTGCTTTCTTTCCTGTATGGCCACTCGACCGAAACGGCGACCGGGGCAGCGCGTATCGCAATGAGCGTTGGCCGCCCGCTGCTTTGCTCTCGCTCTCCCGTTCTTCGCGACTTGTGGCCGTTCAGTCACGTCGTGAGAAGCACCGAGATAGAGTGTATCGCGGAAGCGTTTCTCAGCCTTGCTCAAAATCCCTCGCTGCTCTCGATGTTGGATCGAGACCGCAGCCAGGCCGCCCACTGGTATTCCTATCCGCGCACTGCCGCGCGGCATGTCACAGCCATCGAGAAGATGTTGGGGGAAGATATTGACCATCGCCGAGTTGCATAGGCAGCCTTTGAGCTCGCTGCCGAAAGACGTGTTCTCCTTGCCCGCGGAATCCTTCATCGACGCCTGGGCAAAGGCATTGGACCTGACGGAGGCCGATCTGACAGCCGACGATCGTCTTTCGCTTGCAAATGCCATTCGCGGCGGCACCAGTCGGCTGCGTGTGGTGGACGCGCTGAAGGCTCGCCGTCCCGCCCCGCAATCATTGAACGGCCTGTCCGGCCTGCATGCATTGCGTCGGGAACCGGACCAGTTCGCCATGGTGGAGAATTTCGTTCGATTCGCGAAAGACGATGACCCGGCTTTCCTGCGTCATGCATTTTCGCGGATCTGCGGCCGCGATCCGACATCCGCCGAGCGGTTAGGGATGGAGTTCGACCTTAGGCGCGGCGTCCTTAAGCGAAGAGACGTGGTGAAGCGGATTGTCGCCATCGCGCGCCGGGATGGCAAGACAGCGTATTGGGATACGCTGCTGCCCGAAGATGACGATGACACGCATGAGCTGCCCGATGCCTCCAACGCAAACATCACGCCGTCGGGGCTGCTGATCAATCCGGATGGTCAGGCGATGCTCGTCTTTGTGCGTGAGGTCGAAAACGTCGGCTGGATGATCGCTCCAGATCTCCTGTGCCAACCGCTGCAGATCAATGACGGCAGCTGGACGGTGCAGTCGGGCTGGCTGTTGACAGGTCCCAAGCGCAGCATGGCGGAAGGCGACTGGTTGCTGGATCTCGACATTATCCAACCGCAAACGGCCAGGCTTGATATCGAGATCGTCGCCAATTCAGGTCTCGATTTTCTACAGGTCATGACGCTGGTCGGTTCGTTCTCCGGAACCGTGTGTGTGGCCATCAAGCGGGAACATCGTTTCATCGAATTGCGTGTTCGCATTCACGAGCGCTCTCCCGAAGACCGCTGGCTGCGTCCTCGAAACATTTCGATGCGGCGCGTATCATGAGACGAGAACTGAGATTTGCATCGACGCTCCTGCGCGTCGGCCAGGCGGAGAAAGAGGCGGCCGAAGCGGATACGCCAATCAATGCTCTCGCCGCGGCAGATGCCGCGCGCGATCGGCGCGATTGGGCGGCGGCCGCCTTCTATTATCAGCAGGCGCTGAAGCAAAATCCCGCGCGAGTATCGCTATTCGTTCAGCTGGGGCATGCCCACAAGGAGAATGGCGATTTCGATGCGGCGCTTGAGGCATACCAGCACTTCCTCGCGGAAGAGCCCGACGATATCGACATTCACCTCCAACTCGGGCATCTCTACAATCGGATGAATAAGTGGGAATCCGCGCTTCAATGGTACGAGCAAGCCCATGTTCTCGCGCCCGCTAATGCTGATATCGCCGCTCATCTGGAGTCGGCGCGTCTTCGATTTTCGCGCATCGATATAGAGCGCAAACGCCAGAACGCGATGGAATTGCTTCAGTCGCGGCGCTGGCATCAAGCGCGGGCGCAATTGTACGATCTCGTGGAGACGGATGGCGAAATCGATCTGATTGCCGTTTACGCCAACGCGACCAAGGAAGCCGGCGATTTCGACGAAGCGCTGAGGCTCTACGATGTCTATCGTGAATATGCGCAAAACCTCGATGCAGCCTCAGTGATCGACGTCGAAATCCAGACTGCGCATCTGTACAAGGCCATGCGGGATATCGATGCTGCCTTGCGATATTACATTCGCGCACGCGATGCGGAGTTCAGTCTCTATGGCCATGTTACGCCGGATTCGATCGCCAGCCGAGAAATCCGCGCCTGCATGGCGGAGATTTATACCTGCTTCTGGCATCCTGATTGATATCGGGATCAGCCGCTTTCGTGATCCCTGATGGCAGTGACCATGAGCCAGCCCAGCAGATAGCAAAGGCTCAAGGACAGGAAAACGACTGTAATGTTCTTGAGCTCATAAGGCATCTCTGCCTCGTCGGGCATCTGCGGTGGAACGACGACCTCAAGATAGAGCTGTTGCCGGCGGGCATCGGCTCGGGCCGCTTCGAGCGAATCGAGGGCAGCAACGAGCGCCTTGTTGGAAAACTCCCGCACCAGGACGAGACTTTCGTAATCCGCAATTCTGGGCGCGACGGATTTGTCGGATCCGACCATTTTGGCTCGTTCACTCTCGATTTGCTGCTCCAGTGCAGCAGCCTGACTCGTCAAAAACGGGATGGAGTTACTGTCCGGCGCAGTCTTTCGTGTTTCTGCTAGGCGTGCCCGTGTGTTGGCGAGAGCCGACGTCAAATTGCTGATGAGATCGATCATCGACATGGAGCTGGCATTCGGGTCGATCATCAGCTCCTTGTTTCTGAAGTTCGTTATGTTTCTCTGCGCGTCAATGACCCGCTGCTGCGCCTGCTGCACCTCGCCATCGGCAAAGCGAACGGCATCGCCGCGGGCGCGGTTGTTGAGCCGGTCGAGAAGATCGCCGCCGAGCGCCAGCAATGATGTGTTCATGTCCGCGGCATCCTGCGCGTGAAAGGCTGTCGTCCGCAGGACGGTGATACCCGTGGTGTCGTTGTGAATGACGGACACTCGGTTCGAATAGTAATTATAGAGCTGTTCCTCGCTGTTGGTTTCCCAGAAGCGAGGAAAGCGCGTCAGCCAGTCTGCCTGCGGGCTGCCGAAAATAGCACGTACGGGAAGCCGTTCGGCAAGTTCCTTCAGCGCCTGACGGGAGCGGATATATTCCTGCACGGAAAAGGTATCGTCCTGCGAGCGCGTAATCCCGCTGTTCTGCAACAGAGAGCCGAAGACGCTGGATGATGGTGGCGCCGCCATACGAACGACGAAGGAGGATTCCGATACATAGATGGGGGCGGCGATAAACGCGTAATAGGCGCTGACGGCGAGGGTAGGGGCGACAACTGCCAGTATATAAACGCGCATACGGCCAAGGCGCTTGCGATGCCTGCGGGCTTTTGTCGTTCCGCTGATCGATTTTGCGACCATTTGACGTAAAGGTTGCGAGCGCTGCTCAGTATCCACTTTCTTATTTTCGTTCTCGGAGTTTATCAGAGCCATGGCCATGCCCTTTCTGACGATTGCCTGTCGTTGGATATCCGCAAGCGGACGCTATGGACGGTAATTGTCCAAGTCCGGCGCAATGAAGATTGAGCGCCCGCCCCCCGCCGGTATCGTTGACCGACCGTCTGATGGAGACGGCGTAGCGACCAGGAGGGCTTCGAGTGCATCAGGTATCGGCAGGCGCGCGTGGGGATTCGCAGTTCATTACCGGATTGAAGATTCAGGGGCGCGTCCTTGGTGCGCTGATCATGCGCGAAATGCTCATACGCTATGGGCGGGAAAACATCGGCTTCCTGTGGCTTGCGCTGGAACCGATGATCCTGACCACGGGTGTCATGATCATGTGGACGCTGCTCAATCACGAGGCGCATGGATTGACGGTCGCGGCTTTCGTTTTGAGCGGCTATATGCCGCTGACGCTCTGGCGCCACATAAGTGGTCACGCGGTCTCTTGTCTTCGTCAGAACATGCCTCTGATGTATCATCGTCAGATCCGCTTCGCGGATGCACTGATTGCTCGCGCACTTCTGGAGATTGCCGGCACGACCGCAGCGCTCATCATCGTCTACACGGTTGCGCGTTTGGCAGGCATCATCCCGCCGTTCCAGGATCTCGGCCTGCTTTTGACAGGTTGGCTGTTCATGGCCTGGTTTTCGTTCGGAGTAGGGCTTATCTTTGCCGCGAGTTCGGAGCGGTTCGAGTTCGTCGAGAAGTTCATACCGCCGTTCCAATATCTGACGCTGCCGATCTGCGGCATGTTCTTCATGGTGGCCTGGCTTCCCAGTGGCGCCCAGAAGCTGGCGCTTTATGTCCCAACCGTCCACTGCTTTGAGCTTTTCCGCGCCGGCGTATTTGGCGACACGGTGCAGACCTTCTACGACGTCAGCTATCTTTTGAAATGCTGCCTGTTCACCACCGCCGTCGGCCTCTTTCTGGTCAACGTGGCACGCAGCCACATCAAGTTCGAATGATGCGATGAACGTCCGGTTTCCCGCCGCGCTACTGCTGCTTGGCATAATGAGGCACCTGGCTCTGGAATTCGAAGGAACGCAGCAGCGTTTCACGCAGCTCGCCGCGGTTGTGTAGCGCGTAGTGGTTGAGGAAGGTTTCTGCGGACTCTGGCTCACGGCCAAGAATCCAACGAAAGGCGGCAACGACATCGTGGGAATCGATTGGATCGCCGAAATGGCTGTGAGCGGGACTGCTGATTCTTGCGAAAAGATAGGGTAGTGCCCCATGCAGAATATCGAGGCTGAACCGGTGAAGGTTCTGGTTCGACAATGCGGTCCTGGTGAACGCATCCATAAGGCCGGAATAATTCGTGAGGATCGAGAGCAAGTCGCTGGAGCGAGGCAAGCCTTCAAAGCCGCCATCCGCATGGAAGCGCCCCGCCATCTCTTTCCAGACCTCGGCAGAATAGTGCATCGGCGCAGGTCCATAGAGGGCGGTGTCGTCGGAATAAAGGTCGGAGCGCGGCGTTAGTACCCGACTGTTTTCGATATGCTCCAGGCAGAAGTCTACGAGCATGCGCGACATCGGATAGCGCATCTGCCAGCGGCAGAAGTCGATCATATAGGTATTGCTGTCAATGAGCGTGCCGCGATAATCGGCGGTGGGCGGAACGTCGAGCAGAATCAGCCTCGTATCGGGAATTTCTGTGTTCACGAAATCGCAAAATGCCTTCATTGCCGCGATTACGTGCGTCCAAAATTCACGACAGCCGAAGGGGATGATCTTGAAGATGCCGAAAGCTTCCCGCTGCAAATCCGGTCCCGCCTCCAGTAGCTCATAGGGCACTGTCAGCAGGGTGTTCCTATAGCGCATGAGCGAGGCGCGCGTGATGCGGCTGAAATCGACGACAAGCATTTTCGGGGCTGCTTGCCTCAATCGCTCCCGGAAGCCCTTACGTGCTTCGAAGCGCAGCTTTTTCCTGATCGGCTCCGGCCATGTCTCGATCGCTCTGAGGCTTGCTTTCCGCTCGTCCATGAAGCTGGCGACATTGATGCCGTAGCAAAAGAACGGGATTCTGCTATTCGGAAAGGCGTGGCGAACGAACTCCTCGCTCGGGCACGAGCCGTAGTAGGCGACCTCGGCTATATCATCGATCTGCTTGCGCAATCATGTCTCCGTATAAGATGCGGACATGCCGGCATCTCGCACCGACATCGCACAATCGGGCACTGATGGGGCTAAAGCGCCGGTTCTCGCTGACGTTGTTTCTTTGCCTTCGTCGACCCAAGTGTCAGACCAAGTCGCTGAAGACTTTCGCTGACGTTCTCGGCGCGATCGTCGTGGACGGCCAGGATGTTCGCGACTACGCCGAACTGAAAATTCAAGTCGAGTTCCTCAGGTGAGGTCATCCGAGTCAACTTATTTTGTGCACTGTTCCAGATGCGGTAGCCGCGTTCGGTAAGTTGCTGGTGGATCGCGCCGGGCGTCGTTTTCGACAGGACGGAGAGCATGTCGCGGTTGATCTCCATCAAGAGGGAGGGCTTATGTGCCGATAGCGTTTTTTTCGCTCCTTTCAGGAACAAGCCTTCCGCCCCCTCGATATCGACCTTCATGACATCGGGTCGCAGGCCACCGACGACGCGGTCGAGTGTCTCGACCTTGGTCATGCGTCCGACCTTGGTGTCGGTCGAATTCGTGACTAGCCGCGTCGCCCCGGCGTTGACGGTGTCCTCGGCATTATTGAGTTGTAGCTCGCCTGGCACATCGGCAAGCGCGAGCTGGCGAACGCTAACGCGATCTTCAAAGCCGTTCTCCAGGATTGACCGGTTGAACAGATCCCAGAGCTTCGGCAGCGGCTCGAAGGCAAGGACCGTTCCTTTGAATGTCGGATGGGCCGCAATGGAGAGTGAGTAGTAGCCGACATTGCCACCGACATCGATGAACTGTCCGGTCTCGGGCAGAATGGCCTTGACGAGATCGACATCGAATTTCTCATATTCACCGCTCATGATGCCAAAAGATATGTGATACTGGCGCAGATCGAGATACAGCTTGAAATTGTATTTGGTCTCGAACAGAACGAAAATCGATTTCGGCACGAAATTGTTGAAGAGAAGTTCGCCATGGCGGTGATGAAATTCGTATGAGCTGAGGAAACGCCGACGATGCTCCTCGAGAGAAACGTCCGTCAGCTGCAATAGATTCTGTCCGATGACGTTACGCTCATCCTCGTTCATTGCGCGGCCGAGGATGAATTTGTAGCAGTTCTCGATGTCGTAAAAGCTTGTCACTTTGCTGCTCCCAGATCTTTGATCAACCGTATTTGTGCTGTTGCTGTCTTTTGCCCGCACCACTGCCTCTCACTGCAAAACCGGCGAGGTCGATATTCTCGCGATGCGCCTTGGAGCCCGTTGGGCAGCATGGCGTCGCGCCGAAAAATCGGCCTCGATCAATGCCTCCAAATCATCGAAATGCGTATCCCATCCGCTTGATGGGCCGGGTTTCATTCGGCGTTGCGGCGAGGTGGCGATCATGTCCAGCCCGGCTTTCCAGCTCAGCCCATCAAGCGGGTCGAGGAAGATGGCGGGCTGTCCGGCGGCGGCTTCGCGATGGGCACTGATGTTGGAGGCGATGACGGGTGTGCCGAGCGCGATCGCCTCGGCGACGGGCATGCCGTAGCCCTCGGTAAAGGATGGGGCCAGAAGACCAGCTGCGCCGGCAACCAGCCGCGCCAAAGCCGCATCCTCGAGCCCCGGCACCTCGATGACGAGTCCGGGCAGGGCAGGGCATCGCTCCAGCATTGCCAGGATGTGACTGTTTTCCCACCCTCTCTTGCCGACAATTACGAGCCGCGGGGCCATCGCCCCATCACGTTCGGCCAGATATTGCCAAAGATGCAGCAACAACATGTGGTTTTTGCGCGGTTCGATCGTTCCGAGCGTCACGAAGTAAGGCATCCGGGGGCGCGGCATCTCGTTTGGCGGAGAGAGGAAGCAACGCTCGATGCCTGGGGGCAGGACTGCGATCGAGGGGGCAGGCCTGTCGCTCTGCTGAGCAAACGTGCGCAGGGCACGTGCGGTTACCTGCGAATTGCAAAGCACCAGCGATGCATGTTTCAGCACCGTCTCCATCCTGCGGCGATGCCGCTCCGGCTCCTCCGGTCGGACGAATTCCGGATGCGATAGCGGGATAAGGTCGTGGACATAAAAAACGCCGTTGCGACCGGTTTCTCCCAGCCAGGAGAAGGCGGATGTTCGATCCAGCCGGCTGTGCGACACGTGGACAAAGGAAGCTCTGGGCGGCAGCATCAGGCCATGCGTGAAATGGCTGGCGACAGCATGCGCGATCTTGCGCAGCTTTTGCGTATGGGCTTCGCCTGCCCTTACTTCGGCTGCGGCCTGCCACCTGATCTTGCCGTCGATAGCGGCGAAAATCCGTTCGAGAAGAGCGGCCTGCGTTGGCGATATATCTGTCGCCGACCAGCGGTTGTTGAGCATGGAGACCAGCTTGTCCGCACGTTCGGACGGAATGGCAACGGCGCTGTTGCGACCGGTCTCTACAAACCAGGACGGCCGCGAAATAGCATCGAAATCTGTCAAGGCAGTCCGTTTGCGGCGTTCGTTCAGCCAGTTGGCGTAATGAAGCTCATAGCGATCGATACCGGTGGGCGTCGGGCAATGCGCCCGTTCCATCAATCGAGAAATATCCATGACGACGGGCTTGGTCATAATTTTCTGGCCTCGAGCATATGGATAGCCTGCGCCAGCCAGCGCCGCCGCGATGGATTTGGAGCAATACCCTGGCGGGAGCGATAGAGTTCGGCGACGACGTCTTCCGCCTCGCATGGAAGATTGGTGATATTCGACCAGTATCGGGGATAGAGGATGAGCGTGCCTGCAACCAGTGCATCAAGCGTTAGCACCCGCTTTCGCCGCAAGGAGACGACCGCATCATGCGTAAGACCCCAGCCCGCGTAAAAGGGGAGACCATAGCACCATACCGGTCTTTCGCGCAGCAGCGCCTCGAATCCGATCTGCGAGGTTGCGACATGGACTTCGTCGACCACACTCAGAAGGTTGCCCAGATCGACATTGCCGATCACCAGATCGGCGGCCTCCGCTGGCGGGGATGGAGTTGGGCGACGGCCGGTCGCCTTCGCTAGAAGATCCGGATGCTGCTTATAGATGATGAACGCCTTGGGCCTGGCACGGCGGACGGCCCTCAGCAGTTCGATATCGGAGGAATGGCTTGCCATGCCGAAGCGCAATGAGGCGTCGTTCGGAACTTGGCCGGCCACCAAAACGATGGTGCGGCCTTCGGCCAGTGTACGATAATCCGGTGCAGGCTGCGGCGGCAGATTGTATTTGGTGATGCCCATGGAGACGACGGCTTGCCGCAGGCGTTGCGCCCGCTCGAGAAGCGCATCATCGAAATTCGTCCTGTTCAGGATTGTTTCCAGCTGGCTCGGCGCGGAGGCATCAAAATAGATGCCTTCCTCATCGAAGCAGAGCGAGGATGGCGGCACGAGCGAGCTGCCAAGACCGGAAGAGCGGATGAACCCGTCTTCAACCCGCATGACCGGCAATCTCTTGCCATGCTTCCATAAAAC
The DNA here is from genome assembly GCF_000330885.1 of Rhizobium tropici CIAT 899. NCBI lineage: Bacteria > Pseudomonadati > Pseudomonadota > Alphaproteobacteria > Hyphomicrobiales > Rhizobiaceae > Martinezella > Martinezella tropici. The sequence goes on from NC_020062.1 coordinate 1,062,375, forward strand.
TCCTTCCTCGGGAGCGGGAGCATTGCCCCAAAGAACGATCGTGTCGGCGCTCTGGATTTCCGAGGCGCTCGGATTGTTGGCGAAATGAACTTGCGATCGCGGGCTGCTCAGGTATCGTCGCATGACCGCGCGTTTATGAAGCGAGAAATTGACGCAAAGGTAACGGCCCGTGAGCGAGCGGGCGCGAGCGCGCCATTCGAGGAGCCGTTCCACCGCCTGCTCGGCCGTGATCGGACTGCGTGAGACGGGATCAACATAGCGCGAGTATTGAAAAAATGAAGCCGCGGCAAACTCGTCTATGCTGACATGGCGCCCTCGACGGCAGCGTGCCGTAGCCGCTACCGCGCCCTCGGCACGATCTGCGGTCAGTCCCCAGCCGGCATAGGCGGGCATGCCGAAGGTAACGACGGGTATTTCCCGCAGCAGTGCTTCGAGGCCGAGCCGGCTTGATACCGTCCAGACCTCATCCACCATATCCAGAAGGGAGTGCGTTGAAATCGCCTTGTCCACGAATTGCACATCCATGGTTTGCGCAAGAGGCTGAAGAAAACCTCGTGCGCGGCCAGCGACGACGTCGGGATGGCATTTTACGATGATGTCGGCATTTGCCTCCGCCAGAGCCGCCGTCCACATTCTCGCGAAGGTCGCTGCGTCTGCGCCGGCGCTTTCGACGGCGCTATCTCCGACCACTTCGTCGACGAGCAGGATGCGCCTGCGACGGCTTCGGCGAAGACGAAACGTTCCTTCGGGGCCGTGGCCATCTTGGGAAAGTCTCTCGCGGTTGATCCAGCGCCGCAGGTCCCGCGCTCGCCGAACATCCGCATCGAAGGACGCGTCTTGAAGCAGTGCCTCGAGCCGTGAAGGTTGGCGTGCGGAAAAATGAATGCCGAGGTCGTCGGCGATAACGGAGATTGGTGAAGCAGCGTCCGGGCCGGTCGATTGCAGGAAGCCACCTTCCACCGTCCAGAAAGGCAGGCGCAGCACCCGCGCATAGAGGCGTGCCAGGCGGGAAAGCGGACCGTTTCCCCAGCTGACGACGCCATCGGCAGCACCCATCGTCAATTCGATCGGCCTCAGGGACGCGGAGAAAGCGGGACCGATTAGGGGAAAGCGCTGACGCGTCGGAAGGAAAGCAAGCAGCCGCGCGTTGATTGGCGGTAGCCAGGACGGCTGCTCACTTGGTTTTACGGCCGAAGATTGCGCTCCTTCGGGAAAGACCATCGAATCCCTGTACATATAAATCCCCCCGAGATGCCGCTAGGAGCAATCACCCGTGCCTGAACGGCGGGGCCTGCGATATCCGACCACGGCCGGCTGCATGAGCGGAACCGCTTTCGGGGGCACGAAAAGCAGTTGCAGCCGGATCACATCCTCAAATATTCCGCTTGCTGATTTGCGCCGCCGGCGGGCGAGAAATTTCAGGAGGCTTCGCTGAAGCCGGCCGAACAGCAGGTCTTCATGGCCATCCGTCGCAACATTACTGCCGACTTGCCTCAAGATGCCTCCGAGCTTTCCCATTCCGAATTCCTTGAACCAGCAATGAGGGAAAAACAGCTAATCGAATGGCAGTTATTGCCGTCGCAATCTTGCCTCGCCATACGGATCGCGTCGTCAAAGTATTAATTGCGACAGAACGGAAATTATTCTTATATACCCATGTAAAAATTTTCAAACGTCGGAATTATATTTGACTTTTGAAGGATATATGGGAATCTCTTGCGAGTAAATTTCTGCCTAAATCGTCCCCGCGCATCGTCGCAGAAGCCGATGTTGAACGGTGGAAGCCGCAAGATTCACGAGAGCCGATGCAATATTTCGGAGAGGCAGCGAGTGGAATGGTCTTGGCAATTCCGAGAGAGATTTGATGGTCCCATATGAGCCGCATCGAGAATAATAAGGAATTTACCGATTTCATTACACTGGTGGATGCTCGTTCGTCCGGTGTCGTCATAGGCCAACCGGTTTCCTGGCCCTATTCCCTTGTGCGGTGGGTTCGAGCGCAGCTGCTGCTATTGGTGATCGTCGTCGTCCCCGGCGTGTTCGGGGCGATCTATTATGGTTTCATCTGCGCAGATCAATATGCCTCGGAAACGCAATTTGTCGTGCGCAGCCCCAATAGAAATGCTGCCGGCCTGCTCAGCGGGTTCCTTCAGAGCACCGGGTTCGTTCGCGCACAGGACGATAGCTACATCGTCACCGAGTTCATCAAGTCGCGCGCAGCCGTCGACGCGCTGGCGAGCAGGGACGATCTGAAAGCGATTCTTTCCCGCCCGGAAGGCGACTTCCTCAGCCGCTATCCGCTACCCTGGGCCGAAGCCAATAATGAGGAGCTGTATCAGCATTATCTTCGTTTCATCAATGTGCACACCGACAGCGGCAGCGGCGTGACCACGCTGGATGTGCGTGCATTTCGCGCCGACGATGCTTATCGCCTGGCCAATGCCCTGGTGCAGCATGCGGAAGAGCTTATCAACAGGCTCAACGATCGCGCCCGTGAGGATGCCATTCGCTATGCTCAGATCGAGGTAAATGACAGCCAAACGAGACTGTCCAAGATGCAGACAAGCCTGACCGATTTTCGCAATCGCGAGGCGCTCGTCGACCCGAATAAGCAATCAGCGGCCGCTCTGGATATGATCGCCAGGCTCTCGGACGGTCTTGCCGACAACAAGGCACGGCTTTCAGCGCTTGAGGAGCAAGCGCCGCAAAGCCCGCAGGGTGAGGCGCTGAGGGCGCGGGTGGCGGCGATGGAACGGCAGATCAGCGATGAACGGACAAGGATCGTCGGCAGCGACGGATCAATGGCGCCGCGCATCGCACAATATGAACAATTGCTGCTGGAGCGGGAAATGGCTGCGAAGATGCTGACATCGGCGACGACCTCCCTGGAAAACGCCAGGATCGATGCGCAACGCCAGCAACTGTATCTCGAACGAATCGCCGACCCGAATTTGCCCGACCATGCATTGTACCCAAAACGGCTGACTTCGTTTCTGATTCTGGTCGCGGTTTGCTTTGCAACCTTCTGGATCGTGCGCTTTTTCGTGATCCAGGTCTACGAGCATGCGGCCCAGCAATGACCATTCTTCCTTCCAGCCTTGCGCGAATCGCGCCGTCAGAGGCGCCGGGGTCGAAGGCAGAAATCCCCTGGCATGAAGATGGCATCGTCGGGGTATTCGATCTCGTCAAAGAGTATGAAGTGAATGGCCGGATGCGCCGCGTTGTCGACGGCGTGTCATTCAAGATCGGCCGAGGCGAGAAGATCGCCGTGCTTGGGCACAATGGCGCCGGCAAATCGACCCTGGTGCGCATGATTGCGGGGATAGAGGAGCCGACCTCGGGTAAGGTCGTGCGCAACATGTCGATGTCGTGGCCAATCGCCCTAAGCGGTGGCTTCGGCGGTTCGATGACCGGATTCGACTGCATGCGCTTCCTGTCACGCATCTATGATAAGCCATTCAACGAAATTCGTGATCTGGTAGAGGATTTCAGCGAACTTGGCCGCTATCTGCGCATGCCTCTGAGAACCTATTCCTCGGGCATGCGGGCCCGGCTGGCGTTTGGAATGTCGCTTGCCATCGATTTTGATTGCTATCTCATCGATGAGGTGCTGGCCGTCGGGGACAAACGCTTCCAAACGCGTAGCTTCGAGGAGCTTTTCGTCAAGCGGAAGGATCGCTCGATGATCATTGTGGGACATAATCTCAGCGTGATCGGTGATTTATGCACGTCGGCGCTTGTGTTGAAGAACGGCCGCGGCCGCGTGTTCAACGATATTGAGGCGGCGTTTCGCATCTACTCCACATTGTAGGCCGGATCGACGTCTTGGTTGTGTTGATCGGCAACAATAGTGCACGCGGCCATTGCAAATTGGCACAATAATGGGCGGCAGCCGGCGACATTTTGCTACCTTTGCGCGCTGCGCCAAAAGACAGGCGAGAGCCTCGCGTGTCGCCAGCGGCTTGTACATCTAAACCTCTAGATAAATTAGGATAATTGAAAATACCGTGGTGAAGCAATCGCCCCATCGGCCACGGCACCATCATGTTCCATCGCCCCTGCAACCCAAAGGACCGGGCCGGGTTAACTGTCTTACGGTAAGTCTATTCGCAGAAGCAGCTGGCTACCTTTACAACCAAAACCCGTAGGGCCCCGGTTATATTGTCCGGCAGGGCTGTATTTTGTCCGATCTCGTCGCTTTGGGAATTCAACGTTCAGTCGAGCTGTGAACTGGTAGGATTCTGTATAACATCGTCACTATCTGTACTGTTGCATTAAAATTCGTCGTGCTAATTTAACGACAGATAATGCGATCGTGTCCCATGGAGTGGTGTAGCTTGATTTCATAGCCATCGGTGATTTCCGGTAGGGTCGGGTTGCTTAGAGCCAACCTGAGGGACACCACCGATGACCGACGACATGATGAACCTGCGCTCACTCGTTGAGAAGAGCGCTGATGCCGATTTGCTGCGGGAGATGATCGGCTTTGCTGCCGAGAAGCTGATGGCGCTGGAGGTCGGCACGAAGACCGGCGCGGCCTATGGCGAGAAGAATGGCTTCCGGCTGGCCCAGCGTAACGGCTATCGCGACCGGGATTGGGAGACACGGGCGGGCACCGTCGAGCTGCGCATTCCCAAGCTTCGCACCGGCAGCTACTTCCCGAGCTTCCTGGAGCCGCGCCGCATGGCCGAGAAGGCTCTGACGGCGGTCATCCAGGAGGCTTATATCCAGGGTGTTTCGACCCGCTCTGTTGATGACCTCGTCAAGGCCATGGGCATGTCGGGCATCTCCAAAAGTCAGGTGTCCCGGCTCTGCGAGGAGATCGATGAGAAGGTGAAGGCCTTCCTCGACAGGCCCATCGAAGGAGAATGGCCCTACCTGTGGATCGATGCGACCTACCTCAAGGTTCGGCGCGGTGGTCGTATTGTCTCCGTCGCCGTAATCATCGCCGTCGGCGTCAACACCGATGGCCGACGCGAAGTGCTCGGCATGGAGATCGGCACGTCCGAGGCCGAGGCGATCTGGACCGAGTTTCTTCGAAAGCTGATCAGGCGGGGGCTGCGCGGCGTCAAGCTCGTCGTCTCCGATGCCCATGAGGGCATCAAGGCCGCAGTATCGAAAGTGCTTTCCGCCACCTGGCAGCGCTGCAGGGTGCACTTTATGCGCAATGCCTTGGCCCATGCTGGAAAGAGCGGACGCCGGGTTGTCTCCGCGTTCATTGCAACGGCCTTCGCTCAGGACACGCCGGAGGCCGCAAGCACTCAGTGGCGCAACGTCGCCGACCAGATCAGGCCAAAGGTACCGAAGCTCGCCAGTCTCATGGACAGTGCCGAGCAAGACGTGCTCGCCTACATGACCTTTCCCAAGCAGCATTGGGCCAAACTTCACTCGACCAACCCCATTGAGCGATTGAACGGTGAGATCAAGCGGCGCACAGAGGTCGTCGGCATTTTCCCCAACGACGACGCCATCGTGCGCCTGGTCGGTGCGCTGCTGCTCGAACAGAACGATGAATGGGCCGTCCAGCGATCCCGCTACATGACACTTGAGACAATCGCCACAATGAGCGATGATCCGCTCATCAGCCTGCCAGCAGCAAGCTGATACTCATCCGACCCTCTGGGATGAGCCGTGGTCGTCTAAGCTACACCACGTCCTGGGACATGATCGATAATGCAACCTGCGCTAAACGATCCCGCAACTTCCTAGCCGCGGGAACGGGATGATGGAGTCGTCATAACGAACGCTGGAAAAAGTGTAGCCTAGATAGAAATCACGTGTTAGCAATTGCTAATATGCAACTTGAGATTTTGAGTAGGAATAGCGGATGGCGATGTTGGAAAGAGTTGTCGAGCAATGCGTCGGTACTTTCGAGGTGTATTCCCGTGATGCAATCATTCGTAATCTCGACATGCTTGAGCCAAACTGGAAGTGGTCTGTTCCCTCAGAAACCTCCGGCGACTATTCCTTCAAATTCAGTAAGCAACCCCTTCAATCGGCTTCGATCATAAGCGCCGAGCATTCGGCAGGCCTGGAAGGTATCGCCAAACAGGATTTGCCGCGCGTCAGCATCGTCTTCGTTCTCGCCGGAGAAATAGAGATCATTCACCGGCGAATGCAGAAATCCCTCCGCATTCCCGCCAACAATGTCGCCAGCATCAGCGATCGTGCCGGGAAGCGCATCGAAATCAAGCCGCGCAGTTCCTGGCTGCTGTTTCAGATCCCGGAAGCGGTTATTCGGCAGCATTTCGAAGAGCTGACCGGCAAGCCCTACGTGCAGGAATTCGCGCTGGCGCCGGTGAGCTTCCGTCAAGGCGGCGCGCAAGGGCTCTATCAAACACTGCGCCAGGCCGAGAAGGATTTGACGACCGCCCGCCAGACCGAACGGATGATGCTCGCCAAGGCCTACGGCGAGCTCCTGCTGGTCAAGCTGTTTGCCAAGTTGCCGCACAATCTGTCCGATGCCTTCAATCGCGGCACCTTGGATAGCGCGCCGCGACAGCTCCTGAGGGCAGAGGCGTTCATGCGCGACAATCTCCATAATGCCATCATGCTGGAGGATCTCGCGCACGCCGCGAGCTGCAGCCCGCGCGCGCTGCAACGCATGTTCAAGACCTATCGCGGCGATACGCCGATGGGAATCCTCTGCAATTACCGGCTGGCCGCGGCACATGGCGCCATCAAGGGCGGCCAGGCCGAAAGCATCACCGATCTTGCCATGAGCCTGCAATTCTCCAATCCCGGGCGATTCTCCGTGCTCTACAAACACGCCTACGGCTCCAGCCCATCGTCGATCCTTCGTTTTTCCCGGGAGCGTAGCGACAATGCCGGAACGGCCTAGCCTGCTTGGCACGATGTTGCCTCGTCAAAACTGCCTCCATGCCAATCAGGATCATCGATGCCGTTGAAGTTCGGATTATTGTGCGTTTTTGCCTGCGTTCTTACGGGCTGTGGATTACCGGAGGCCGGCCCCAAGGCCTCCCGCATATTGGAGGAGGCGGCTGCGCGTGCCATGCCGCCATTCGCGGTGGTCGATGTGATATCGACGGCGATGGTCAAGAGCGTCGCTCGACCGGAAGCCAGCTTCGCAGCATATTTCGGTGAGGGCGCACGGGATCCCGGCCTCAGGATCGCGGTTGGCGATGTCGTTTCCGTCAGCCTTTGGGAAGCGCCTCCCGGCAGTCTGTTCGGGATGGCCTCGAGCGCTTCGGGTCAGCAACAGGCGACCGGCAGTTCGGTGACGATCCCGCCGCAAACCATCAACAGCGATGGCACGATCAGTATTCCCTATGTGGGCCGGATTACGGCTGCCGGCCGCACTCCAGCTTCGGTGGAAAAGGCGGTGGTTTCCGGCCTGACGGGCAAGGCGGTGCAGCCACAGGCGTTGGTGACCGTCCAGCAAAGCTCATCGAACACCGTCACGGTTACGGGCGAGGTGGCCGGCGGTGCACGCGTCGCACTTTCGCCCGCCGGCAGCCGCGTGCTCGATGCTATTGCCGCGGCGGGAGGATTACGCGCCGGCGTCAACGACAGCGTCGTCTATCTGACGCGCGGCGGACGAACGATGCACCTGCCTTTCACCGCGATTGTTCAAAATCCGCGCGAAAACGTGAGATTGCGGCCCGAAGACGTCGTTACGGTGGTGCGCGAGCCGGTTACCTACACGATTCTTGGCGCCTCAGGTCAGAGTGGCGAAGTCCCCTTCAGCGTTCAGCATTTGACTATGGCGAACGCCGTTGCACGTGCAGGAGGCTTGCAGGATAGCCGCGCGGATGCTTCCGGCGTCTTCCTTTTCCGCTACGAGCCGCTTGAGGTCGCCCGTCGCATCGTTGCGCCGAGCAATCCGTTGCTGCGCCGTGGGGGGCTTGTTCCGATCGTCTACCGGTTCAACCTGAAAAACGGCTCGACGCTGCTTGCAATGCAGAACTTCGAGGTTCAGCCGCGAGATATAATTTATATCTCCAATGCCTCGTCGGTCGATATTCAGAAGTTCATGGGCCTCTTCCAGGGGGTTACCGGGACGGCTCTGTCGGCGGCATCGGTCGGCATCTCCGCGTCGGCGGCAAACTGAAGACGACGGAGCAAGTGCCTAGAACGGGCCGGAGGCGGATGATCTCGCTGCGATCGAGGGAGTTTCCTGATGCTGCCCGGCTTGCGGAATGCGTTACGGGCATGCTGGAACGAGAGAGGTACGATGAGTTCTTCGGCACTGCTACATCTTCATGAATTGATGGCGTTCGATCGGCATCAGGCCGAAACGGCCATCCTGCAGCGCGTGAACAGCGCCTACCTTGGAAACCACACGGCTTTGGTGCGTGTACTCGGTCGCTACAAGCTCTATGTGGACACCCGAGATCGAGGCTTCGGGTCCCATGTTCTTCTGGACGGCTTTTGGGAAATCTGGCTGACGCTGTTCTGCGCGCGCAACGTCAAGCGCGGCATGACCGCGATCGATGTCGGTGCGAATTTTGGCTATTACTCCCTTCTGCTTGCCGAACTCGTCGGCACAAGGGGCGAATTGATCGCCGTCGAGCCCAATCCCCATGCCGCCGATTTCCTGCGTCGCAGCGTCGAACTCAACGGGCTGCTCGGACGGTCGAGGATCGAAACATCGGCGCTCGGCGCAACGATAGCGGGAGAAGCCTCTTTATATGTTCCCCATAGCGAGCCGAAGAATGCGCAGATCGTTTCGGAAATGTTTCAACCTCGCCCACAAGACGGCGTTGTCATCAAGGTCCCTGTGACAACCCTCGACGGGATGAGCGCCGCCTGCTCGCGCGTCGATTTCATCAAGATCGACGCGGAGGGGGCGGAGGAGGTGATACTCGAAGGAATGGCCGAGACCATTGCCCGCCATAAGCCGATGCTCGTGGTCGAATTCAATCCTGCCCGCTATGCCGACGCATCCGGTTTTCTCGAACGGCTTGCCGGCATCTATGGAGCGATACGGCGTCTCGATTTCAGCGGCGAGGCAGAGCCCATCACCAGCGAAGACCTGCTTTCGAAATACGGGGCCGATGATTCGCTGCTCGTTCTTTCGCGCGACAAGCCGGCTTGATCGAGAGTGGTGAGAGTTCCCAAATACTGAGGGAGAGATAGGAATGAGCCAGACGATCCTTTACGACGGCCTCAACCTTTCCCTCAAGAAGGGCACCGGGGTTGCAACCTACACCCGCAGCCTGATGGAGACGGCCCAGTCCCTCGGCTATCTGACGGGCGTTGTCCATGGAATTCCCGGGAAAGTGCCGAAGGACCCCGTTCTGCGTGAGGTGCTCCTCTTCGATGACGCCAGTGCTCAAGTCCCCGGAACGATTTCGGTCGCAAAGCGCTGGCTGCGGCGCCGCATCGCCGCCCCGTTCGGCATCGCTCCGATTCCGATCCCTTTGAGCGGCACCGTCATTGTGAAATCGCTTCAATCGCAACTTGGTGCGGCCGACACCATTTATGCCGCCAACGATTTGTTCCAGCTCGCGCGCTATCATTTCAAGCGTTACGGCAACAATCTGACCATGAAGTTCGAGACGCAACCCGATCTTCTCCATTGCACCTATCCGATGCCGATCGCAGCAAAAAGGGCGCTGAATGTCTACACGATCCACGATTTGGTTCCGTTGCGGCTGCCCTATCTGACCGAGGACAACAAGCGCTATCACTACAAGATGCTGCGCTCTCTGGTCCGGCGAGCGGATCACATCGTGACGGTATCGGAAACGTCGCGGGCCGACATCATCAAGGTTCTCGGCGTCGACGAGGCGCGGGTCAGCAATACCTATCAGGCCGTTCAGGTGCCGGAGCGGCTTCGCGAGAAGCCGGACGACGTTGTTGCCGATGAGGTCGCCGGCATCTTCCATCTCGATTGGAAGGGATATTTCCTTTTTTTCGGTGCCTTCGAGCCGAAAAAGAACATCTCCCGGCTGATCGAAGCCTATCTTGCCGCAAAGACGGACAAGCCGCTCATCATTGTCGGTGCCCCCGGCTGGAAGGGTGCCGAGACGCAGCAGCTGATCGATGACGACCGCTTCCGCTTCTATCTTCGCGCGGAGGACCGCATCCTGCCGCAACGACAGATCCAGCGTTTCGACTTCGTGTCCTATCCCTTGCTGATCAGCCTGATCAGAGGAGCGCGTGCGGTGCTATTTCCTTCGCTTTATGAAGGCTTCGGGCTGCCCGTACTTGAATCCATGCAGCTTGGAACGCCTGTTTTGAGTTCCACGGAGGGATCGATTCCCGAGATAGCAGGGAATGCGGCGCTGCTGGTCGACCCCTATGATACGGAGGAGATGCGCAAGGCGATCGTCAGCCTGGACCAGGACGACGGGCTATGCGCCTCCTTTGCCAAGTCCGGGCCCAGACAGGCCGCGCGTTTTTCGCCGGATCGATATCAACAGAAGATTGGCGCGCTTTATGATAGCCTCTTCAACGGATAATCAAACGAGGAGTGCGTCGTGACCATCCTCTTTGCATTCGGAATGCCGGGGGTCATGTCTTCCTGGGGCGTTGCAGCGGTTCACGCCCTGGCCCGCGAAGCCTTCGGCGATTATGCGGTCATTGCCACCGATACTGTAGAGGATCTCAAGCAGCACGTCCTCGCGCGATCGGGCGCGCATGCCGTTCTCGTCTCGCAGTTTCCCGAAGCGGGGCTATCGGAACTGATCCTCAGGGTCAATGTGCCGTTTCTATTATTCCTCGAAGATCCCCTCGATGCTGTTTCCTACCTCGCTCGTGCGACCGGGCAGCGAGATATCGGTTTGGTCAGGGCCGTCTCGGCAAGCCTTGCCTGCCTCGAGCCGCTTGCGGGCGCTTCCGGGGCACTGATCTTGCGTCGCGGCGATGTCGATCAAAAGGGCAGCATAGATCTGCTGCTGAAGACCATAGACCGGCATTTCAGCACCGATCTTAAACTGGAGCAGATAGCCAACGCGCTGCTGCATGTCGGCATGGCGCCCGCCGGACGACCACCGCATAAAGCACCGAAACTGGAGGAAGCCGCCGCGGCTGTCATTGCGGGCTATCTGACACCGCAGGAGGCGGTTCCGGAGGTCAGCGAGGGATTGCGCCAGACGGCAAGGAAGGTTCTCTGTCCCCTCGAATTCGACCGACGTAAAGCCGCGAGCACCGTCTTCTGGCCGCAAGAAGCGTTCCTATCAGGCGATAGTTTGGGGCAGGCTCTGGACGATCTTGTTGATCTCACCGGCGGAGCCCGCTGCCTCATCTATGGCCCCTATCTTCACCTGCCGACGGGGCGCTGGAATGCGAAATTCATTTTCGATGTCGACGAAGACTGCCAGGGGCAGATCTTCACCGTAGAGGTACATGCTGCCGAATTGCTCGGCCGCCTGCGCGTGTGCCCGCAAGGCACCGGCTCATTCGAAGCGGCGGTGCCGATCGATGTTGTCGATCCGCGTGCGCCGATCGAAATCCGATTGATGATGGATAGCGGCGCCATCGAGGGGCGTCTTTCCGCCTGGAGCGTCGAGTGGCTGCGAGCGGCCTGACAATCGGCTCTCGTCGTTGACAGCTGCATGCGGGCAGGTCGACCAAGGGCAAGTGCTATCGCGTGGGAGCAGGGAGGCGAGGATGATCGAACTCGCCGACGGCATTCAGGGTTGGCGAAATTCAGAAAGCCGGGTGTCCTTCGCCGGAGGTGACAGCTTCCTGGTTTCGGGAACACCCATCGGGCGCGACGCTGCCAAGGTTTCGCTCGGGATCGGCATGAAGCTCAGCGAGAACGCGGATTTCGGCATTTCCTATCACGGCGAGTTTTCGAAGGATGTGACCGAAAACAAGGCCCGTGCAGACTTCAAGCTGCGCTTCTAATAGACAGGCGTTGCGGCGCTCCTGCCGCAACGCCTCCATTTCCATTAATCTGCGGGCCGGCCCGACGCTTTCCTATTCCTTGCCGCTCGCAGCGGCTGAGGTCGATTGCCCGGCTTCCTTCAAGGCGGCAGCACATTCCTCGCAGCATACCTCGACTGATTTGCCGCCAAGATTGACCTTGATGGTCTCAGCGCCGAGTTCGCAGTCACAAGCAGCACATGTTGTTTTCTTCATATCATGATCCTTTCCTGATCGATCCCTTGCCGGGGTAGGATCATAAGAGCATCGATCATCATGTCGGCGCTGTCGGAATCTTTAGCGAACCGCGTAGCGCTTCGGCTTCAGCTGCGCCGAACGCTGAAATTCCGCCGGTGTCTGCCCGTAGGTTTGTTTGAATGTGGCACTGAAATGGCTGTGGCTGGAAAAGCCGAGATCGAGCCCGAGCATGGTCAGGTCGTCATAGGAGCCGAGGAGATCGAGCGCGCGTGCCAGCCGAAGCCGCAGCTGATAGCGATAAAGCGGAATGGCTTCCACCTGCTGGAAGACTTGCGTCAGATAGACGGGCGAGACGCCGACTTCTTTTGCGATCTCTGCAAGCGTCCAGCGGCGGGCAAGATCGGAGGACAGAACGAGCTTTGCCCGGTCGACAAGCTTCTGCCGGCCGGAACTTGCGCCAGCCGCATGCGATGTCCGCTCGCCGAGAGAACGGCGCACCAGGGTCAACGCCAGCGTTTCGGCTTCAAGGCTCTCGGCTATATTGCGGCTGAGCCCATGGCGAAGCATCGCCACGAGTGCCTGCGCACGTGGATCTATGCGTCTGTGCTGCCGACGAAAGATGACGCTTTCGCCGGACTGAACCTGCTCTTTCGGCGCGAGCTCGTGAAGGACGCTCTCATCTATACTGAAATCGAGACAGGAATCGCCACCGTCAACGGGATGACTGATCCGATATCCCTGTCCTTTATTGAAGAATAATACCTGATTTGCTTCCGCAACGGCGTCACTCTGGTCGACGTGGCGCTTGAAAACGCCACGATAGGGATAGACGAGGCTTGTCTTGTGGGCGCATTCCTCACCGCTCTTATGTCGGCATTCGCCATTGCAGACGATATCGCGAATGAGGACGGTTTTCGTCTTCAGCAGCAAGGCGGTCGTAATTTCTGACATGCCGAACTTCCCGTTCCCGGCGTTGACGTCCGCCATACCAGTGAAGCCTAACACATCCTGCGCCATCTTTTTAGTAGCGGCTATAAATATGGACATCGCTTCCATTCTGGCCGCGGGAAAGGCCAATGTCTTTCAACTGATCGTCCGACAGTCCCAGAAGCGCATTGCGGTTCCTGCGCTCGACCATTTTGCGTATGAGCAGACGTACAAGGTCCAGCAAGGTCGAGAAAGACGCGCGTCGAGTCTGGCGGAAGGCGCGGGCCTGCGCGGAAGAAGTGATGATGCTTGTGGCTTGCATGGCGATACTCCATCGGTTGCTTCGATGAGAGCAGTGAACCACTGGAGCCTTATTCGCGCTGTCAAATAATTTAGCTATCGAACGTGGCAGCGGCCTTCGAGAAAGCGGCATCGTTGTATTTTTATTGTCGACATACGTCTTGCAGGAGCGATAGTGTCGGTGCCGCTCGGCATGCCGCGATGATAAGGGTATGCAGGACCAGCACTATGGAGGAGAGCAGGAATGTCGTGGCAACACCCAATACCCCGGATTACCGCAGAGGAAAGACAACAGCGCCTTTCGAGCCTTCGAAAGCTGCTCGATGCAAAGGGCTGGGCCGGTATGTTGCTCGGGCCGACCGAGAGCCTGCGTTATTTCACCGGGCTGGCCTGGCATGCAAGCGAGCGGTTTCTCGGCGCATTGGTGACGCCGACAGACCTCTACTACATTGTGCCGGGCTTCGAGCGCAGTAGGGTGGAAACCCTGCCGCATCTGCCGGCCGAAATCCTGGAATGGCAGGAGGAAGAGAGCAGCGCGGCACTCATAGCCCGCGCGCTGGGAGATAAGGCCATCTTGGCACTCGACGACAACATGCCGCTCTACTTCTACAACGCGCTGGCCACCGAGCTTGGAACCGAAAGGCTTGTCAACGGCGGGCCGATCATTAATAGCCTGCGCCGGATCAAGTCCCCAGCCGAAATCGCGCTCATTCAATATGCCATGAACCTGACGCTGGACGTGCACAAGCAGGCGCATGCCCTGCTCAAGCCGGGGATTCGTGCGTCGGAAGTTGTTAAATTCATCGATCGGCGGCATCGCGAGGCCGGCGCCGATGGCGGCTCGACCTTCTGCATCGTATCCTTCGGCGAAGCCACGTCTCTGCCGCATGGCGCGGATGGCGACCAGACGCTCGGCGAAGACGACGTCATCTTAGTGGATACGGGCGCCCGCATCGACGGCTATCATTCCGACCTGACGCGGACATACAAGCTGAAGAGCGGCGACAGCGCCTTCGAGGATGCCTGGGCGATCGAGCGCGAGGCGCAGCAGGCCGTTTTCCACGCGGCAAAGCTGGGCGCCGCCTGCTCGAGCCTGGACGATGCGGCTCGCGCGGTGCTTGCCAGACATTCGCTTGGCCCCGACTACAAGCTGCCGGGACTGCCGCATCGTGCCGGTCACGGCCTTGGCCTGGAAATTCATGAGGAGCCCTACATCGTGCGCGGTAACACGACGTTGCTCGAGGCCGGTATGTGCTTCTCAAACGAGCCGATGATTGTCTTTCCGAAGAAATTCGGCATCCGGCTCGAGGATCACATCTATATGGCGTTGGATGGGCCGCACTGGTTCACACAGCCATCCAGCAAGCCAAGCGAGCCGTTTGCGAGCTAAGGACTTTAGTCGGGGCGACCTTCAAGTCGCCCTTTTTTCATCCTCATCGAAGACATGCAGATGCTGCGCCGGGAAGCCGACGTAGACTTGCGTCCCCGAGCCGAGGGCTGTGCGATCCAATGTGAATACCTTGAACGGCAGGCCGTGCAGCGAAAGATGCAGGATGATGCCGAAGCCGGTGGGCTCGATGAGTTCCACATTGGCCGCGATGTCGGACGGGTCGGACGACAGCACGACATGCTCCGGCCGAATGCCGAGCGTCACTTTCGTGCCGGCGGCCAGTTGCAGCGGCCCGGGAAGCGGCACGAGCGTGCCGTCCTTGAGCTTGACGCCATTCCCTTCATAGGTTGCATCGAGAAAGTTCATGCCCGGTGAACCAATGAAGCCGGCCACGAAGAGATTGGCGGGGCGGTCGTAGAGCTCGAGCGGGCTGCCGACCTGCTGAACCACCCCGCCATGCATGGCGACGATGCGATCCGCCAGCGTCATTGCCTCGATCTGATCGTGGGTGACATAGATCGAGGTCGCCTTCAGGTCGCCATGCAATTTCTTGATTTCGGCACGCATCTGCTCCCGCAGGCGGGCGTCCAGATTCGACAGCGGCTCGTCGAACAGGAAGGCTTTCGGCTGCCGCACGATGGCGCGACCCATGGCAACACGCTGGCGTTGGCCACCGGAGAGGGCCTTCGGCCGGCGTTCCAGCAGCGGGTCGAGGCCGAGCTTGGATGCCGCATTGGCCACGGCCTTGGCGATACCATCCTTGGCCACCTTCCGCAGCCGCAGACTGTAGCTCATGTTCCCGGCAACATTCATATGCGGATAAAGCGCATAGGACTGGAAGACCATTGCGATGTCGCGATCCTTCGGATGCAGTTCGTTGACGCGATTGTCGGCGATGCGGATTTCGCCACCGCTGATGTCCTCAAGCCCGGCAATCATCCGGAGCAGGGTGGATTTTCCGCATCCGGAAGGACCGACGAGAACGACAAACTCGCCGTCCTTGATCCTGAGGTCGATATCATGCAGCACCTGCACGTGGCCGTAGGCTTTCTTGACGTTTTGAATATCGATCGATGCCATATGACTAACCCTTGACCGCGCCGGCCGTCAGACCCTGCACGAGATAGCGTTGGATGAGCAGGAAGAAGAGAGCTGCTGGAATGAGCGCCATCACGCCGGCGGCCATCATTTGCCCGAAATCCACCGAGAATTTGGAGACGAAGGTGAGAAGCCCGACCGGGAAGGTCGCGGCTTGATTGCCGTTGATGAGCATCAGCGCGAAGAGCAGCTCGCTCCAGGCGGCCGTAAAGACGAAGCCGAGGGTTGCTGCGATGCCGGGTAGCGTCAGCGGCAGGATGATCTGCCGGAAGGCCGTGAACTGCGTTGCGCCGTCGATCATCGCGGCCTCTTCCAGATCCTTCGGAATGCCGTCGAAGAAGGACTGCATCAGGAAGGTGGCGAAGGGCACGTTGAAGGCCGTGTAGACGATGACGAGGCCGGTCAGGCTGTTTGTCAGATGCAGCGGCGTCAGGATCTTGAAGATAGGTGCGACGAGCATGACCAGCGGAAACATCTGCGTCAGCAGCATCAGTGCCACGATCCAGTATTTGGCGCGGAAATTAAAGCGCGAGAGAGCGTAGCCGGAAAGCGACGCACAGATGGTCACGGCAATTGCCGTCGAGGCGGAGACGATCAGGCTGTTCTTGAAGAAGGTCGGAAAGTCGCTGTGCTGCAGCACGAAGGCATAATGCTCCCAGGTCGTGCGCGACGGCCACATGCGCACGCCTTCGGTATAGAGTAGATCGTTCGGCGTCACCGAAACCTTGAGCAGCCAGAACAATGGGAAGAGCGCGAAGACGACGTAGCAAAGAATTGCCAAACGATGCGCGATGGTGGGCAGGACGGATCGTCTCATGGCTCAATCCTTGTTCAGCAAGGTCTGCCGTAGCAGGATGATCAGCATGGAATAGGCAAGCAGGAGAACCAGCAGTACCAGGGCGATGGCCGAGGCATAGCCGAAATCCAGCCGCTTGAAGGCTTGCGTGAAGATGTAGCTGGCGACGATCTGCGTGCGGTCCGCGGGGCCGCCGCCGGTCATGACGACGATCAGATCGGCGAAATTGGAGACCCAGACCGTGCGCAGGAGGACCGTGATGGCGATGGTCGGCGCCAGGAAGGGAAGCGTGATCGAGCGAAAGCGTTCGAACCAGCCGGCGCCATCGATGGAAGCCGCCTCATAGAGATCACGCGGGATCGCTTGAAGCGCTGCCAGAAGCGTGATCGCGAAGAAGGGAATGCCCCACCAGACATTGGCGACGATCGGCCCCCACATTGCATAATTTGGATCGGACAGGATGTTGTTCGGTTCGCTCATCAGGCCCATCGCATAAAGCCAATGCGGGATCGGGCCGATGACCGGATTGAACAGCCAGGACCAGTTGAGACCGGCGAGGAAAGAGGGAACGGCCCAGGGCAGGAATACGAGCGCCTGAACGATCGATCTGCCGAAGAAAGGCTTATCCAGCAGCAGCGCGAGGATCAATCCGAAGACGAACTGCAGCAGTAGGGAAGCGCCGGTCCACCAGAGCGTGTTCTTCAGCGCCCAGTAAAAGGCCTTATCCTTGGAGAGATCGCGAAAGTGCTCCAGGCCGATGAAGCCGCCGGAAAATGGATTGAGCAACTGGATATCGCGAAAGGCATAGGAAATCCCGATTGCCAGCGGCACCAGCATCACGGCGATGATGAGGATCAGGGCAGGGGCGCTGTAAAGATACGGTTCCGAGGCGTCGGCGAGGCGCTTCAGCCACGGCCTGCGGTCGTGACGCCTGTCGAGCGTGTCGGTGATTGAAGTCATCTGCAAGAGTTCCCATTCGCGGCGTTCGAACGCCGTCTGTTTCAAGTGGGCAGAGATGGCGGCGGATTGCTCCGCCGCCGCATGTGCGTTCTATTTCTTGGCCAGGAATTTCTGCTGAGCCTTGGTGAGGTAATCGGCCCATTGATCCGCCAGATCCTTCGCAGAGATATCGCCGAGCAGCGCCTGCTGCGACGTCTTGATCGCGAGCGAATCCTTGAAGAAGGCGAATTCCTCAAGATAGGTCGGCATCACTGTGGGAACGGTGTCCTTGTCAGCCAATTCCTGGAACCAGCCCTTGAATTGATCGCCGGCGTAGAAGGGGTCCTTTTCCGCGGCCGCATAGGCCGGAAGCGCACCGATCTTCTTGTTCCATTCCAGATTGCCTTCCTTGCCTTCAAGCGTTGCAATCAGCTTCCAGGACAGATCCTTGTTCTGGCTCGTCGCAAACATCGACCAGCCGGCATAGCCAATGGTCGGGAAGGACTTGCCATCCGGACCTTTCGGTAGCGGTGCAACGCCGAAATCATCCTTTTTCATGCGTTCCGCAACGGCAATTAGCGCATCCGGATCCTGATCGAGGAAGACGCAGGTGCCGGAATAGAATCCGGCGACGACTTCGTTGAAGCCCCAGTTGACGCTGTCCTTCGGCGCATAGCCCTTCTTGTAGAGATCGACCATCCACTCGATGCCCTTCGCCCAGCCCGGGCTGTTCATCGTCGAGGTGCCGTCATCCTTGAAGTACTTGTTGTAGCCGGCCATGGAGGCGGCAAAGATCATCCAGCCGTTGAGACCGCCCGGACCGCCGCGCATGCAGTAACCGTATTTGCCGGGCAATTTCGAGATGGCCTCGGATGCCTTGACGAACTCGTCCAGCGTCTTCGGCGGCTCGGCGATGCCGGCATCCTTCAGGATCTTCTTATTGTAGAACATCGCGCGCAGATAGAAGCCGTAAGGCAGCATATAGGCGGTGTTCTTGACATCGCGTCCGAGTTGAAGCGCGCGCGGCGTCAGTTCACTCGTATGTTCCCACTTGGCGAGGTAGGGCTCGAGGCTTTCGAGCATGCCGTTATTGCCGTAGAGCGACAGCCAGGTATCAGGCATTTCCATCACGTCGGGCGTATCGCCGGCCGAAACCATGGTGGCGAATTTCTGGAAGGCCTCGTTCCAGGGCAGGGAGATGATATCGACCTTGGTGCCTGGATTTGCGGCCTCGAACTTGGCGACGATCGACTTGAGCGTCTCGGTGCGCTCCGGGCTGGTGATCACTTCCACAAGCTTCAGCGTCGTATCGGCAAAGGCGGTACCGCCCATCAAGGCGGTAAATAGTGCTGCTGTTATCAGTCTTTTCATGTTGGTTCCCCTTTTTAGGTTTTCCTCTCAGATTGACGATGTCACGAGGCGGCGGCGATTGCCTCCTCGAGTTCCTTCCACAGAGCCTCGGTTCCTTCGAGGCCGACATGGAGACGCACAGAGCGCGGATTGATGCCGAAGGTATGCGCTGAATTCGGCTGCGCCTTCTGCTGCAGCACGACTTCGCCCGGCACGATCAGGCTCTCATGTCCGCCCCAGCTCACACCCAGCTTGAAGAGCGTGAGGCGATCCGCGAATGCACGCACGTCGACGCCTTCGCGGAAGATGAATGAAAACAAGCCCGAAGTGCCGTTCAGGCCCGCAGGCAGCCGATTGGCAAGACCCGGATGGCAAACCTGCTCGACGACATCCAGCTCCTGCAGCCGCTTGGCGATCGTCAAGGCTGCTGCCTCGTGTGCCTTCATGCGGATCGGCAACGTGCGAAGCCCGCGGATCAGGAGCCATGCGTCGAAGGGCGAGAGCTTGCCGCCGAGATAGGGGTAGGCTTCTGCCTTTAGTCGCGCGATCATCTCATTCGAACCGGCGACGACACCGGCGACCACGTCGCTGTGCCCGCCGAGATATTTCGAGGCGGAATGGATGACGAGATCGACACCGAGTTTCAAAGGCTGCTGGAAAAAAGGGGTTGCCCAGCTGTTGTCGATCATCGAGACGACGCCGTGCTGTTTGGCGAGTGCGGCAAGTGCACCGACATCATGCGCCTCCATGACCCAGCTCGTCGGGCTTTCCATGTAGAAGACTTTCGCACCCGGAAGTGCCTTGGCGACGGCCTCCTCATCGCGACCGTCGACATAGGTCACATCCACCTTCATGCGCTTCAGGACCGTGCCGAACAAACGGAAGGCATCCGGATAGACGTGCTTGACCGCAACGATACGGTCGCCCGGCTCGACAAAGCTCAAGACGGCCGACGATATCGCGGCCATGCCGCTGGCAAAACCGAGCGCATCCTCGGCGCCCTCGAGCTTTGCCAGCATTTCCTCGAACAGACGCACTGTCGGGTTGAGGCCACGCGTATAGGTCGGCCGCACCTTTTCGCCGCGATAGGAGGCAATCATCTCGTCATAGCTGGAAAAGGTGAAAAGCGAGGTCTGGAAGATTGGCGGTACTACGGCATCGGCGAAGTTGCCGTCGTCATGGGCAGTGATAAGGGAGGCAAGTTCGAACGGCTCTAACCCGTCAGTCATTTGGACATTTCCTTGATGTCTTCCTCGACCACGTCGAGAATTTTCAATGTTTCGGCGCGCGCAGCCTCGGGATCCTGGTCGGCGATCGCGTTGAACAGCGTGCGATGATAGGGGAAGGACCGGCGGGCAAAATCCTGCCGATCGAAAGGATGCTCCCAGAAGCGCTCGAAGGTTTCGCGCATCTGTTCGAGAAGCTGCCGGAACAGCGGATTGTGGGTGGCGTCATAGACGGCAAGATGGAAGGCAAGATCCTCGGGCCCGGATGTGCCCTTGGCCATGTGCACGCGCTCCATCTCGTTGAGCTTCTCTTCGATAATGACGAGGTCTTCGTCGGTTCGCTTTCTCGCAGCTACCATGCCGGCTTCACATTCGATGCCGCGGCGGACCTCCAGCGTCTGCAACAGCGCATCGCGCAGGTGTGACGGGTTGAAGGAAAGCGGCATATGGATCGTCGCTTTCGAAACCGGCTTCAGCAGGTAGGTGCCGCTGCCTTTGCGCGTTTCCATGACGCCGAGCGCCTGGAAGTAGGTGATCACCTCGCGAATGGTGGAGCGTCCCACCGAAAGCGCGGCCATCAGCTCGCGCTCGGTCGGAAGCCGGTCGCCGGCCTGCAGCTTTGACGATTCGATGAAGGTCGACAGCGCCTCGATGACTTGCTGCGTCCGATCAATGGAAGGAAGAGGGGTAAGCATGGGTTTTGTCATGGATAGTAAATTGGTCTGACATCTGCCATCAGGTCAATCTCTTTTTATTGGCCCGGTCATTTTTCCGGCCCTTAAATTTTTTAAGGACGCAAAGCGAGCAGCAGCGAAGGTTGTTTGCGGCCTTCAAGAGCGCCGACAGCGCTGATAGAAGGAACGCGTTGTGAGTCCCGGGCTGGAAGAGAATGGCCGCTAGAGATCGATATTCACGGAAGCTGGAATGCGCGAAATGCGACCATACCGGCTTTGCCGAGGTTTCCGAAACTGACGATCGTCGGGCGATGAGCCGCGATTTCAAGATAGACGAGATGCCGCGCGGCTTTTCCACGGAACGCCCGTCGACCGATCCGCGCAAGCATATGGTCCGCTGCCGATGCGGCTCGGTGTTTCCTTTCGAGCAGGATACGGTTTATGCACCGAGCGGCGAGCCGCGGCGCTGAGTAAGCGTATCCAGAAAAGAAAAAAGCCCCGCACAGGCGAGGCTAAGCTTGTGCCGCTCCGGGGAAATCGGAAGCGACGCGGCATTGTCTAACGGTCGCCTTCTCTCCCGACTAGGTCAGTTTTGGCGATAGCGGTACGCTCAAGGAAAAAAGCATTTAATTGTAAAGCGCGGTCAGTTTGCAGACTTCCCTCACTGGCTGCAAAGCCATGGCAAAACCATCGTGCCGTGCAATCTGTTCAGCTGGCATTCATTTTCGCGCGGGCAAAAAGCAATGACCGCAACGCCTTGCGGTCGTCGAGGCCCGGTTTCCATGGCTTCCGGGCCATGTCGCCGGGCCTCGCAGACACTGAGAACCTTGGATACCCACATGCGCCTGCTTCGTGCCTTCATCGATTGGATTTGCCGGAAGCGGCAGCCCGAACAGGAAACGCTCCAGCACTCCGCCGATGACCCCTGGGTCCTGCAGCAGATCGAAAAATTCGAACGTGAGCTGAAGCGCTAGCAGCGCTTGCCGATTCGTAACCCTAGTGCTCGATCAACGCCGCAGGACGGTCCCGTCTCTCGCGACAAGCTTGCCCGCCTTGTAGACAGCGCGTCCTTTCGGCACTGCAACGACCGCCTCGGGAACATGCTCCGCCTTCAAGGTAACGAAATCGGCTTTGGCACCGATCTTCAAGCCGTAATCAGCCAGGCGCAGTGCCTTGGCACCGCCTTCCGTCACGACATCGAAGGCGGTCTTCAATTCGTCGTCCGTATAGAAGCCGGACCGATAGCCGATCATCATGGCGCGGCCCAGCATGTCGCCATCGCCATAGGGCCACCATGAATCGCGGATATTGTCGCTGCCGCTGAAAACGATTGCACCGGCAGCCCGAAGCAGGGCAACGGGCGGGAAGGTGTGGGCGCCGGGTGCGTTGGTCATGATGGAGACACCGCTCTGGGCGATGAGAGCCGCGGCGCGCTTGGCGGCCTCGATCGAGAGATCGCCAAGCCCATAGGCATGGCTGATCGCGACATGTCCGCCCATGGAGAGTGCGCGGGTGCGAGCGCAGATCTGCTCGATGGTGAAGAGGCCGAGCGTGCCGCCGTCATGAAGATGGATATCGACAGCGACGCCATGCTTCTCGGCGACGCCGAAAACGACATCGAGATGTTTTTCGACATCGCGATCGAAGCTTGCAGGATCGAGCCCGCCGACGAGATCGGCACCCATGGCGATCGCCTGGTCCAGAAGCTCAGGTGTGCCGGGGCTTTTCAGAATGCCGCTTTGCGGAAAGGCAACGAGTTGGATGTCGATCAGGTCGCGGTATTCTTCGCGTACGGCAAGCACAGTCTCCAGCGACTTCAATCCAACGGAAC
Source organism: Rhizobium tropici CIAT 899 (assembly GCF_000330885.1). Lineage (NCBI taxonomy): Bacteria > Pseudomonadati > Pseudomonadota > Alphaproteobacteria > Hyphomicrobiales > Rhizobiaceae > Martinezella > Martinezella tropici. Next base: position 1,084,939 of record NC_020062.1, read on the forward strand.
CGTCCACCATGACATGGCTGCGCATATATGTGCTGCCATTGGCGATGCAGAGGTCGAGCTGGTTTCTGGCCCTTTCGTCCATCGGTGCGGCCTGCGCCATGTTTTGCGCCTGGAAGGCGACGCGCTCGTGGACGTCGAAGCCGTTGGTGCAGGGCTTGTGCGGAATCCAGGCGTCACCATAGAAGCTGGTGTCGAGATGAATGTGCCCTTCGACGAAGCCCGGCACCACGAGGGCGCCTTCGAGGTCAATAAGCTCGGAGGCAGAGATTGGCGCTCCGGTCTCCGTGATCGACACGATCCGCCCGCCCGTGACGCCGATATCCTTGATAGTGCCATCGGCAAGCTTGGCCCGGGTAAAGAGCGTTTCGATCGTGCTCAATTTTTTCTCCTTGAATCCATGGCTACCGGTCGCGCGCGAACCCTTCGGATGACGGATGTCTTACCGCTCGAACGCTTCTTTCAGACCGAAGCTCTTGCGCTCACGCAGGTCGAGATCGGCCTCGATATGGGCGATATGATGAAGCATTAGGTTACAGGCTGTGTCGACATCCTTGCGCTCCAGTGCGGTGATGATGTCGCCATGCTCGGAATGGCCACAACTGGAGGCGCTTGATTGTCCATAGAGCGCGATTACCAGCGAGGAGCGGGCGACGAGCTCCTCCATAAAGCGCTGCATGATGAGATTGCCCGATATCGACGCGAGCATGAGATGGAAGTCGCCCGAGGCCTTGATCTCGGCCCGGCGCGCGGGTTGACCGCGCTCTGCCATCAAGCGGCCTTCTTCCACGAGGAGCTGTCGGAGCTGTGCGAGCTGAGGTGCAGTGATATGCTCAGCTGCCGATCGCACTATGCCCGGCTCGACCAGCCGACGGGCAGCGAATATCTGCCGGGCTTCCTCGGGCGATGGATAGGCGACGAAAGCGCCTCGGTTCTTTTCGACACTGACGAGCCCCTCATAGGAAAGAGCCTGCAGGGCGGCACGTGCCAGAGTCCGGCTGACGCTGAAGAGAGCGCCGACATCGCTTTCGGACAGTTTCGTTCCGGGTGCGAGGCGGCGCTCGACGATCGCGTCGCGAATGGCCTCGCGGATCTGTTGCGTGCCACTGTCGGTAGCATCGCCGGGCGTCAAAAGCGCATCTGCTGAAGAGTTCATGATCGGTAGCCTGAGTAACTGGCTGCAATGATAGACAGGTTTCGCGCGGAAGTTAAATGAAATCTGATGCAAACCAGCGCGAAAATGTATACAATATTTTGCATAAATCGCGCACAATAGCCTATTTCCTGTGCAGATTCATAATTGCCTATTGGGAAGCGCAATTTCTCTCCCGAGCTAAAATTAAGTAAATTCAATCGGTTAGTTGGTCTCCGCAAAACTGGCACGATTGATGCAGTGTCTTTCCCAAACCACAGGGGAAGATGATGTCGAAAGCGGCAGAGATCGATATAGTGTCCGTTTCGAAGGTCTACGGCACGACCACGGCAGTCCACGCGATCAGCCTGAAGATACCGGCGGGCTCCTATTGCTGTTTCCTCGGCCCCTCCGGTTGCGGCAAGACATCGACCTTGCGCATGATCGCAGGCCATGAGGGCATTTCCTCGGGCGACATAAGGCTTGGCAATACCGTCGTCACCGACTTCCCGCCCGCCAGACGCGGCACAGCGATGATGTTCCAGTCCTATGCGCTGTTTCCACATCTGGACCTTATCGACAATGTCGCCTTCAGCCTGAAGATGAAAGGTGTCGACAAGGAAGAGCGCCGCGCGAAGGCGCTCGACATGCTGAAGCTCATGCAGATGGAGGCCTATGCGACCCGCCGTCCGGCTCAGCTTTCAGGCGGACAGCAACAGCGTGTCGCGCTGGCCCGCGCCCTGATCACCGATCCGGAAGCTCTGCTGCTGGACGAACCACTATCGGCGCTCGATCCCTTCCTGAAGATCCGCATGCGCGCTGAGCTCAAGAAGCTGCAGAAGTCACTCGGAATCACTTTCGTCCATGTCACGCATAGCCAGGAGGAGGCGATGGCGCTTGCCGATATCATGGTCATCATGAATGACGGCCGGATCGAGCAGGCAGGCTCGCCGCGGGAGGTTTTCGAACATCCCGCGACGGCTTTCGTTGCCCGCTTCATGGGTGACCATAACGTCTTGTCGGGTCGCATAACGTCGAGCGAAGATGGCGTGATCACCATGACCGCGCCGGAAGGGCAGGGCTTCTCCGTGAAAGGGTCAGATCGCGCCGTCGGCGAAGCCGTCGACATCGCCGTGCGTACCGACCGCGTCCGGCTTTCGCAGCCATCGGAAAAAGGGCTGGGCTTCAACGGCGTCGTCTCCAATGTCGAATATCGCGGCGCAACGCTGAAAATCACCGTCATCGGCGCCGGCAGCGACGATTTCACCGTCATCGCAAGCAACGACGATGCTGCCGCCAGATCGATCGCTGTCGGCGATGCCGTCTCACTGAGTTGGGCTCAGGAGGATGCAATCCTTCTCGGCCATGTGTCCGCATGAATCCAAACTATCAAAAAAGGGGAACTGACATGACGACTGAAACCAAGACTACCAAGACGACGAAAGGCATTTCCCGCCGCTCGCTGCTGAAGACCGGCGCTGCCGCTCTCGGCGCCATGGCCGGCTCCGGCGCCATCACCGGCTTTCCGACCATCTGGGCGCAATCGAACATCACGCTGCGCCAGTTCGGTACCGGCGTTTCGAACATCAATGCCATTGCGGAGAAGTGCAAGGCCGATCTCGGCATTACGCTCGAGATGACGGCGACCGATTCGGATGCCGCCGCACAGCGAGCCGTGACGCAGCCGAACAGCTACGATATCGCCGACATCGAATACTGGATCGCCAAGAAGGTCTTTCCGACCGGCGTCATGCAGCCGATGGACGTCAAAAAGCTCAAATATTACGACAAGATCGTTCCGCTCTTCATCAACGGCAAGCTGAAGTCCGACAGCGTCATCGCGCAGGGCACGGCACCCCACACGGTGGGCTTTGTCGAAGGGCAGGGCTCGAAGAAATTCGCCAAGGAGCCGACGCAGTGGATGACGATGGTTCCGACCATCTACAATGCCGATACGCTCGGCATTCGTCCCGATCTCACCGGTCGTCCGATCACCAGCTGGGCCGACATTCTCGATCCGGCCTTCAAGGGCAAGACCGCGATCCTCAATATCCCGTCCATCGGCATCATGGATGCTGCGATGATCATGGAAGCTGCCGGCAAGATCAAATATGCCGACAAGGGCAACATGACGAAGGCGGAAATCGACAAGACCATCGACTTCTTGATCAAGACCAAGGGCGATGGCCAATTCCGCGCCTTCTGGAAGTCCTTCGACGAAAGCGTCAACCTGATGGCATCAGGTGAAGTGGTTATTCAGTCCATGTGGTCGCCGGCGGTCGCTGCAGTCCGCTCCAAGGGTATTGCCTGCACCTTCCAGCCACTCAAGGAAGGCTATCGTGCCTGGGGCGGTGGTCTCGGCCTCGCATCGCATCTCAAGGGCGCACAGCTCGACGCGGCTTATGAATATATCAATTGGTACACCTCCGGCTGGGTCGGTGGTTACCTTAACCGCCAGGGCTACTATTCCGCCTGCATGGAAACGGCCAAGAACTTCATGTCGGCCGATGAATGGGGCTACTGGATCGAGGGCAAGCCGGCGCAGGGCGATATCCTCTCTCCGGAAGGCAAAGTCATGGAGAAGGCCGGCGCCGTTCGCGATGGCGGTTCCTTCGAAACCCGCATGGGTGCCGTCGCCTGCTGGAACTCGGTCATGGATGAGGACCGCTACATGGTTCGTCGCTGGAACGAATTCATTGCTGCCTAAGCTGCGATCGATCATTTCCTCTCCCCTTCAAAACGGGGAGAGGATCCTACCAATGGAGAGGCCGGACTATGGCGACAATCGCTTCCTCGGATGCGGAGCAGGAAACTCAGAAGCCCGGGCGTGGATTTGCCGTACCCGGCTGGGCCGTCGCCTATCTGCAGGCAACGCCGCTGTTTCTCATTCTCGGCTTCTTCTTCCTGTTGCCGATCGCCATGATCGGCATCGTCAGTTTCTGGGATTATGATTTCGCCGGCCTCTATCCGGCGTTCCTGACCACGAATTATACCGATACGCTCGGTTCGTGGGTTACATGGAAAACCTACCTCAACACATTGAAATTTACGGCAATTGTCTGGGCGCTGACGCTCTTCATCGGCTTCTGGGTCGCCTATTTTCTGGCTTTCCATATTCGCCGCACCTCGACGCAGATGATCCTTTTCCTCGTCTGCACCGTGCCCTTCATGACCTCTAACATCATTCGCATGATCTCGTGGATACCCGTTCTCGGGCGCAACGGACTTGTCAATTCGACGCTGATCGAGATGGGCCTTATCCCACAGCCGATCGAATGGCTGCTCTATTCCGATTTCGCCGTCGTGCTTGCCATGGTGCATCTCTACACACTGTTCATGGTGACGCCGATCTTCAACACGCTGATGCGTATCGACCGTTCTCTGTTCGAAGCCGCGCGGGATGCCGGCGCCAGCGGATGGCAGGTGCTGTGGAATGTCATCATCCCGCTTGCCAAGCCGGGCATGGCGATCGGCAGCATCTTCGTCGTCACGCTCGTCATGGCGGATTTCTCCACCGTGCAGGTGATGTCGGGTGGCCAGAGCGCATCCATTGCGCTGATGATGAAGAACCAGATGTCGCTGCTGCAATATCCCGCCGCTGCCGCCAATGCGGTCGTGCTTCTGATCGTCGTATTGCTGATGGTTGCTGCCATCCTGCGCATCGTCGATATCCGCAAGGAGCTCTAAGATGAACAGTGAAAAGCGCGGCCTGGAATTCTATCTTCTGGCAATCTTCTTCACGATTTTCGTCCTGTTTCTCTACGGTCCGCTCTCGGCGGTCATCATCCTGTCTTTCCAGGGACCGGACGGCGGCCTGACCTTCCCGTTGAATGGCGTCTCGCTGCATTGGTTCGCCAATCTCTTCGAGAAACAGGCGGTGGGGGATTTCGGCGCATCGTTCCAGCGTTCCTTGATCCTCGGCGTGATGGTCATGATCGTGACCGTCGTCGTCTCGCTGCTCGCGGGCCTTGCCTTTCGCCGCCGGTTCCGCGGATCGACGTTCCTGTTCTACGCGACGGTTGCGAGCCTCGTCGTCCCATCCATCATCATTTCGCTGGGGATCGGCGTCGTCTTTCAGCAGGGCGGCATCGCGCCGGCGTGGTATTCCTCCGCCTTCGGCGCGCATCTGACCTGGACCTTGCCCTTCGGCGTGCTGATCATGTTTGCCGTCTTCAACCGGTTTTCGCCGGCCTATGAGGAGGCAGCCCGCGATCTTGGCGCCAGCTCTTGGCAAACCTTCCGCCATGTAGTGCTGCCGATGATAGTGCCGAGCCTTATCGGCGTCGGCCTGTTCGGCTTCACGCTGTCCTATGACGAGTTCGCCCGCACCCTGATGACGTCGGGCACCTACAATACCCTGCCGCTCGAAATCTACGGCATGACGACGAATGTCACGACGCCGGTGCTCTATGCGCTCGGAACGGTGACTACGCTCTTTTCCTTTACCATCATCCTATTGGCGCTTGCGGTCATGACCATGCTCGGCCGCCGCCAAGCCAAGAAAAGTTGAGATCATGCGCCTGCTGCTTATCAATCCGAATACCACCGTTTCCATGACGGAGAAGGCGGCAATCGCTGCGCGTGCCGTTGCAGGCCCCGGCACGGAGATCATCGCTGCCACCTCACAGATGGGGCCGGCTTCGATCGAGGGCTATTATGACGGCGCTATCGCCGTGCCCGGCATGCTGCGCGAATTGAAGGAGAGACAGGCCGAAGGCTATGACGCCGCGATCATCTGCTGTTTCGACGACACCGGTCTGGAAGCCGCACGCATGTTCTGTGACGTACCTGTCGTCGGTCTGTGTGAAGCAGCCGTAGCCACGGCCGGCTTCCTGGCACAGCGCTTCAGCGTGGTGACGACGCTCGAACGCTCGCGCATCCTCATCGACAATCTTGTCCATCGCTATGGCATGGGCGCGCGGGCAAAGGTTCGCGCCTCCGATATCCCCGTGCTCGAGCTTGAAGATTCGTCTTCGAGTGCAATTGGAAAGCTGCGGGCGGAAATCGAGCGAGCGCTCGCTGAAGACGGGGCGGAGGCCATTGTCCTCGGCTGCGCCGGCATGACGGATCTCGCAAGGCAGCTCCAATCGATCTACGGCATCCCGGTCGTGGATGGTGTCGCCGCAGCGGTCAAGCAGGCCGAAGCTTTGGTGTCGCTGGGCCTATCCACCAGCAAGCGCAGTTCCTACGCCTCCCCATTGCCTAAGCCTTTTTCAGGAGCGATGCAGGATTTTGCGCCGACATCGGCGTTGGCTTAACCTCATCACAATTCATATTTGGTGCCTCGGCTGATCGCCGCACCTTGCGAATGGCATATCACGGCTCCCCGGACTACAATGCCACGGTAAAGAACGAGAGTCGTGGATTTGGCACAGAGAGCCGGCAAAGCTGATCTTCCCCTGCATGGCGGCCGCGTACCGCGCTGGCTTGGGGATCGCATGACGCGCCTGGGTGCCGTCATCACCGAGGCAATCGTGCAGCATTACGGTCGCGACGAGCTCTTTCGCCGCCTCGCCAATCCCTTCTGGTTCCAGTCTTTCGGCGCCGTCATGGGCATGGATTGGCATTCCTCGGGGATCACGACGAGCGTCCTTGGCGCCCTGAAGCGCGGCCTGACGCCGCTATCCGGCGAACTTGGAATCCATGTCTGCGGCGGCCGCGGCGCGCAATCGCGCAAGACGCCGGGCGAACTTCTTGATATCGGCGATCGCGTCGGTATCGACGGTGCGTCCCTTGCCATGAAGAGCCGGCTGATCGCGAAGGTGGACAGCGCAGCCGTGCAGGATGGCTTCGACCTCTACCTGCATGGCTTCATCGTCGCCGACGACGGCAAGTGGGTCGTCATCCAGCAGGGCATGAGCGACGAACGCCGGCAAGCACGCCGATATCACTGGCTATCGGAGGGTTTGACGAGCTTCCTGGATTCGCCGCACGCGGCTATCGAAGGGCGCGAGCAGGGCGAGATCGTCAATCTTGCCGATCGGCGCGCCGAGCGTTCCCGCGACGGTCAGCTGGATCTGCTTGCTTCCTTGGGGCCGGATAAAATCATTCAAGAATTCAGTGCACTGGAAGGGAAAGTTCCAGTAGTTGGCAAACAAGAAGCACAGCCGATGCTGCCATACCTCGTCATGCCGGCGCATCACGATGTGCGTCAAGAAGACGTGAACATGCGGCGCCTGCACGGAAATCTCGCTGCGGCTGCCGATCGTGGTCCGGTGGATTTCGAGGGTCTGCTTCTGACGCCTGGGGTTGGCGCGCGCACGGTGAAGGCTTTGGCGATGGTCGCCGAAGTGGTTCATGGCGCACCCTGCCGCTTCTCCGACCCCGCGCGCTTCTCGCTCGCCCATGGTGGCAAGGACCGACATCCCTTTCCCGTGCCGCTGAAGGTCTATGACGAGACGATCAATGTGATGAAATCCGCCGTCAGGAAGGGCCGCCTCGGTCGTGACGAGGAATTATCGGCGCTGAAGCGGCTGGATGACCAATCGCGGATGCTGGAGCGCTACGTCACCGGCCCCGATCTCAAAGAAATCGTAGCCGGTGAATTCGACAGATCCTTTTCCTACGGTGGCCGTAGCGTTTTCGGCTGGGAGCCTCCTGCGGACTCCGAGAATGACGGCGCTGAGGGCAACTTCGGCTCTTCCAAGAGTTAAGCCGGGGCCTTGACAGAAGGGAGAGGCTTGCCTGGCCGCTCCGTCATCGATTCAAGGCAGTGTATAGCCGATCACATAGTCGCCTGGTTTCGTTCCCACGGAACCGTGACCACCGGCCACCATGACGACATATTGCTTGTTGTCGCCGGCGGTATACGTCATCGGCGTCGACTGGCCACCCGCCGGCAGGCGTGCCTGCCAAAGCTGCCTGCCTGTCGTGACATCATAGGCCCTGAGATAATTGTCCACCGCTGCCCCCAGGAACGCCACTCCGCCCTTGGTCATCATCGGGCCGCCAATGCCGGGAACGCCGACTTTGAAGGGCAGGGGCAGCGGGGTCATGTCATGGACGGTACCGTTCTTGTGCTTGTAGGCGATCTTGCCGGTCTTCAGATCGACACCGGCGACATAGCCCCAAGGCGGTGCCTGGCAGGGAATGCCGAGCGGGCTGACGAACGGACCCATGTAGACGCCATAGGGTGAGCCTTCGTTTCGGTTGAGCCCTTGTTCGCTGCCTTTATCGCCAGCGCCCTTCGGCGGAATCTCCGCGCGCGGCACCAGTCGGGAGGTAAAGGCGAGATAGGTCGGCATGCCGAACATGATCTGCCGCTCAGGATCGACGGCGACGCTGCCCCAGTTGAAAGTGCCGAAATTGCCGGGAAAGATGATAGAACCGCGCAGCGATGGTGGCGTGTAGCGGCCTTCATATTGATGCTGGTGGAAAGAGATACGGCAGGCGAGCTGATCGAACAGCGAGATGCCCCACATGTCCTTTTCCTGCAAGGGCGGCGGCGAGAAGGTCAGATCGGAGATCGGCTGGGTCGGCGAGGCATGATCCTCCGGAATGGTGCCGCCCGGCGCCGGTATTTCCTTGAAGGGAATGATCGGTGCTCCGGTGCGGCGATCGAGCACATATATGTCGCCCTGCTTGGTCGACGCGACTAGGGCAGGGACGGTGGTGCCGTCGGCCTTGGTCAGATCGACGAGCACGGGTTGGGCCGGCACGTCCATATCCCAAAGATCGTGATGGACGAATTGCTGCACCCATTTGAGCTGGCCGGTATTGATGTCGAGCGCGACTACAGAGGAGGAGAAGCGTTCCACATTGGCGCTGCGGCCCATGCCAAGCTGGTCTGGCGTTTGGTTGCCAAGCGGAACGTAAACCATGCCGAGCTTCTCGTCGGCGCTGGAAACCGACCAGCTGTTCGGTGAGTTGGTCGTATAGGTCTGGCCAGCGGGCAGCGGCGCTGTCTGATCCGGGTTGCCCGAATCCCAGTTCCAGAGCAGCGCGCCGGTCCGGGCGTCGAAGGCGCGGATGACGCCGGACTGTTCCTGGGTGGAATAATTGTCGTTCACCGCGCCGCCGATGATGATTTTGTCGGCGACGATGACGGGCGGCGACGTCGAATAATAGTAGCCAGCCGGATTGTATTTCATGCCGTTTTCAAGATGCAGGGTGCCCTGATCGGCAAAGCTCGGACAAACCTTGCCGTTGGCAGCATCGAGCGCGATCAGCCGGCCATCCGAGGTCGGCAGATAGACGCGATCGGCACACGGTGCGCCGGCAGCAGCGGTCGTGTCGTGATAATAGGAGACACCGCGGCAGGTCTGATGCTGTCGGTTGGGGTTCATGCCGGCATTGGCATCGTAACGCCATTTTTCCTTGCCGTCCGTCGCACCGATGGCGATCGCCAGGCTATGGGGCGTGCAGATATAAAGCGTGTCGCCGATCTTGAGCGGCGTAACCTGATAAGTCGTCTCGCCGATGTCATCGGGGCGCTTCACATCACCTGTCTGATATCGCCAGGCCTCCTTCAGATTTCCGACGTTCTGAGCATTGATCTGGTCGAGAGGCGAGTAACGCTGACCAAACGAGGTTCGACCATATTGATGCCACTCACCATCGGGCACATCGCCGCCCATCGGGGCATTCGCAGCCATTGTCGTCGGCAAATCGCCGGAGAGATCGTGCGGATCGGTCGTCATCGAATAGACCGCGACCAGGATGGCAATAATCAAGGGTATGGCGAGCGGCCATGGATTGGCTCCATAGTAAACGCCGTCGAGGCTGCGAAAGCCCAGCGGCCGCCGGATCCAGGGTGTCAGAAGCCATAGACCGATCAGAATGATCACGCCGCCACGCGGGCCGAGCTGCCACCAGTCAAAACCGACCTCCCATATCGCCCATCCAAGCGCTGCCAGCACGAAGATCGCATAGAGCCAGAGTGCGGCTGCCTTGCGCATATAAAGCAGGATCGCCGTTAGGAGGAAGGCGATGCCGGCCAGAAGATAAAAGGGGCTTCCGCCGAGCAGTGTAAGCCAAAGCCCGCCGCCGCCGAGTGCCAGACCGATTAGGGCGAGGATGATCGATGTGATTACGAGGGCCATGATCTGCTCCAGTCTAACCGCCGATGGGACGGTGATTGCTTGAAAGCATGCGAACTCCCGCGAAGTCCTTTCGGACTTCAACGTCTGGCTATATCGAAAATCGATGTCTGTTGTTTCGCGGGCAACGAGAAGAGGCACACGCAGGGCGGTTCGGGTCGGTACATCAATCCCCCTAATCAGATCAGAGACTGAACGTCACGATTGCAAGAATGTTCCAATCCGGTCAGCCATTCAAATGCGATGCCGTGGCGCCCGATTTGATTAACGGGCGTAGTTAATTTTTTAACAATTTTCAGAGATACTAATGGAACAGATATTGAAATCAAGGGTTTCCGTGCAAAGCCGGAGGACTGTAAATGAATATGAAGATCGTGACTGCCCAATCGGAAGTAGAAACCGAGGACACCGGCACCTATCCGGATGGCATGATGGAGCGTATTCTGGTCGAGTTTTCCGCAAGCTTCGAGCGACAGCACCGCAAATCCCACGAGCGTGACTACGGCACGCACAAGGTGCTCCGACCGATACCAGCCGGACTCGCCTGAGCAGCCAGAAGCTTACGGCCTTCGTCAGATGTACAGTGGCGCCATACACCTGCCTGATGGCGGCCTCCGCCCCACACATGCAGCCGAGGGCTGTACCAGTATAAGTTTCGCGGTTCATAGCACCTCGAAGAATTGCCCGATCTTGTCTCGCAGAATTGCGTTCTGCTGGCCGCTGCCAGCATAATCGAAATGGCCGGCATCCAGAATGAAGATTTCGTTGAATTCCTGCAGCGCATTTGCGACGGAAAACTGACAGGGCGGCGCAACGGCGGGATCGAAAAGGGCGGGCGCAACAAGCATCGGAATGCGGATACGACTTGCCGCGATCGCAGCATCGAAGAAGCGCAGCGTCTCCAAAACGCTGCCGTGTCTTTCCTGATAGGCCTGTACCGATTGCGCGCTGCCGACGGTTGGCAGTGTCAGCCATAGCTCCCGGTGGCCGAAAGTCGGAACGACGAGGTGGCCCCGCCTGATCCTGGCGTCAAAGGGAATGGCGAGAGCGCCGACACCGCCACCGAAACTGATGCCGCTATAGCCGATATGGCCGGCAAGCCATGGATAGAGGGTCTCCAATGTCGAGACTGCGAGCCAGATGTCTTCCACGCAGCCGCCGATGACATAGGTGTCGCGGTTTTCGATACCGCAAAGAACATGGCCGGATGCATCCGAGGGGATTTTCGGGCTCGCGCTGAGGGAGAGCCCGCGGCAACAGGGAAAAAGGATAGCCGTCTCTTCTACTGGCCACTCGAATTCCGGCTGGTCTCTTCCGCCATATCCGTGTCCGACGACCAGGCCGCGCCGCACCCGTCCGCTGCGGGGAATGAGCAGCCAGCCATTGATCTGAAACGACCCTGTCGACATGTAGCTGATATCGAAGACGTGCCAGTTGTCGTGACGCTGCTTGCTATGGCGAAGCTTGGGTTGCGGATCGATGGCCAGGGCCGCCCTGTAGCGCTGCTGCCAGAACTCGTCAAAGCCCGCCGGAGCTTCCGGTGCTGCTATCGCCTGCAACTGCGCGAGCTGCATGCCATAAGTCGGATCGAAATCGAAGGGGTGGGATGTCGGTATGCTCATGGTAAATTTTCGCGTGAGAGCACGGCTGAGGCAAGAAGCAAGATTGCCGATCCGCGGGGCTGTCGTCGCGGCTTACTCCCTGTTCATTCATGAATTTCTTGTTTGGGACGATCGATGCGATAGAGCACGTGCGGCCGCAGAATATTGCCTGGCGGCACGGTGATATCATCGAAATCGCCATCGTCGACTCGGATCATACCGATTTTCTCCATCGCGCGGCGGGAAGGAGTGTTAATCGCTGAGGTGTAACCGATCACGCAATCAGCCCGCAGCTCTTGCCACGCGAAATACAGGCAACGTTGGCTGATTTCCGTCGCATAGCCCTGCCGCCAATAGGCATGCCCCAGAATCCAACCGATCTCCAATGGAAAATTACCCGGAACTTCCGGCCCAGGACGTGAAAGACCTGCGCCGCCAATCAGCGCGCCATCAACTTTCCGCTCCACGGCCAGAAAGCTGAAACCTTCCTTGGCGAACTGCTCGTTGGCTTCGTCGATCAGTTCGTTCGTCTCAGCCGCCGTGAGCAGGCTCGGATAGTAATATTTGCGAACCCGCGCGTCTGCATTTACGGCGGCAAACGGAACACGGTCGCTATCCTGCCAAGGCCTGAGAACGAGCCGGGAGGTTTCCAGAATAAGCATCCTACTCCTTGGGGCAAACGGATTGATCTCGATGGCGTGAGGACACATACAATCATCAACCAGCGGCATCGTCATCGCAGTCGGCGCCATCCTTGTCTATGCACTGGTAATATTCGATGTCGTCAGTCAGCCGCGTTATTCGACCCGCGCCAATCCGAGATCAATAGGTAAGCGTCACTACGACCGTATCCACGTAATTGCCTGGAGAGGGCGTCGTCTGGGGCGGGACTCGGCCATAGACCGTCAAAAGCTGCGCCGTGCCCGTTCCAGTTCCAGCAACCGTGCTGCCCGGTGTGTTGACATCGCCCCAGGGCTGCGACCGGTTGATATCCTTGTAGAGACCGTAGGTCACCGTCTCCGCTCCCTTCGTCATCTTTCGCGCCGTCGGTGCCGCGTTCGTTGTGCCGCCATTCAACGAGATCGTGTAGGGCGTACCCGGCGTACAGGTTGCCGTCACCGATCCGGCGGCATCGGTATTCGCACTCAGAACACCCTGCGTTCCGAAATTGATGTTTTGGACGCTCACCAGGCAATTGGCGGCAACGCTCGCGTTGACGGTAAACGGCGCGGTTCCTGTCGTTCCGGTGGGTCCATTACAGTTCGTCGCGCTGCTGTAGCTGTAATAGAATGAGGTGCCGGATGCGAAGCTGGAGGTATACGACCCGGGCAGCGCCGTCGATGGCGTTCCAAGCGCCGTGCCATAGACCGTCAGGCTACCGGTTGCGCCCACCAGCGAGCCATTCAACAGGGACATTGTCAGCGCATAGACCGGTGCCCGCGATGGATAGGGCCAGCTGCTCGATCCCCACACCACGCTCCGGCCATTATCGGAATACAGCTGATAGTTCAAAGAACTGGCTCCGTTCAGCATCTGACGTGCCGCAGCCGAAGATGCGCCGCCGCTGCCGGCGCCGATATCCGGGCAAATGAGAAGCCGCTTGCCCAAATCCAGGAGTCCTCCGGAACAACTTACACTTATAGTCGATGTCGAACTGACCGGGGTAGCCGACAAGATATCAACTGCCCCGAAGTTCATATTGGTGGCACTGAAGCTGCAGCTTTGCGCCAGGCAAAGCGAAGGCAGCAACAATGCGAGCAATATAGTGATCGAACGCAGCATCCTTTCACCTCTCTTCAAAAGCACCTGACGTCATCGATGACAACCTGCTCACCCCGCTGCGGCCTATAGGCGAATTCGGCGTGGCATTTCGTTCCATCCTCCAGCGAGACATCGATCGCATTCCTCGCATGCAACCCGCGAATATAAGTCTGACCGTCATAGCCGACCACGAAGTCTTCGTTCGCCCCCTGCAAGGTGCCGTTGAGCCCGGCACGCAGTGGCACCCCGTTCTTGTCCTTGATCGTAACCAGAGCTGCTTGCGGTGCTTCGGATACGCCGAACTTGACGACCACGCCGCTGCGGTCTGCCGGCACGACGATTTCCTTCGTCGCGGGCACGTCGGCATCGACGGGCAGGTTCTTGGGATCGATGGAGACGGTGTTCGGTTCATAGGAGTTGAGATTGGGCACCAGAATGCGGCCGCTCGAATTGGTCTTGCCGGCCGGCCGGTTCTGCTGCTGAACCTCGACACCGGGAGCGCCGACATCGACGACGGCAAACGCGTCGTCGATCCGGTTGGTGGCAAAGACACCGCCGCCTGCAACGGCAATGGCACCATCGACCCGAGCCGTAGCGCTGGTCTGATGATCCTGCTGCTGAAGGCCCGCCTCGACCTGTGCGAATGGAGCCCGATAGCTGATTGCCGCCTCGCGATAGGTGTCTTCGCCTTCAGAGGTGCGCAGGCGCCAGCCGAAGCTACCGTCCTCCTGCTGCATCGACTTGGAAACATCGGCAACGACACCAAGGCCGTTAGGCCCGCCTTGTACGCCCGTATTGGCCGTAACGTTGCCGCCGAAGGGAATGGAGAGGCCGGCAAAGAAACCGAAATTGCTTCGGTCGTCGAGATCGGTGAAGGCGCTCGCATAGACTGTGGCACGCTTGAAGGTCTGACTGTAGGAAAGACCGGCTATCTTGCTCCTAGTGCCGTCGGCACTTTCAAGGTTGGTATAAGAGAGGTTAAGGCTGGACAGATCGAGTGGCGTTGGCACGCTCAGCGTGACCTGATCGATGGCGCGCGGCACACCGGCGCTGAGAATGCTCACATCTCCGGCAACGCTCGTTGTCGGCCGCGCGGAGACCGAGGCTATGTCGTCATAATCGCCAAAGGTCCGCTGTACGCGGGCGTAAAGAGCCCATCTGTCGTAGCTGAGCTCGAATGCGGCATTCATCAGCGCACCGGAACGCGAGCCGCTTTTGCTTGCCGCACCTGCTATTGACGCTACACCGAACGAGCTGACTGGAAAGGCGGCTCCCGCGCCGCCATTCAGAAGATCGGCGCCGCCCTCGAAGTGGCCCTCCAGTGTCAGCCAATCGGTCAGGCCGTACCTTGCGGTGGCGGCGCCCATGATACGACCGTCATAGTCACTGGAATCGGTTCCGAAATTCAGACGCGGAGTGCCGAGTTCGGCGGAAAAGTCCAAAAGGCCCTGACGCAGAAGCCAATTGGAGGAATAGAACGGCAGGGTCTGCGTGGTTTCGCGCCCGAGGCTGTCGCGCAGCACGACGGTTGCTTGCCCACCTCCGGAAAAGACAGGAAGGTTGGTCACCTGGAAAGGCCCGGCGGGAACGTCGCTGGAATAGGTGCGCACGTTCTGCGTATAGATATCGAGCGTCGAAGGAACGGCGGCCGTCCCGGCAAATGAGGGCAGCGGTTCGGTCACGAGGTCCGAGCGCAGCGCAAAATTGCGCTGAAACTGAATACCGCCGAAATAGACTGGCCGAGTCCATGACAGGCCGCCGGTGGTCAGGTCACCGGCACGATAGGTAACAAGGTTCTTCGGATCGGAGTAGCTCCAGGTCGTGTTGAGGCGGGTTATGCCGTCAAGACTGCCTTCGGAATATCCGGCGAGGAAGGACTGGCTGAGCGTGCCATAGGGGCTGAAGAGACGTGCATCGAAAGATCCGGATATTCCCTGGAACATGTTCGAATTGCCTTGAAAGAGACCGTTGGAACTTGCGTAGAGGGAATAGTTGAGGACGGCGCCATAGCCGGACTGGGGTGCAGGGACCGCATTGTCCTGCTGCTGCCTGACATTGATGACGCGAGCCGCGCGCCCTTCGTCGGTCGTCTGCACGTAAAGACGCTGCGTCTCTATGTCGACCTGATATGACAGGCCGGGCAAAGTGCTGAGTTCGATCAGCTTATCGTCAGCGCCGGCCGGTGGCTTGATGCCCACCTCGCGCAACTCTTGCGCGGTTGCAGCGAGCGAGCCATTCGGACGCTGTTTGAAATTGCCGATCATCTTCATCGACACGTTGTTGATGAATACTTCGAGATAGACGTCCATCGCGGCGGCCGGTTGCTCGGCCGTGGTCGCATTCGCCGGCAGATCGGGCACTTCCTGAGCACGCAGTACCGGCACTGAGAAAAGCATGCATATGAAAACGGCGCCGGCACTACCGTTGATTAACGGCGACTTTGGCATCGAACGGCCCAAGATCACTCTGGCCATGCAGTGTCACGACGCCACCCGAGAGGGGTTTTGCTGTTCCGACAGGCCATTGCATCGTCGCCCCGGCAAGCACGTATCCGACCAGTCCGTTCCGGCTGCCGACCTTCGCCGCACCCTGCGCGAGGGTCACGTTCGACAGACGGAAGCGGCTGCCGCCATTGTTCTTGCCTATAAGAGCAAGGCTGTTGCCCTGCTGCTTGAGGCTCCAGACAATATCGGCGGGCTTTATGTCCGGCCGCTTGAAAAAGACAGGAATGGACTGACGCATGATGAGCGTGACCGTGCCGGCGCGCGCACGGGCAGGGTCGGGGAGTTCATCAACGATGACACGATAGGTCTCCTCCGCCTTGACGGGCGCCTTGCTCGTACGAACCACTCTGACCACATACTGTGCGTTCGGATTCATCCGCGTCGCGGGAGGACTGGCAACGACATCCCTGGTCGGTTCCAAGGTCTCTATCCCGCCCGCCTGGCTCCACTTGAAGACACGTATCTGGACGTTGATTGGATGGTCTCCGTCATTGGCCAGATTCAAGACCGTGGCAGCAGCCGGTGCTACAAGCTCCAGACTTGTGGGCGCTACCCGCAGAGATGCTGCGTTTATTTCATAAGCACTGAACAGCAAAAGCATAGTCGCGGCAATGCATGGCAACATGCGTTGCATGACGGCCTCCCGGATCTGTGAGTTTTCAGTAGGTGACGGTAACCGCTACGGTATCGGTGTAGACACCCGCAGCCGGTGTGGTTTGCGGAGGTACCCGGCCATAGACATTTATGTTCTGGACCGCGCCGTTTCCTGTCCCCGAGACGGTGTCCGTGCCTATGGTCGTGCCCCAGGTCTGCGTTCGATTGGAGTCGGTATAGATCGCATAATTGATCGTCGCACTTGCTGGTCCTGTCATGACTCGGACGGCCGTTGTCGCACCTGCTCCAGCGCCGGCGCTCAGGCCGACATTATAGGTCTGCCCGGACGTGCATTGCACACCGATGGTGGTTGCTTGATCGATATTGCTGGTGATGACGCCGTTGGTGCCGAAGTTGAGATTATTGGCACTCTGGATCGTGCATTGCGCCTGGATAGTGATGGTAACCGTCATGTTGGCGCTTGTGGTGGCGGCCATTGCGGGTGGCGCTGCTATGGTCATTGCGATACCGATAAGGCTGGCGCCGCGGAGCATTCTCAGCATTCACATTCCCCTTCGCATAAGCCCCAAAAAATATCAGAATATAATAAAATAAGCACATATATGATTCGCTGGCAATGCAGGTCGGAACCGCGGCGGCGGCAGCGATAGTCTCGACAGAATACCTCCAAAGTAGAGTTTCAATTTATTTAGTGAATACTTATGGATGAGCGGGACTTTTGAAAAACATGGTTAATATTATCTTTCAGGATTGATTTACTCATCGGGACACCTGATCGGATCAGGGGCGAGGCGTATATGAAAGACGCGGAAACGCGCTTCATCAAGACGGGAAGCGAGTGCAGCTCCATGGCAACGCTCCGATCCTAGCCACGACCCGATGTGCGAAACGCATTCATCAACATTTCTTTGCGAAAAGCCTGCAATTGGCCACGTTTCGGTAAAAGCCGCGCCACAGTTTTCATGAGAATGGCTGTTCGAGATTTTCCCAAAGGAGCGGTCGATGGATACGCAGCCCGTGAGATGGTGGAATGGTCAAAGCGAAACGACTCGCAGGCTGGGGTGCGGGCTCGCGGTTTGCGGCACTGTTGTCGGCGCCCTCTATCTGATCGTCCAAACCGGCCCTGCCGACCGGTCGATCCGGCTCATCGACGAGGGCGGCCGCATCGCGATCAATGGCATGGCATCCGCACACCAATTCGCGATGAACAGATTGCAGTTGGCAGTCGATGCGAGCCCCGCAAGACCGCTGGTGTCGGTGCCAGTTCCGCAGCCTTCGCCGCTTGCAGCCATGATCAAGAGCAGCGAGCCGGCAAAGCGCGTTGTTCGCGCCGATGCGGGGAGGACGAAAGTCGCGTCATCTGCGGAGGTGGAGCATTTCGACCGCTGCCTGCCGCAATGTGAAACGCGGGACCCGCTGATAACAAGCAATCCGGACTATGCAGAGGCTGTTCTACCTGTCGCAGACGATGCTCCGTCTCCCGCCTTGGACGAAAGGGCCGGATTTCATCCCCTTGCGGACGCGCGAAACCTTTTGAGCAAAGCTGTGGACGCGCCAGGCATGGTGCTGCGCCGCAGCCAGCAGGTGATCGACAATGTGGCCCGCGCGGATTGGTAGGCTGGACAGGCGTCCGCGCCCGTTGGCGATATAGCGGCCAGGGCGCGGAACTTTGCAGCGAAGCGAAAGAGGGACATCAAGCCCCCTTGACGCCGGCCACCTACAGGCCACCGGCGCTAGCTGTGCTGCGCAGCAGCCGGCAAAGGCTGACAAGGCCTGCATCGAAATTGCCGGATGCAGTTACCTGACGACAGGCAATCAGCATACGTTTCTGCTCGGCACTCGACATGGTACGGAAGGCGGCAAGTGTGCGGGTGCTCGATCCTGTGCCCGAACGTCCCGACCCAAGTCCTGTACCGCCCGTACCGCCTAGGCCGCCGATTGTCGTGCCAATGCCGCCCGTGCCCTTGCCTCCGGACCCGCTGCCGGTGCCAATGCCGCCGGAACCTGTGCCTCCAGATCCGCCGCCACTGCTTCCGCCAGAGCCGCCAATGCCGACGCCAACGCCGACACCCGCTCCGGATCCTCCGAGGGAAACGCCCGCCCCGGCATTAATGCCGCCCGAGCCGCCAACCGAAGCGCCAAGGCCAGCATTGACCCCGGAACCGTTAACCGACGCTCCCAAGCCGGCATTGACGCCATTCGAGCCGCCAACGGAGGCGCCAGCACCGGCATTAATGCCGCTCGTGCCGGATACGGAAGCACCCGCTCCGGCATTGATGCCATTGGAACCGCCAACGGAAGCCCCGACACCTGCGTTAACGCCACTTGTTCCGGATACGGAAGTACCCGCCCCGGCATTGACGCCGTTCTTTCCGCCTATGGAAGCGCCGAGGCCGGCACTAAGCCCTTTGGAGCCGAGCCCGGCGCCCAGGCCGGCATTGATGCCGCCGACCGATACACCGACGCCCGCGCCCAGTCCGCCGCTTCCGGACTGGCTGCCGCCATGATCCGTCCCGCCACCGGGTTCCGCATAGCTCGTCGAGGCCAATAAAAGAAGTGCGGATGCAGCAATTGCCATCCGTGAAGATTGTATTCTCATGACTAAACTCCGTTTCAGCTTAGACTTTGTGACAGTCTGTTTCTGATTGCCGGAGCGCGCGCACCGTAGAGTTGGAATGAAGGGGCTTACCTATTCTCCTTTCCTCCCAAGACTACATTATAGAATAATCTAATTTAGTAATGCTTCAATATAAAAATTCACGGATGACTTGCATAATGACAACGCGATTAATTTCGTGCAGGAGAAAATGCGCTATTTCCCGACGGAGTTGCTGGTTTCCATGGAGGAAGCGAGGCCTATTCTCGCAAGAGTTCAGGAACGTTCTTCCCAGACCTTCGCCAACTCCACGAGCGTCTTGACGGCTTTTTCCATGTCCTGTCGGCTCACCCATTCCAGTGGTGAATGAAAGGCATGGCCGCCGGCAAAGATATTGGCGCAAGGCAGGCCCATGAAAGAGAGCCTGGAACCATCCGTCCCGCCGCGAATACTGCCTCGCACCGGCGCCATGCCGGCACGACGGATGGCCTCGACAGCGTTTTCGACAATCTCCGGATGACGATCGAGAATCACTTTCATGTTGCGGTACTGATGTCTGACGGTGAACTTATGCGATGAGCCGGGATAGGCGGCCATGACGTCCTTGACGATCGCTTCCAGCATAGCCTCCTTGTCAGCAAGGCCGGCTTCCTCGAAATCGCGGACGATGAAACCGAGCGAAGCCTTTTCCATCAAGCCGCTGATCCCGGTGGGATGGATAAAGCCGTCGCGTCCGTCCGTCGTTTCCGGCGCCATGTCCTTCGGCAGCCTGTTGATGATCGCACCGGCTATCTTGATGGCATTTTCCATTTTGCCTTTGGCGAAGCCCGGATGAATGGCGACGCCCTGGATGATGATCTCGACGCTGTCGGCGGAGAAAGTCTCGTCTTCGATATGACCCGCCGTTTCGCCATCGACCGTATAGGCGAATTGTGCTCCCAACTTCTTCAGATCGACCTTGTCGACGCCACGCCCGATCTCTTCGTCCGTTGTGAACAGCAGCTTGATGGTGCCATGGCGGATATCGGGATTGTCGACGAGATATTGGGCGGCTGCGACAATTTCGGCGAGACCGGCCTTGTCGTCGGCGCCAAGGAGTGTCGTGCCATCCGACGTGATGATGTCGTTGCCGATCTGGTCTCGCAGGGCAGGGTGTTCGTCAACCCGAATGACCTGCTGCGGATCGGCGCTGAGGCGGATATCACCGCCGGCGTAGTTCCGCAGGATTTGCGGCTTGACGTTCGTTCCGGTGAAATCCGGCGCTGTGTCCATATGCGAGCAGAAGCAGATGACGGGGACCGGCTTGTCGACATTCGATGGAATGGTGGCATAGACATAGCCGTGCTCGTCCAGATGGGCATCGGCAAGCCCGATCGCCAGCAATTCCTCAACCAGAATGCGCCCGAGATTCTTCTGCTTCGCGGTGGAAGGCTGCGTAACCGAAGACGGGTCCGATTGCGTATCGACGACAACATAACGAAGAAAACGATCGGTGACGGTATCGGTCATGATTCTGGCTCCGAAGAATCGCTAGGGTTTACATAGCTATAGCGCTGCGAGGGTGCATGGTTAAACCGATTTCGCGCTGAAGACGCTGACGTGCAAAGCTGGCTGTCGCCGCCCCGACGGAAAAGGCCGCTCCAGCGCCGGGCGGGAGCGGCCATATCATATGGTCAGGACTTTAATCGAATACTCAATCGGCCGACGTCAGCGTCACCGATGTACCGGTAGCCGCAACGTTCAAGCCGAGCTGACCCGTAACGCTCACGGTCTGCAGCTGGATGGAGCCGGAGGTGCCGCCAACGAGGATGTTCGTGCCGACGCCGGCACCGACAGTGGCTTCAACAGTAGCGCCCTGATAAAGCCCGCCCAGCGAACCACGATGATAGCCGGCTGTCGGCGCGAAAACCAGCCAGACAAGCCGGCTGCGGGTCGTAAACCCGAGGTCGACACCCATCTTTCTGATCGCGCCGGTATAGTGATCGACGCGAGCGCGACCGACCGTCGAATGGAAAGTGCAATCCATTTCCTTGGCCGAACCGAGCACATAACCAACGCCGCCGCCGATATCGCACTCGAGATAGCCGATCTTTACGCCATTGCGCTCATCGGGCTCCTCGCTATAGGTCGCCGGCATGTCGGCTGCACGTGCCGCAGCGGTGCCCGCAACGATCAACGATGCCGCTGAAAACGCCAGGGTCAGGATTTTTCTCATCTGTTTTCTCCTTGCCAGAGTATTATGGGTGACTGGCACCCTCGTGGTCGAGCCGATAGAATCAACCCTTACTTAACGTTCGTACGCGCAGAACGATCCCAAAATTAAGGCAGCTACCGTCATGATCCACTTCACAATATAGGGAGATCTATATACCGAGACACCCCTTTGCCATTTCACGTTTTACTACCGACTGAATCGCGCCGTACCGAATTTACGCCCCCGTCGGAGCTAATCTTCACCCGACCGTCGGCTCCGCTTTCTGCGGCAGTTTGTCTTTTGCGGCGAAAGCAAAGACGTCGACGGGTTCGCCAAGACCTTTCAGAGGAAAGGAGCCCAGGCTTTCCATATCGCGTCGGCAACCAGCCATGTCGACAAAAGCCTTGGAAAGAAGCACAGGCCGCTTTACCTCTTTTGTCAGCGATTCAAGCCGTGAGGCGATATTGACGGCGGGGCCGATGACCGTGAAGTCTAGGCGCGTCCGCGAACCGATGTTACCATACATCACGTCGCCGACATGCACCCCGACGCCATAGCGCAGCACTTCGCGTCCCTGCGCGCGGTTTTCCTCATTGAGCGTTGCAACGGCCGCCTGCGCCTCGGTGATGGCAACGAGAAGATTGTGGCAGGCATTCGGATCACTCAACGGGAAAATGGCCAAAAGTCCGTCGCCCATGAATTTGAGGATCTCACCGCCATGTTTTTCGATGGGTTCGACCATCGCGTCGAAATAACTGTTCAGCAATTCGATGACATCGTCGCGCGGCCACATGTCCGAGATGGTGGTGAAGTCGCGCAGGTCGCAGATGAGAATTGCGGCCCCGACGGTGGTGCCGCTGCCGCGCGTCGTGGCGCCGGCCAGGATCTTCTCGCTGGCATGCGGCCCGACATAGGTCCGCAGCAGCGTGCGGGCCATGATGTTCTTCAAACGGATTTCGGTCACCATCGTCAAAGCGGGCAGCAGGTCTTTCAGGAAGGTGATATGCTCATCGGTGAAGCCACCGGGCGCGTCCGAGGCAAAGGTCACGATGTGGCGCTTGCCGAGCGTGTGATAGATCGGCCAGGCGATATAGTCGGTCAGCCCTTCCGCATACATTTCCTTATAAAGCGGATAGTTCAGTTCCGCCTTCTCGCAGACCTCGAGATTTTTCCGGACTTCGGTCGCGCCGTTGAATATCTCGTTGATCGGGCTTGCCAGAAATTGCGGCGTATTCTCGACCCCATAGCTGAAGGTCGCTATATCGGCCTCCTTCATGCCGGTGCGCCAAAGAATTCTCGCCCCTAGCCATTGCGGATGCAGCGTTCGGAAGTGCATCGTCGCTCTTGCGACGGGAACTCCGATTGCCTGCATTTTCTCACAAAGTTCCACGAGGATGTTGTCGATGAACCGCTGGTCGCGGACATCATTCATAAGCCAATCGAGGATCTTGCTTTGTTTTGTCGGCCAGTTGCCCTGGTCGTCCTGGGTCGAGGCGGCAACGGCCTCAATGGAAGATTGCATTTTCTATACCCCACAGGTTCCGTCATCCGTCCTGGATCGTGAGCGCTATTCGATCCGAATAGAACTATACGCGTCTCGCCAGTGACCTGGAACGGCAATCACTTTTAATTCGCGACTTCGTAAATTATGTGCCGGGTATGGCAGAAGAGCCCTGAATCGGCCATAGGCTTCATATGGTTTCGCGACTCCCGCGTTGCAATATTCGGTCAAAGAGGCAAAGCATTGAGAGCATATCTGGCAGGGCCGGAAGTTTTCCTTCCGAACGCAAGGGAAATCCTCGATCGCAAGATCGCAATGGCACGCAGCTACGGCTTCACGCCCGTTTCACCGGGTGATCTGGTGGTGCCGGAAACCGAGACACGTCGCCAGCGTGGCCTTGCCATCAGCGCCATTAATGAAAAGCTGATGACGAGCGCCGATCTCATCATCGCCAATCTCACGCCGTTTCGTGGCATAGCGGCCGATATCGGCACAGCCTTCGAACTCGGATTCATGTGTGCCCGCGGCTGCCCGGCATTCGCTTTTTCCAACTGCCTCGATAATCACTTCGAGCGTGTGAGCAGGCTCTATGGCGGCGAGGTGCATCTCGGTGAAGACGGACGCCACCGTGGTCCCGACGGAATGGCGCTGGAAAACTTCGACATGGCCGACAATCTGATGCTCGACGGCGGCATTGCGGCACGCGGCGGTGTCATCGTCACGCGCCAGGTCGCGCCGGGGCAGCTCTTTCTCGATCTGACGGCCTTCGAAGAATGCCTGAGCTTCGCGGCGGAGCAATTGTTGAAACAGACCGCCAGCGCACAATAGGCTCGGCTATTGTGCGCGTTCGAGCGTCACCACGCTCCGAGAGCCGCATCGATCGCCCGCGCTCGTATGGGAAGCTGGTCATAGACGGCAACATCCGGTTTGGCAAAGGCGCTAAGGCCAAGCGATGCGAGGATATCGCTCCCTTCCGGATCTCGGTGTGCGCCGAGAAGAGCGGCGCGTAACGCATCGACGATATCCGCCGACTGCTGCCGCGCGGCCACCAGCAAAGGGAAGGGGGCCGGTTTTGTGGTAGCAACAATGCGCAGTGGCGCGATCATGTCCGGCTCGTGCATTGCCATCAGCTGAAACGCGTAGGCGTCGATGGCGCCGACATCTATGGTGTCTGAACGAATGGCGTCGACTACGCCACGCGGATTGAGGAGCGAGCCGACGGTTCGAGCTGCTGAAGGCCTATTCGCAAGCATGGCGAAGAGTTCACGCGGGGCATTATAGCCGGACTGCGAGTCCCGCACCGTCCAGCCCCAGCGCGCGCCTGCAAGATCAGCTTCCGTAAGCTGTTTATCGCGCGCGGCGACGATGTGGCTCGCATAGACAGGCTGCCCGTTTGCCCAGTCGGCCAGCGAAACGGGCGCTGCCAGCGGCTGCGGGCGCTCCGCCGGCGATAGCTGGGAGAAGGGGAAGCCGCACATGAAAACGGCGCCCATATCCGGACGTACCCAAAGCTCGGACAAAGGTGCCGGAGCGGCATGGGCAATGACTTCGAGTTCGACGCCCGATCGGTCGGCAAGCCAATGAAAGAGCCGATCCCAGAGAGCATATATTCTGGGGCTGAGATTATACATTCGCGAGCAGGCGATAGCACTCGAAGTCGTCATCGCGCGTCACGCAAACCGAAGTCGTTGGCCGATATTCATGCGTTTTGCCTTTTCGACCATTGCTGCGCCGAGCGCGACGTCGGTGGTGCTCAGGCCGCGATGCCAGAAGAGGATAGTTTCGTCATCGCTTTCGCGGCCCGGCTTGGCGCCGCACACGATCTGGCCAATTTCGGCATGCAGCGTCTCGGCCGTCACCTTGCCCTCATCGACATGGCGGCGAAGGGCACCAAAGGGACGCCCCGGTCCGCATTGCCCCCAGTCATCGACGACCACCTTGTCCATGATGTCGGTCAGGTCGAATTCGAGCGCGCTCATAGTGCCGTAGGGCACAACGAAAGCGCCCTTCTTGACCCAGGCGGTCTTGAAGAGCGGCGTTGGCTCCGGCAGGCGGCTTGCCTCGATCATGATATCGGCGCCCTTCAGGCAATCCTCCCAATTGTCCGTCACGATAATCTTCTTGCCGAGATCCTTTTCCAGCCGCGCCGCAAAGGCGTCGCGGCTTTCCGGACGGCGTGAATGCACTCGGATTTCATCGAAATCGAAGATGTGATCGAGCAGGCGCACGTTCCAGTAGGAGGTGCCGCGCGCGCCGATATGGCCGAGGATCTTACTATCCTTGCGGGCGAGATGCCGCGCGCCGATAGCGGTGACGGCACCGGTGCGCATGTCCGTTATCGCCGTCGCATCGATGATGGCCTTCGGTACACCGGTGCGCGGATCGAAGAGATTGAGGACCGCCAGTTCCGAAGGCAGGCCCTGCTTGTAGTTGTCAACGAAATCGCCGACGACCTTGACGCCGGCATAGTCGAGAGGCTTCACATAACCGCGCAGCACGTTGAAATGACCCTTGTCGGAACTCTCGGGCACGAGATGAACGCGAGGTTCGATGACGGTTTCGCCGCGCCCCTGTGCATCGAGCGCCTTGGTCACGGCGTCGAGGATTTCGTCGTTGGAAAGGGCCAGCGCCTTGGCGTCGATGGCATTGAGATAGTCGATCCAGATTTCCTGCATTACCGTTCTCCAGGCATGTCACCGGCTTTCGCCGCGGTCGCTGCGATAAATTCCGACACTCTTTGAAAATCAGGACCTTGAGCGCGATCTTTGTCGAGTGGTGCCACCAGCTGGCGCACCTGTCGATAGGCGTCCAGCGTCCCGCTGCCGAGCTTGCCTGCCACGCCGCGCAACTCGACTGCCTGGGCGGACGCGACAAGCTCGATCGCGACGAGATAACGCATTCGCTCGATCATCGCTTCGATCTTGCTCAGGACGCTCGGCGCCATCGACGCCTGATCTTCGACACCATCGGCGACCGGGATCGGCGTGAGCGACACGGGATTGGCCAGATGGCGTATCTCGGCTTCAAGCGCCGAGACCGTTTTCTGCGCGGTGGCAAAACCCGTTCTGCTCTGCCCGAGCGGAGTCAGGAAGCGTGGTAGCTCCGACATGCCCGGAGACATGATTTTAATCGTTCTATAGGCGGTCGCCGCCGCACAATGGGCGATTGCCTGGCCGAGCCGCTCCCATGCGAGAACGAAGGCCGTCATGTCGAAATTGCCATGCGACAAGATAAGCCCTTCGTCGGCCAGTACGACGGGATTGTCGCCGGAACTCGCAAGTTCGATCTCGGTTACCGCGCGGGCTTCGCCGATCGCGTGGAGCAGGGCGCCCCACACCTGCGGGACGCAGCGATAGCTCAAAGGATCTTGCAAGCGCCGTGCGGCACAATCAATAAAAAGAGAACTTCCGGAAAGCAGCTCGCGAAGCCTTGCCGCGGTTTCACGCTGGCCGAAGGCCGGTCTTGCCGCTAGTGCCCGGTCATCGAAAGCCGAGACGTTGGCCCGGAATGCCTCGAAGTTCAGCGCGACGGCCGCAAGCGACCAATCGAACAGCCGTTCGATATCCTCGATGCAGAGACAGGCCTTGCCAACCGACAGGCTATTGGCGACCACGAGGACATGACCATCCTTCGGCGCAATCGGCAAAGCTCTCAGACCGGCTTTCGAGAGCGCATCGAGCGCCGGCATGACCTTGCCATCGAGTTCCGCCTCGCCGTCTCCCAGCAGGGCCCGTCCCATGTGTGCCAAAGGCGCAAGATCGGCAGCACCGATCGAGCCGAGCGACGGCACCACCGGGTGAAAGCCGGCATTCAGTGCGGCAACGAGGCCGGCAAAAACCGGGAGCGATATGCCGGAGCCGCCGGCCGCCATGCCGGCGATGCGAGCCGCCATCATCGCCCTGACGGCTTCGCGGGGAAGGGCAGGTCCAACTCCGACTGCGCGGGCTTGCGGTACACGTAACTGAAAGGCGATCAGGTCGTCCGTGGCAAGGCGAGTATCGACGCCCGCGCCCAGCGCTGTCGTCAAACCATAAACTGGCTGGTCGGCCGCCAGGTAGCGTTCGACCACGACGCGCGCAGCGTTGATTCTGTCTCTGACGTCTGGCGAAATCACTATCGTGGCGTTGCGCCGTGCGATTGCAGCGATATCGCTCACTGTCGGAGGCGCATCGGTAAAGGACACAATATTGTCCGCTTTGCTCATTCCTGCTTGCCTCAAAGACGTGCGCTCGGCTTTCCGCGATCTCCGGATAAATGCTCTTCCAGGCGACACTGGAGTCGCTGGAATGGATCGATATCCCCCATAGCACGGCACCTGACCAGCCACGGTCATATCGATTGAAGAACACCGCTATCTCATTGTGCGGCAATAAGCGATGCTCAGGAAAGCTCAATCAGCACCGGATGGTCATCCGAGATCTTGAAGCAAACCAACAATGCGATCGCGATGACATCTATCGCGATCGCCCTTGTTAAAAAGTTGTAGCGGGGTGAGGGATCAGCCGCCGATCATGAGCCTCACGACTTCCTCGTGATTGGTGTCGGCGATGTTGCGCTCGCCGGCAACAATCCCTCGACGCAGGACGACGATGCGGTCGGAAACCGCGAAAATATCCTGCAGATTGTGCGAGATGAAGATAACACCGCGTCCCTGCGCCTTCAGCGATTTGATGAGGGCTACGACCTTGCGCTGTTCGGGCACGCCGAGCGCAGCGGTCGGCTCGTCCATGACCAGAATGCGGGCATTCCAGTAAACCGCACGCCCGATCGCGACCGCCTGACGCTGGCCGCCGGAGAAGTTGCTGACCGGCGCATCGAGCCGCTTCACATGGAAATCCAGCTCCGCCATCGTCTTGCGCGCTGCTTCGGCCATTGCCTTCCGGTCGAGCACCGGCAGGAAGCCGAAAAGCTTCTTCATCGGTTCGCGCCCGAGGAAGATGTTGGAGCCGATCGTCAGATTGTCGGCAAGCGCTAGGTCCTGGTAGATCGTCTCTATGCCCTTTTCGCGTGCATCCTGCGGCGAGGAGAAGGTGACAGGCTTGCCTTCGATCAGGATTTCGCCCGCAGTCGGCGGATAGACGCCGGAGATCGCCTTGATCATCGTCGTCTTGCCCGCACCGTTATCGCCGGCAAGTGCCACGACTTCACCAGGCCGGACGACCATGGAGCAATTGTCGAGGGCACGCACCGCACCGAAATAACGCGAGAGATTGCGGACCTCGAGGAGGGGAGTTGCACTATTCATCCTGTTTTGCTCCGCTGAACCGGCGCTGCGCCTGGTCGATGAGCACCGAAATGATGATGACTATGCCGACCGCGATGAACTGCCAGAACGGCTCCACGTTCATGAAAACGAGACCGTATTGGATGACGGCGATAACGAGAGCGCCGGCAACGGTGCCGATGATCGTGCCGGAGCCGCCGAACAGACTGGCGCCGCCGATGACGACGGCAGCCACGCTATCGAGCAACAGGGGCTCGCCCGCCTGGGCCGCGCCTGCTGTGAAGCGTGCTGCATAAAGTGCGCCGCCCAAGCCTGCGCAGACGGCCGAGAGAATATAGAGCCGCAGCAGGTGGGACTTGATGTCGATGCCGGCGCGGCGCGCGGCCTGGGCATTGGCGCCTATGGCGTAGTTGTGCTGGCCGAAGCGTGTCTGGCTCAGCAGATAATGCATGATGATCACGAAGACGAGCGTGACGATGACCAGATAGGGGACACCGTAGAACCGGCCGTTGCCGAGCTCGGCGAAATAGGAATTCTTGACCGGCACAGTGGTGCCGCCGGCAATCAGGAAGGCCGTGCCGCGGGCGACGCCGAACATGCCAAGCGTACCGATGAATGGCGGAACCTTGAGACGCGAGATCAGGAGGCCGTTGATGAAGCCGGGCGCCGCGGCGGCCAGCATGGCAACGAGAATGCCGAATACCATCGCGACCGGCAGCGGCATGTAGAGCCCGGCAATATTGGCAATATGTGCGGCGACGACGGCGGCAAGGCCCATGATGAAGCCGGTCGATAGATCGATGCCCCCGGAGATGATGACGAAGGTCTGTCCGATCGCCAAGAGCAGCGGCGCCACGGCGAAGATCGCGACGGACTGCCAGTTGAAGCTCGAGCCGACGAAGGTACCGCCGAAATCGATCCGTGCCCAGATCTCGAAAGTCACGATAAGTGCGGCAAGAAAAAGCCATGCGCGCAATTGCGCGATGCGGTTTAGGATGGTTTTTGCCTGGTCGCCATGGTCCGCCTGCGGCGCCACGTGCTGATCCGCCTTGCGGACCTCTGCATTGTTGATTGTCATGGACTGGTCCAAACTGAAGCGTTGAGGGCGCGAAGATCACGACGCCGTTCGCTCTATCATCGTTGGATGATGTGCCTCGCCGATCGGCGAGGCACAGACTATCTCCGCATCAATCGGAATAGATGAACTTCGCGACGTTCTTGTCCGTCACGTTCGATTTATCGATGACCGTGAAGCCGGTGCCGATCGCCGTCGGGATCGAATTGCCGGTCAGATGCGCATAGGCTGCCATCACGCCGAAATAGCCGATTTCCGCCGGGTGCTGTGCGATCGCCAGATCGACGAGGCCGGAGTTGATATTGTCGACGATCGATGTCGGCGCATCGAAGGCGACCACGCGGATCTTGCCCGTCTGGCCGGCCTGCTGCACGCCGTTGGCGGCACCGAGAGCGGAGAACAGATTGGCCCCGAAAACGCCGTCTAGATCGGAGTTGCGGGCAAAAACCGCCTGCAGCTGCGATGCCGCCTTGTTGGCGTCGTCGTCGTTATATTGCGTCTCCAGAACGGTGATGTTCGGATATTTTTTCATCTCCTCCTTGAAGCCCTGCTCGCGCTGATCGGTGGTCGAAATGCCGGGCTTGACGTTGGAAACGTAGACCTTGCCCTTTTCGCCGACAGCCTTTGCCAGTGCGCGCGCGGCAATCGCACCGCCGAGCAGGTTGTCGGAAGCGATGTAGGCCAGCGGAAAATCGGCATCGCCCTTGCCGGTCTGGTAGACACCAGTGCCGATGAAGGTATCGACGGTGATAACCGGGATGCCTGCATCATTGGCCTTTTTCAGCGGCTGGACCAACTGATCCTTGTCCGTCGGGGCGATGAGGATTGCATCGGGTTTCTTGGCGATGACCGCATCAAGAACCGGAACTTGCGTTACCGGGTTGAAATCGGGGCCGCCCTGGAACACCAGCGTCGCGCCGATGGCCTTGGCCGCGGCCTCGGCGCCCTTGCGCATGGTGATGTAGAAGGCATCCGTGGTCAGGCCCGGAATAAGGGCAATCGTAAACTTCTTGTCTGCAGCCTGTGTGGTACCGGCAATAGCGGCAACACCGGTCGCGAGCGATGCCACGGCCGAAGCCTTGAGAAATGAGCGGCGCTCCATGATTTTCCTCCTCTTGAAACCGAACCTCCCCTGTCCGGCAACGCGATAATCAGTGGGTTACTGCAGCACGTCAAGTAATTTTTTTCTGCAAGGAATTTCTTTTAACCAATTGATATACTTCAGCAATTCTATGATGCCGCAACATCATTATCCGCCGGGGGACATAGCGTCGCACGACGTTCAGCATTATTCTGCAGCTGAGCTGTCCATTCGGACGGCGACCGATATTATTGGCGGTCGAATACCTGCCAAACCCAGGCCAGAATTACCTCCATGTCCGGCTCTTTGGTCTGCTCGACAGTCATAACTGCACCGCAGCCCATAGGCTCGGCCCGATCCGCCAGCGTTATCAGTTCCGGCACATATTCGGCGCCCGGATGCCCAGGCAACCGCTCCTTCAGTCGGCTGGCATAACGCTCGCCCGCGACCGTTCCAGGCACCTTGCACCACAGCTCCGCGACATCCCCGACTTTCGCAGCATCGATATAGTTTTCGAGCTGCGCCTTCGGCTGGAAGCCGAACCAGGCGTCGATGATGAAGGTCGAGCCGGCCGGAGCGTCCGCAATAATGGACCAGATCGCCTGGTAGCTCGCTTTTCCCAAAGTCCGGTTGAAGTCGCGATCGACTGGTCCGATATGCTGCAGGAACGGATTCTTGATGCCATCGAGGGACAGGATCGGCCAACCGGTTCGATCGGACAAAGCCTTGGCAAGGCGGCTTTTACCGGAAGCCGGCACGCCGTTGACCAGGACGGCCCGCTTTCCCCGTGCCCGCTTTCCCCGTGCCCGCTTTTCCTGTGACGGCGCATCGGCAGTGAAAATCGACAGGCCCGCGCCGATCACGCCAGCGTCATCGGCGAGTTTGGCCGGCAATATTGCGGGGCAGAACCATGGCGCTACCGCCGGCAGGTCTGCAAGCGCACGCGCCGCGTCGCAGCCGAGCCCGCCGCCAAGCAGGATGACTTCGGGATCCATCGTCGCCGCGATATTATCGAGTGCTGCTCGTAAAGGGACTGCCCATTGGCGCAAGACGCGCACGGCCGCATCATCTCCCTCGGCAGCCATGTCGAACACCTCCTTGATTGTCACGACCGACAATCCCGCTTCGGCGATGTGTCGGCGCAAAGCGGTTCCCGAACTGAAGGTCTCGACACAGCCGCGCCTGCCGCAAGGGCAGGGCGGGCCATCCTGCGATACACAAATATGGCCGAGTTGTCCCGCCGCCTTGTGTCCGTGGTAAATGCGCCCGGCATGGGCGACAGCGCCGCCAATGCCCGTTCCGATCGTCAGCATCGCAACATTTTGATAGCCTTTGGCGCCGCCGATCCGCATTTCGGCGATCAGTGCCATGCTGCAATCATTCTCGATGACGACAGGCTTTCCAAGTGCCGCCTCAATTCGCCGCACGAAATCGAGGCCAGAGAGGTTAAGAATGCCGCCAGACAGGATCTCGCGACTATCGACATCGACACGCCCGGGTATGCCGACACCGATCCCCAGAACTTCAGGAGTGTCGAGCGCGCGCGCCATCGCGATCACGCGCTCCAATGCCAACAGGGGATCGGTCGGGGTTCTTTCCGACACCTTGGCAAGGATCTCGCCCTGAACGGAGACGAGGGCCGCACGAATATTCGTGCCGCCAATATCGACGCCTATGGCGATATCAGCCATGGGCGCGCTGCCTTTGATCAGCGCCGTGCGAGCCAGTGCCCTTGAAGTGCATTGCGATGACAGCCTGGATTTCGCGAAGCCTAGGCACCGCGACCGTTTCCAGCCGATCCTTCGTTACCGAACGATCGAGCGAGATGCAATCCTTCCACAGGGAGCGGCCGGCGATGACGCCGGAAGCACCGTTGCGCATGGCATCTTCGACTTGCGTCAGGAAGGTCGTGTGGTCGACGCCAGCCGAGAGCACCGCCCACGGTACGTCGCCCGCAAGACGAGTGACTTCGGCACAGGCTTCCGACGAGCCCGGATAAGGGATTTTCAAGACTTTCGCGCCGAGATCGAGGCAGATCTTGCTGCCGCCGACGATCAGAGAGGGCAGCTTCGCCTTGTAGTCGGCCTCGTCCTCATCATCGAACTTGTAGGTCAGGAATTCAACGACGAGCAGAAGATCCTCATGTGCGAAGTCTTCGATGCACTGCTTCAAGATCTGAATATTGTAGGCATTCGCCGCATCCCGATCCGAGCGCAGATAGACCATGATCTTGCCGCCGGTCGCTCCCAGCTGGCGCACGCGGCGCGCGGAAATGCCGGGAACCAGCTTCGACAGACGATAGCCTTCTGGCGATGTATCCCAGCCGGAAGCATCGAGGCCGATCAGCAGTGCGGTATCACGCTGAAGGACACGATCATCGACCAGCGCCGGCACCGCACAGATGGGATCGACGAGAACGCAGGACGCCTTGCTTGCCAGGAAGCGAGCGATATCGGCCTTCGTGTCCCCCAGCACCCGGTCGGAGATCGCTGCCTGCTCGGCCGGGTCCCTGGCCAGAAGGCTGCGCATGCCACCGCGCTGGTCGCAGGCAATCACCATCATGGCGCCGTCGCTACCGCAAATCTGCTGGTAGCCACGCATCTCCGCTGTCGTCAATTTCGTCATGTGATCCTTCCTCCGGCCGTTGCGAAACGGCACCCATGCGGGCACGCCTTCCCCACTCCTCGAAGAGGGCAATGCTCCTGAAATTGAGGACTCTCATGCGCGGTATAGACGTTGCGAAACCGGGCTTTTTAAGCGATAACTCCTCAAGTGCCGTATGTGTAACACATTGCAGAAAGGAATTTCAACCTGAATTCATCTCAATCGCAGGAGGCTGCGGCAAATCGCGCGTTGCTACACACGGTCGCCAAACTGCACTACCAATCCGATATGGCGCAGGTGGATATTGCCAGGAAACTCGGCCTGTCGACGGCGACGGTTTCGCGCTTGCTGCAGCGAGCCCGGGCTGTCGGGATCGTCCGGATCGAAGTGATCGATCTTTCCCCCGCCGAGGATCTGAGTGCTGCACTGATCGACGGCCTGAAGCTGCGCACCGCTGCGGTGATCGATACGCCGTCATCAAACGTGCTGAGCGCGCTTGCCGCGCCTGTCGGCTCGCTTCTGCAACAGGCGGGCCTGCGGTCCGGATCCACGCTCGGCATCGGCTGGGGGCGAGCAGTGCGCGAGGTAACGATGGCCGGTCTGCCGCAATTGCCCGGCATCGTCACGGTCGCGCTGAACGGCGGCATGCAGCATGCGGCGCCTCACTTTCAGATCAATGAATTCGTGCGCCAGGCGGCGATCCAGATGGGTGGCGTACCGCATTTTCTGCATGCGCCTTATATTTCTTCGACCGAGCTCCGGGATGCGTTTCTCGGAGACCCCACGGTCCAGCAGGTGACGTCTCTTTGGGAAAGGCTGGACGCGGCAATCGTCGGTGTCGGACTGACACATGCAGCAAACCCCTCGGAAACGGCGTTGCCCGGCGAAAAGGCGCTGAGCCACGCAGCCGGCGATGTGCTGCGCCACTACGTCACCGAGCAGGGCGAGATCCTGCACTGGGATGGAGAGGAGGGGATGATTGCAGCCTCTCCCCAACAATTGCGCAAGGTGCCGCTCTGTATCGCCGTTGCCGCTACGCCCGGCAAGGCAAGCGGCATTATCGGCGCGGCACGATCGGGAATGATCAATGCGCTGGTCACGGACGCCAATACCGCGCAGGCTATCCTTGATCGTCTGTCCGCCCACCACAAAGCCGAGGATCGATCCTGATGCCCTTTGTTTGCGCGATTGGCGCTTAGAGACGGCAAGCACTTATGCGTCTGCTCATGAGTCGACTAGGCAGCAATCTCTTACGCTGCCTTTGGCAAGAGCGATTTTAGGTTCACGCCATCCGTCAAAGCTTCGATCGGCGGCATGATGCGCTTGGCAATCAGCATCTCGCTCAGTTTGATATCCTTGGCGATCCTGTTGCCAGGCCCCACACCGCTCGCAGCGACCAGCCTTTGTTCTGCGTCGAGATGGAACAGGATGAAGGCGCCGTCATCCAGATCGCGTCTGACGACCGTGCGCCCCTCGTCGACAAGGCCGGCGATTTGCAGCGTATGATCAAACTGGTCGGACCAGAAATAGGGGACGGCCTGATAGCAGCGAGCCGCACCCATCAAATTGGCCGCCGCGAGAATGCCCTGATCCTGCGCATTGCGCCAGGCTTCAAGACGCAGCCGACGTCCGCCGTAGAGCGGATGCGGAAACGAACAGCAATCGCCGGCGGCAAAGATGTCGGCAATCGAGGTTTCCAGGTGTTCGTTGACGGCAATGCCGTTATCGACCGCAATGCCCGTTTTAACGGCAAGTTCGGTGCGTGGCTGCGCGCCGATCCCGACAACAAGCACATCGGCAGCAATCACCTTTCCGTCGGAAAGGGAAATGCCGACATGTCGTTCATCCGCTTCGATCCCGAGAACCGCCACGCCGCATTTTACGGCGACGCCGTTGCGCTGGTGCAGGGCTGTGATCGTTTCCGCGATCAACTCGGGTACGCCGCGCTTGAGAATACGTTCCTGAGACTCGATGACAGTTACCTTCGCGCCGTAGCTGCGCGCCGATGCGGCAACCTCCAGCCCGATGAAGCCACCGCCAAGCACGGCTACATGCATATTTGCCCGGATATGGGAGCGAAGCGCGATCGCATCGTCCATCGTCCGCAGATAGAGGATCCGGGAACTGGCGGGCGTGTTCGCTAGCCGCCGGGGTGCAGCGCCCGTCGTCAATAGTAACTTGTCGTAAGACAAGGCCCGACCATCCGAGAGGATGAGCCGTTTTCCAGCTGCGTCGATGGCGTCAGCCGATGCGCCCCCGATATGCCGGATAGCCTTTTCAGCCAGCGCGAGATCATTGAGAACGGCGGGCAGCCGAGGCTCCGCGTGATCGAGCAGGACCTTTTTGGAAAGAGGCGGCCGCTCGTAGGGAAGATGAACCTCATCGCCGATAAGGGTGATCTTCCGCCGATAGCCATTCTCCCGCAGGCCCAATGCGGCGCGTGCGCCACATTCGCCGGCACCGACGATGATGATGCCCGCATCGCCGTTCATGCGCCGAGCCCGATCATGACGCGATCGCCTTCCACTTTGACCGGATAGGTCTTCAGATTGACGCAGACGGGCGCGCCCCGTGCTTCTCCGGTCTTGTAGCTGAAGCGGCCATTGTGCTTTGGACATTCGATGGTGTCGTCTATCACGAGCCCGTCGGCCAGATGAATTTTCTCATGGGTGCAAAGTCCATCCGTGACGAAATACTCGTCGTCGGGACTGCGATAGATCGCAAAGGTTCGCCCGGCGTGATCGAAACGAACAACATCTTCCTGATCGATTTCATCGGCAGCGCAGGCATCAACCCAGTTCGTCATTTCTTCCTCCTCATTGCATTCGCCAGGCGTGAAAGGCGTTATCGGGTCTTGGGAGCAGGTCGACATTACACTTTGAGCGCGCATCGTTTTTCCTCCCGAGTGGTTCCCAGCATGCGCGAAATCACCCCTCGCATTCCACGTCGATTGTGATCATTTTTCATCATGGAAGAGCTGCATGGAGAAGACACGTCGCTGGGCGGCTAGGCTATAGGGCCGAAAACGTCGGCTTCACATCCACATATCGATAGACAATTAAGCCGGAGCCTGCGGAAGGAGCCCGCAGGCTCCGGCATTTGCCGCCATCGCCGGGCGTGAGATTACGGTCCCGGCAGCCCAGCTGGGCCTTCGATCCGCTTTAGCTCGGTGTGCCGGAGCGGCGCGCCTGCTTTTCGGCGTATTTCTTGGCGCGCTCCATAAAGCGCTTGTTCATGCGGTCCTCGGCCTCTTTCGAGCCGTCATGGAAAGTGCCGAACCACTGGTCGAGCGGGATGACGCCATCGGCATAATTGCATTCGAAGAACTTGTGGTGGAGATAATGGTCATAGGCGTGGGTGTCGATCCCAGCTTCCTCGCCGATCACAATCTTGTCGAAGCCGGCATGACCTGGCGCCGGCGCAAGGGCGGCATGCGTCAGATGGAACAGGGCGTGGATGGGATTGGAGGGCACGATCCAATGGATGAGAACGCTCGAGAAATACAAAAGATGTTCGACCGGATGCATGGCGAGGCCTGACCAGGGGCCGGGATTGACATTGTTGTGATGCAGCTTGTGGACCGCATGGTAGAGCGGCGGCCAGTGGATCAGGCGATGCACGAGATAGAAGTGCAGATCACGGAATGCCGGGATCAACAGCATGATGATGATGCAATAGATGGGGTGCTCGGCAAAGTCGACATAGGGAATGATGCCGTTCGCAAAGGCCCATAGCGTCAGAACTTCGAATGCCGTCCAGAGGGGTACGGCGCTCGCAAAGGTCCAGATCACGTTGTCGACGGTCTGGTTTTTGAAAAGGAAGGCTGAGTTATCCTTCGACGGCCACTTGCTATTATATTTGAAGCGCGTGCCCTGCTTCTTCTGCATGTAGAGGCGCAGATGAAAGGCGCCGAAGAACAGGAAAACCAGCGCGGCATTGCGCAGGAGAAGATAGGCGATCCAGCCCGGCGCCAGCGTCTTCATCGTTTCCATGGAAGGTGTCGCGTAGAGCCACAGCAACGTTGCCAGGGCGGCATAGACGGCATTCCAGGGCATCAGATAGCCGGGATATCCAAAGAACCATTTCAGGAAAGCGATCGGTTTGGCCGGCCAGATGAACACGGGCGGATATTGCAGAAGCTTGTTGGGTTTCCAGTCGCCGCGTTTGTCGCGGGTGCCGTACAGCGTGTCGTCCATAATGTGCCTCCCGATGGATGAACTATGCGGTCAGTGTCAGCGACGTCGGCTGGAAACGACAGCATTGATTTGATGAAATTTGCTCACGGAGACGGGAACTTTTCTGAGCCGCAATCGAGGAGGGGAAGGTGGCAATTTGGCATCCAAAACATCTTGATGAAAAACCCTCACGCCACCGGCACCCGGCTCGCGAATACATCCGCTTTGCAATGAAACGCGCCGATGATCAAAAGCCATCATCGCGCCGGCTGGCGAAAACATCGGATTCATGATCTGAGCAGCGCACTGGCGGGGAGGAACAATGCAGAACTTGCTCATATTCCAGTCGCTCTGGTCCATGGAGCGACGCAGCGCGAGATATCCGGAGCTTTCTCTGGAAGAAAACATCGAAAAGATCGCGTCCGCGGGCTTCGATGGCATCAGTACCCATTGGTACGACCGCAAGGTCGTTTCTCGCGTCGCGGGTCTGCTCAAGCAGTATGGACTGCAGGCCGAGGGCCAATGTTTCCCAAAGACCGTCGACGATCTGAAGCCGGTGCTGGAAATCGCGGCCGAATACAATGTTCATCATATCTGCCTGCAACCTGATGTGCGGCTACGTCGTCTGGAGGACTGTATTCCACTGCTGGAGGGCTGGCAGCGGCTGGCGGAAGACGCCGGCATCGACGTTTGGATCGAGACGCATCGTGACCGTATGACGACGGATCTATTCTTCACGCTCGATCTCCTCGATCGGATGCCGGATCTGCGGCTGTTGGGGGATATCTCCCATTTCCTTGTCGGGCGCGAATTTGCCTGGCCGGTATCCGACGAGAACCATGCGCTCATCCATCGGATACTGGACAGTTCCTGGGCTTTTCATGGCCGCGTTGCTTCGCGCGAACAGGTCCAGATCGAGATTTCTTTCCCGCATCATAGGCCCTGGGTCGACCTTTTCCTCGGCTGGTGGGAATATGGCTTCAAAAGCTGGAAGAAGCGCGCCAACAAGGACGCAACGCTCGCCTTCACCTGTGAGCTCGGACCCAAGCCCTATGCAATCACCGGCAGGGACGGTGAAGATACCACCGACCGCTGGGAAGAATCGCTGCTTATGCGGCAAGAAATACTCGATTTATGGGCAAAGGTAGCCGGCTGATAAGTCAGTTTAGATACCGATCGTAGACTATTGATTTTGGAGGAATTTTCGATGGACGTAAGAGCAGCGGTCGCGGTTGCGGCTGGCAAGCCGCTTGAGGTGATGACGGTTCAGCTGGAGGGGCCAAGAGCCGGCGAAGTGCTGATCGAGGTCAAGGCGACCGGCATCTGCCATACCGATGATTTCACACTCTCGGGCGCCGACCCGGAAGGTCTGTTCCCAGCCATCCTCGGCCATGAGGGCGCCGGCATCGTCGTCGATGTCGGTCCGGGTGTGACCTCGGTCAGGAAGGGCGATCACGTCATTCCGCTCTACACCCCCGAATGCCGCGAATGCCCCTCCTGCCTCTCGCGCAAGACCAATCTGTGCACCGCGATCCGCTCGACCCAGGGCCAGGGCCTGATGCCGGACGGCACCTCGCGCTTCTCGATCGGCAAGGACAAGATCCATCACTATATGGGCTG
This sequence comes from Rhizobium tropici CIAT 899, assembly GCF_000330885.1. NCBI lineage: Bacteria > Pseudomonadati > Pseudomonadota > Alphaproteobacteria > Hyphomicrobiales > Rhizobiaceae > Martinezella > Martinezella tropici. Next base: position 1,123,657 of record NC_020062.1, read on the forward strand.
CTCGACCTTCGCCAATTATACCGTGCTGCCGGAGATTGCCGTTGCCAAGGTCAATCCTGACGCCCCCTTCGACAAGATCTGCTACATCGGCTGCGGCGTGACGACGGGCATCGGTGCGGTCATCAACACCGCCAAGGTGGAGATGGGGGCAACCGCCATCGTCTTCGGCCTCGGCGGCATCGGTTTGAACGTCATCCAGGGCCTGAAGCTTGCCGGCGCCGACATGATCATCGGTGTCGATCTCAACAATGACAAGAAGGCCTGGGGTGAGCGCTTCGGCATGACGCATTTCGTCAATCCGAAGGAGGTCGGCGACGACATCGTGCCCTATCTCGTCAACATGACGAAGCGCGGGGCCGACCAGATCGGCGGCGCCGACTATACCTTCGACTGCACCGGCAACACCAAGGTGATGCGCCAGGCGCTGGAAGCCTCGCATCGCGGCTGGGGCAAGTCGGTGGTCATCGGCGTTGCCGGCGCTGGCCAGGAGATCTCGACGCGTCCGTTCCAGCTGGTGACGGGCCGCTCGTGGATGGGAACGGCCTTCGGCGGCGCGCGGGGCCGCACCGATGTGCCGAAGATCGTCGACTGGTACATGCAGGGCAAGATCGAGATCGATCCGATGATCACCCACACCATGCCGCTCGAAGACATCAACAAGGGTTTTGAACTCATGCATTCGGGAAAGAGTGTTCGCGGCGTCGTCATCTACTGACGGTACGGGCGTCTTCGCCGGAAGTTTTTGGCGGTCAGAGCGACGGATAAGCCGATCGCCATCGTTCAAGAAGAACGCCGGCCTCCTGATGGGGTCGGCGGCTTGAACATGAATGACCTTCAGGCAAAAGGATATGCCCATGACCAGCAAGTTGCTAGGTGCGACCGCCGCCGCTCTCTTCGCTCTATCTTCTGCAACCGTCGTCCTCGCCCAAACGACGGCACCTGCGACGCCAGCTCCCGCCACGACGTCTTCCACATCGGCGCCATCGTCCACCATGCCCTCGAAGGATGAGATCAAGACAGCGCGGCAAGCCTGCCAGCAGGATGCGACAGGGCAGGGCCTCAAGGGTCAGGCACGCAAGGACGCAGTCAAAGGCTGCCTGCAGCAAAAGTATCCAGTCCTGGCCAAACGCAAGACCTGCCATGACGAAGGTACGGCCAAAGGCTTGCAGAAGAAGGCGCTGCACGATTACGTCAAGCAGTGCATTACTGCGAGCTGAACAGCGACCTGCAATCGCGGCCCCTCGACGGAGCTGCTCATCGTAACAGTCCGCTTCACGGGGCGGACGACTACCCCGCAATCACCGCACATGTCACGTCGCCCCTTTTTCCGCTAGGCAAGCCTCCTTATCTCGTTAAGCAAGGACATAAACTTCAGGGCGTGGCGTGCTTTTCCATCCAGACCGACTTTCATTCGGCCTAGTACTGCCGGAGCAGGCGCGCACTGCGGCCGACATTCAGTTCGATACTCAGCTCGGCATTGCAACCCAAGCCGACAAATTGGGTTTCGATGCGCTGTGGGTGAGGGATGTTCCCCTCAATAGCGAAAGCTACCCCGACCCGATCGGACATGCCGATCCCTGGGTTTTCCTGGGAGCTTTGGCGGCTGTCACCTCCAATATCCATCTGGCGACCGGCGCAATCGTTCTGCCTTTGCGGCATCCGCTCCATATCGCCAAGGCCGCGCTGTCCGTCGCCTCCCTTTCGAAAGACCGGCTCGTCCTCGGTCTCGGTTCGGGAGACCGACCGAGCGAATATGATGTTTTCGGAGAGGATATTGAGAACCGTAAAGCACTCTTTCAATTGCATTGGGAGCGGCTCGCCGTTGCACTTGGCCCGGATCAGAAGGTCGTCGATGAAGGCGGTCGCGTGCGAAACGAGTTCGCCATCAGGCCCGCGCTGCAACAATCGCCCATTCCCATGGTGGCGGTGGGTTCATCGTCGCAATCGCTCGAATGGATCGCCCGCCACGCAACAGCCTGGATGACTTATTACCGGCCGCTACCCGTTCAGAAAGACCGGTTGGCGCTTTGGCACAATGCCCGGGCTAAAGTCACCGCTGATTTTCGCGGCTTCGGCCAGTCCATGGTGCTGGAATTGCTCGACCACCCGCAAGCCTCCTATGAGGAAATCAATCTTGGCGGCAGAACGGGGAGGCGAGGGCTGATCGACACCTTGTCGGCAATGCGTGAAGCCGGCATCCATCACGTCGCCTTCAATCTCGTTACCCAGAGCAGATCGGCCGGCGACGTCTTGGAAGAGATCGCAGCGGATATTTTGCCGGCTTTGCCGTAGCTTCGCCAATAGCCCTCGATGGTGGCGTCGTGGAAATCATATCCCCGTGACCCTGGCTTTTGCAGCCCTTGCCACCTATCTTTCCGTTGCAACCAAAAAGGGCCGATTTTGCTTCTCGAAATTTCTATCGTCATCGTCCTCACCCTCCTGAACGGCGTGCTTGCCATGTCGGAGTTGGCGATCGTCTCCTCCCGTCCTGCCCGTCTGAAAGTGCTATCGGATCAAGGCAGCAGAGGCGCGACCATGGCGATAAGGTTGGCCGAGGAACCGGGCCGCTTCCTCTCAACGGTACAGATCGGCATCACGCTCGTCGGCGTCCTGTCCGGCGCCTTCTCGGGCGCCACACTCGGCGCTCGGTTGTCGGGCTGGCTTGCCGCGCAAGGTCTTTCGGTCGCAGCCGCTGATGCCATCGGCGTTGGTTCCGTTGTAATGGCCATCACCTATCTATCACTGATCATTGGCGAACTCGTACCGAAGCAGGTCGCTCTCCGGGCACCGGAAATGGTCGCCAGCAAAGTCGCGCCGGCCATGGTGTTCCTTTCCCGGGCCGCAGCCCCGCTCGTCTGGTTGGTCGACCTCTCGGGACGGCTGGTTCTGAGGGCGCTTGGTCAATCCGGCAAAGCCGCTGATGGGGTCAGCGACGAGGAAATCAAAACCGTCCTGGCGGAGGCACAGAGTGCCGGCGTCATCGCGACGGAAGAGCAGGCAATGATCTCGGGCGTCATGCGGTTGGCCGACCGAACCGCAAGGGCATTGATGACGCCGCGTCGCGACGTGGAGGTTATCGATATCGAAGATAGCTTCGGCGAAGTTCGCGAACAGATTCGCCGCACCGAAAAAGCGCGTCTACCGCTACGCAAGGATAGCTCCGACGAAATCATCGGCGTCCTGGTAACCAGGGATTTCTTCGACGCACTGGCTTCCGGCGGTCAGCCCGATATCCTGAAGCTTGCCAAGCAAGTGCCGATCGTTTCAGATCTTTCAAGCGCCCTTGACGTCGTCAAGGCTCTGCGTCGTTCCTCTTCGCACATGGTGCTCGTCTATGACGAATACGGGCACTTCGAAGGCGTCATCACTTCGGGTGACATCCTCGAAGCCATCTTGGGAGCCGTTCAGGAAGAAGAAGATGCCGGCGGCGAACAGGCGATCGTCCGTCGCCACGACGGCAGCTATCTCGTGTCCGGCTGGATGCCCATCGACGAGTTCGTCGATTTCATGAACCTCCAGATCGAAGACGATCGTGACTACCAGACGGTTGCAGGCTTCGTGCTGCAGGAGCTGCGCCATCTTCCGGATGTGGGCGAAAGTTTCACGAAAAACGGCTGGCGCTTCGAGGTCGTGGATCTCGACGGCCGCCGGATCGACAAGCTGCTGGTGAGCGCGGAAAACAGCGACAGCGATAGTAACCTTTGACAGCTGGATTGAGGTGCATGGCACGCCCATGATCAGCTAAGTACGTCTCTTTACAAAACGAACTAGTTCGTACATTATTTCCTCAGAGGAGGAGTACCTGCTGCCCGAAGCAGCACGGTGACTGCCAAGGTCGGCTTGAATGCCATGCGAAGGGGGCGCGGAAGGTAGATTCGGCGTTGCCGCTCGCTGCATTTCCTTGAAATTGGAATTGTCTGGGGAGGAACAACGATGACGATATCAACTGATCATAAGACGCCTAGGCGCGCCGCTTTTGCCAGCTGGCTGGGAAGTGCCGTCGAATATTACGATTTCTTTGTCTATGGAACGGCCGCGGCGCTGATCTTTCCGAAAATATTCTTTTCAGCGGAAGATCCGCAGACGGCGGCAATCGCTTCTTTTGCGACTTTCGGCGTTGCCTACATCATGCGGCCATTGGGTGCGGTGATCCTGGGTCACGTCGGCGACAAGTTCGGTCGCAAAAAAGTGCTGACCTTCACGCTGCTTCTCATGGGATTCTCGACCTTCATTATCGGTTGCCTGCCGACCTATGGCCAGGCTGGCATCCTGGCTCCGATCCTACTGGTTTTCGCGCGATTGCTGCAGGGCATTTCGGCTGCGGGAGAGCAGGCCGGAGCAAGCTCGATGACCCTCGAGCATGCTCCCGAGAACCGCCGAGCCTTCTTTACAAGCTTTACGCTGAGCGGAACACAGGCGGGCTTGATCCTTGCGACCCTCGTCTTCATTCCGTTGGGAACGCTGGACGAAGCTGCCTTGCTCTCATGGGGCTGGCGCATCCCATTTTTCCTGAGTTTCGCTGTCGTTATCGTCGGCTTCTGGGTTCGTCGAACGCTCGCGGAAACGCCCGCTTTCCTTGAGGAGACGAAAAAGGGCGAGGCTGTCAGGCTACCGCTGGTCTCGCTGTTTGCCAACTATTGGACCGATGTTCTGCGCATCATCTTCGCCGCCTTGATTTCCGTCGTCAGCACGATCTTCAGCGTCTTCACGCTCTCCTATGCTGTCAACACCATGCATATCGATCGCTCGACGATGCTGACCGTTCTGGTGCTCGCCAACATCGTGGCGCTTGGCGCCATTCCGGCTTGGGCCATTCTGGCGGATCGAATCGGCCGCAAACCGGTCTTCATCTTCGGCGCCATCGGCTGCGCAGTTCTGATATGGCCCTATATCTGGGCAATCAGCCAGAATAACCTCATGCTCGTCTTCATCCTCGGCATTCTGCTTTCGGGCGTTGTTTACAGTGCATCCAATGGCATCTGGCCGGCGCTCTATGCGGAAATGTTCGACACCCGCGTGCGTCTGTCCGGCATGGCCGTCGGCACCCAGATCGGCTTTGCGCTCGGCGGCTTTGCTCCGACGATCAGCGCCGCCCTTATGGGCAGCGGTCCCATGGGATGGGTGCCGGTTGCCTTGTTTACCTCGATCACAGCCTTGATTGCCGCCGTTTCCGCCGCAACCGCGACGGAGACCTACAAGACGCCGATCGATCAACTCGGCAAGGATGCGCGGCGCTTCGCAGGCTCGATGAACCACGCCGATCGGACGGTCTAGACGTCAGAAGCCGATCTGGACGATGACGTGTCGCGATCGCGGACAAGCTTGTTGAAAACCACCACGTGAATGGGATGAAACAATGAAAACCTCGATTGCGACCGTTTCGATCAGCGGAGACCTGAAGGAAAAGCTTCACGCCATCGCCAAAGCTGGTTTCGATGGCGTCGAGATCTTCGAGAACGATTTCCTCGCTTTCGATGAATCGCCACGCCAGGTCGGTCAAATGGTCCGCGACCATGGGCTGGAGATCACGCTCTTTCAGCCCTTCAGAGATTTCGAAGGCATGCCGGAGCCCTTGCGCAGCCGAACCTTCGACCGTGCCGAACGCAAGTTCGATCTGATGCAGGAGATGGGCACGGATCTCGTACTTGTCTGCTCGAATGTTTCGTCGGTCGCGATGGGGGGTATCGACCGCGCAGCGGCCGACTTCTACGAACTCGGGGAAAGGGCGGCCAAACGCGGCTTGCGCGTTGGCTATGAAGCACTTGCCTGGGGCCGGCACATTCACGACCATCGCGACGCCTGGGAAATCGTCCGCCGGGCCGATCATCCGAATATCGGTCTCATTCTCGACAGCTTCCATACGCTCTCGCGCAAGATCGATGTCAATTCGATCCGGTCGATCCCAAAAGAGAAGATCTTCATCATCCAGCTTGCCGATGCGCCATTGATCGACATGGATCTTCTCTATTGGAGCCGTCATTTCCGCAACATGCCGGGCGAGGGCGACCTTCCCGTGCTTGACTTCATGAAAGCCGTCGCGGCGACAGGCTATGACGGCTATCTCTCTCTCGAAATTTTCAACGACCAGTTTCGTGGCGGCTCGCCGACCGCCATTGCCGTCGATGGCCGGCGTTCGCTTATTTATCTCGGCGACCAAGTGCGCCGCGCGGAAAGCAGCGGCCTTACCCTGCCGCCGATGCCGGCGCGTGCCGAGGTGGAGGGCGTTGCCTTTATCGAATTTACCGTTGATGAAGCGGAGACATCCGCCCTCTCGAATCGGTTGCGTGCCCTGGGCTTTCGCCATGTCGGGCACCACAAGAGCAAGCGCGTCGACGTCTTCCGGCAAGGCAATATCAATCTCGTCGTCAATACCGATCCGGATGGGTTTGCCGGCGTTTCCTATGCCCTGCATGGGCAGTCGGCCTATGCGATGGGATTGTGGGTGGATGATGCCGAGGCTGCGGTCGCGCGGGCTGTCGCCCTCGGCGCCGAACGCTTTGAGCAGCCCATGAAGCCTGGTGAAATAAAAATGCCGGCCATAAGGGGCGTCGGCGGCGGCATCCTTTATTTCCTGGATCGGGGGAGCGCGCTCGCTCGCATATGGGAGACCGAATTCGATCCGGTCGACGACGATACCGATCTGCGTCCCGTCGGATTGACTGGAATCGATCACGTCGCGCAAACGATGAAATACGAGGAATTGCTGACCTGGCTGCTCTTTTACACCGCGATCTTGAAGGCGCATAAGACACCGATGGTCGACATTATCGATCCCGCCGGCGTCGTCCGCAGCCAGGTGGTCGAAAACGAGCCGGGAACTCTGCGTGTTACTTTGAACGGTGCGGAAAATCGCAATACCTTGGCGGGACATTTCATTGCCGAGACTTTCGGCTCCGGGATTCAACACCTGGCCTTTTCTACCGACGATATTTTCTCGACGGCGGCCGCTTTGTCGAAAAATGGTTTTGCGACGTTGATAATCTCGCCCAATTATTACGACGATCTCGAGGCGAGATTCGGCCTGGAGCCGACCTTCACCGATCGTCTGAAGGCACATAATATTCTCTATGATCGAGACGAGTACGGCGAATATTTCCAGCTCTATAGCCCGACCTATGGCGAAGGCTTCTTCTTCGAAATCGTTCAGCGCGGCGGCTATCGCGGCTATGGTGCGGCAAACGCCATCTTTCGCATTGCGGCGCTCCGACGGCATCTGCGGCCAATTGGTGTACCGAAACTTTAGGCTCTCCCCATCAGCGCGAAGCCTATGTTAAAGCTTTGATCTTCAATGATGGGCCGGAGCGCCCAGGAAGACGGGCAGAGGGCATGACTAAATCGCAAGCGGCGAAGATAGAGCGCATTGCGCGAAAGAACGATCCAGACGCGACCAAAGAAAATATCCTCAAGATCGCAACCGAGGAATTCGTCGCGGCCGGCTTTTCCGGGGCGCGCGTCGACGAGATTGCCGAGCGCACCAAGACGTCCAAGCGCATGATTTACTACTATTTCGGTAGCAAGGAAGGGCTCTATCTCGCTGTCCTGGAGCAGGCTTATACGAAGATCCGCACGCTCGAGAGCGAACTCGATCTCGAAAACATGCCGCCCGTTCGGGCCATGGCGCAATTGATTGCAAGCACCTTCGATCACGATGATCAAAATCCGGATTTCGTCCGCTTGGTCAGCATCGAGAACATTCATCGCGCGGAGCATATGAAACGTTCGGTCGTCCTGTCGCAAATGAATATTGCGGTCATCGACATCATCTCACAAATTCTCGAAAGGGGTTACGCCGATGGCAGCTTCGTGCGCCGCGTCGATCCCGTCGATTTACACATGATGATCAGCGCGCAGTGCTTTTTTCGCGTTTCCAATCGGCATACTTTCGGAGCAATCTTCGAGCGCGACCTTTCATCAGAAGAATTGAAGAAAAGGCACAAGTCTTTGATAATAGAAGCCATTCTTGCCTTTCTGAAGAATTCGTCCCCCGACTTGATCTGAATTCACGTCAAACTGCTTGAGTTCCGTCGGCGGCTCCAGCCGGCATGCAAAACCGCACCTCACGTTGACTTTACGTACTAGTTCGTACATTTTGTCGCCAAGCCATGTGGCATGGCCTTATTTCGCTGCTCGGGAGGAAAAATTGAACACCCAAACCGCAATCGTTCCGCGTCAGCTTCGCGTCGGGCTAATCGGCGCCGGCATTGGCCGGTCGCTCACGCCGGCCATGCATATGCGCGAAGGCGAGCATTGCGGACTGTCCTATCGCTACGACCTCATCGACCTGGATGCCCGCGGTCTATCGGTCTCGGATTTGCCTGCACTTATCGATGAAGCCGAAGCGCAGGGTTTTGCCGGTCTTAACATCACGCACCCTTGCAAGCAGGCGGCAGTTGCACTCGTGGATGAGCTATCGCCTGATGCCCAGGCGCTGAGATCCATCAATACGATCACCTTTCATGGAAAAAGCAGGATCGGCCATAACACCGATTGGTGGGGCTTTGCTGAAAGCTTCCGCCGCGGGCTGGCCGGCGTCCCCCTTGATCATGTCGTACAGCTGGGAGCAGGTGGCGCAGGTGTTGCCGTCGCGCATGCAACGGCCGAGATGGGCGCGCGCTCCATAGAGATATTCGATCTGGATCCCAAGCGTGCGCAGGCTCTCGTGGAGCAGCTTCAGCCGGCACACGATGCCTGTCGTTTCTCGATCGGTCATGATCTCGTCGCCGCGCTTGATGCCGCGGACGGCCTGGTCCACGCAACCCCAACCGGCATGGATGCGCATCCGGGCCTGCCGCTCGACGGACGGCTTTTAACGGAGCGCCTTTGGGTTGCCGAAATCGTTTACTTCCCGATAGAAACCGAATTGGTGAAGCGTGCCAAGCAGGCAGGATGCCGCGTACTCGACGGCGGTGGAATGGCGGTATTTCAGGCCGTGAAAGCTTTCGAACTGTTTACAGGCATGCGTCCGGATGTGGACCGTATGATGCAGCACTTCAATTCGCTACGTTCCTGACGAAAAGCCCGTTTATCCGCATCAAGCTGCCTTTCTCACCGATGGATCATCATTTGCATTTCAGAGCATGGAGATCATGCAAATGACCGCGGCTTTAAGTTCCATAAGATAGATTATCTGATTTTTGGTTGTAGCCGCAAAGTTGAAGTGTCCTGTTTCCGCCAAGCAGGAATGCCACTCTCCCCGCATCAATGCCCGTCCCGGGCAACGTCGTCTTTCGGGACCGTATCCACCAGGCTCTTCCGATGGAAAATGAAGAGTCCGGCAAGGACGATGATGGCGGAGCCGATGATAATCTGGGTGTCCGGAATATCGCCGAAGAAAACGAAGCCCAGGACGATTGCCCAGACAAGCAGGCTATATTGGAGCGGAGCCAACAGCGAAGCTGGCGCGAGCTTCAAGGATCTGGTTATCAGCATATGAGCGCTACCGGCGACAATGCCGAGGGCGAGCATCGCGCCGAGATCGAGTGCTGATGCGGAACGCCAGTTGCCGATGCTGAGTGCCAAGCCGGCGATGAGCGCACCGACCGTCTGCCACGCAACGAGGGTGGCATCGCGCGTCTGCCGCAACCGCCGCCCGAGCACCAGGGTCAATGCGAATGCGAAGCTCCCGCCGAGGCCGAAAAGTGATGGCCAGGAAAACATTGCGGCCGAAGGTCTGAGCGCGATCAATACGCCGATAAAGCCGACGAAAACCGCAAGCCAGCGCCGCCAGCCGATCCTCTCGTCTAGGAAGAAATGCGAGATCGCCGCCACATAGATCGGGCCGGCCATGTAGAAGGTCATGACATCGGCAAGCGGCAGATAGGCGACCGCGGCGTAAAAGAGAGCGACGTCGAGCGTCGCCATGACGACACGCAGAAGCTGCAGCGGCGGCCGTTCGGGGCGAAAAAGCGCGTCACGGCCATGTCGCGCAATCATAGGCGCCAGAATAATGAACGAACCGAATGAGCGGATCACCAGAATCTGACCGACGGAGAAACTCGCAACCAGCCACTTGCCCATGGCATCGTTCAGTGAAAACAGGAAGTCGCCGAGAAGCATCAGCAGCATGCCGGCAAGTACAAGATTGCCGCTTGTTACGGCTTTGCCCATGCGCATGCTGACTATCCTTGCGAATCCTGCGTTTTACCACCTGCGCTTTAGCCGGTTTTGCCCCCTACCCGCAATGGATTTCCTCGTGGGCAGTTATTCCCAAAATCTATCGGTTTCCAGCCACAGAAGCATCGGAGCGCTCGCCGTCGGCAGACGCGATCTTCCTCTAAAACTTGAGCAGATGTTTATAAATTCAGTTATATGATAACGTTTATGGAAGCGACGAGCCGAACCTCGCCAAAGGGAGACGCTCGATATGCCTACATGCCTTTCATTGTTGCATGACAGCCTGCCGATATTGTCCGCTTGCCGGGTGAGAGAAGATACATGATGCAGCCGCCGGATGGAGCGCCAGATCCTACGCACCGGGACCAAGACGTCGAAGACGAGCAGGTCCTTAAGCCATTTGAATTGCTCCAGGCCCGGTACCTGTCTCTCGCCGAGCGCTACGAATGGCTCGAAGCCATGATCAACTACGTACCGGACTATATCTATGCCAAGGACAGGGATGGCCGCTTCCTTTTCGCCAACTTGGCGATCGTCCTCAATAACGGCTTCACGGATGTCGACGAGCTGATCGGCCTTACCGACGCCGAAATTCACCCGATGGCGGATGCCTACAAGATCGAGGAAGTCGAACGGCAGGTAATGGAGAGCGGCAAGGCCGATCTCGGCGTCGAAGAACGGCGACTGAAGGGTGAAGGCTGGCTCATGATGTCGCGGGTGCCGCTTCGCGACAGAAACGGCAACATCATCGGCGTCGTCGGCGCATCGCGCGACATTTCCGCTCGAAAGCGGGCAGAAAAACTGATGAGTGCCCAGACGAAGCTTCTACAGGATGTGGCGCGCGGCGTTGATCTCGACGTATTTCTCAGAGAGTCCCAAGTCCTTCTTGAGGAATTGCTCAACGGCAGATGCGTGAGCTTCGTCCTCAATGGCGAGCAAGCCGAACCGCTTGCTGGCGATATCCTGGAATTTCCCATTTTTTCGCGGGACGGCGGCCGGCATGGCGCCCTGGTGACGGTGCAAACCGATGGTGACGAGGCCGGGCTTATGGAGTTCTTCGCCGGCATAGCGCAGACCGTCGGCATTGCCATCGACCGCCATCGTGACATCGCTCATATTGCATACCTGGCCGAACATGACGCGCTCACCGGTCTGCCGAACCGCATGCTGCTCGACCGCAAGCTTAGCGCCCTCTTGGAAAAAGCATCCAAACAACAGAGGTCACTGGCCGTAGCCTTCGTCGACCTCGACAATTTCAAGCTGGTGAACGACACCCTCGGCCACGCGGCCGGCGATGAATTGCTGATGGTAGTCGCGCGGCGCATATCGACCCATGTCGGCAATGGCGGCATCGTGGCGAGGATCGGCGGTGACGAATTCATCATCGTTCTGGAAGATCCGGTTGAGCCAATATATGAGAGGCTCGCGGCCGTCCTGACAGACATTTCCAAGCCAATGGTCGTACACGGCGTCGAAATCCGGGTAGGCTGCAGCATCGGTGTAGCCTGCGCCATGGAGCATGGCACGACGGCTTCGGAACTCTTCGCGAATGCCGATATGGCGCTCTATCGTGCCAAGGAAGCAGGGCGCAATGCCATTCGCCTGTTCACGCCGGCCATGGCGGAGGACGCCCGCAACAAGCTGATCCGTATCGAAGAATTGCGACGCGCTGTGGAGCGGGACGAATTTGTCCTTCATTATCAGCCGCAAAAGGAAGTTCGCAGCGGCAAGATCATTGGCGTCGAGGCCCTCGTGCGGTGGCAGCATCCTGTCGAGGGCTTGTTGTTGCCCGGTGTCTTCATTCCGCTCGCGGAAGAAACGGGGCTCATTGTCCCGCTCGGCGAAATCGTTCTGCGAAAGGCCTGCCAGCAAGCCCGTCTGTGGCAGGATCGCGGCCTGCCGTCACTGCGCATGGGCGTCAACGTATCGGCGCGGCAATTCCTCGAGAGTTCACTGACAAGCCATGTGGCATCCGCATTGCAATCGGCTGATCTCGATCCGCAATGGCTTGAGCTCGAACTGACGGAAAGCTTGATCATGCGTGACGTCGAGGGCGCCATTGAGCGGATGCATGAGCTGAAAGAGCTGGGTGTCAGCCTTGCGATGGATGATTTCGGCACAGGGTATTCAAGCCTGAGCACCCTCAGGCGCTTTCCGCTTTCCCGGCTGAAGATCGACAGATCCTTCATTGCCGATATTCCCGAAAAGCCGGGCGATATGGCAATTACGTCCGCCATCGTATCGCTCGGCAGAACACTCGATCTGGAAGTCGTGGCGGAAGGCGTCGAGACGGAGGAGCAGGCCCGTTTTCTCGAGGGCGCCGGATGCGAATTGCTTCAGGGCTATCTGTTTGCCCGGCCTCTTCCCTCCTCTGAGATCGAAAGCTTGATTGCCGGGACCGTTGCGAAAGCGGGGTAGATATTCGCACGGGGCAGCTCGCCGCACGCGGTGCGTCTCAAGGAAATGTCACCATCTCGATCCAGTTCGCACCTGCATTGACCGGGTATCGCCCCACCAATGCGAGACTGCCATCGGATTGGTCGATGGCGTAGACGGACAACCGGTCGGATTTCTCTCCCGATGCGACGAGGAACCGGCCTGACGGGTCGATGCGGATGCCGCGCGGCTGCTGCTCGGTCGAATAATTCGTGACGTAAGTCAGCCTTCCGTTATCCGCGTCGATTTTCAATAGCGCGATCCGGCTGGTGGTTCTTTCCGTCGTATAAAGAAATTTGCCGTCCGGTGTGATGCCGATATCTGCGGCCCAGATTTTCGGCTCGCCGTTGTCTGGTGAAACTGCCGCCGGTGCTAGGCCTGGCGACAGGCCCGCATCCTCGGGAACGGAAGCGACGCTCTCGACCTCTCTCAATATGCCCTTATCGGCATCGAGCGCATAGTGGATGACATGGCCGGTCAGCTCCGTCAGAACGTAGACGGCCTTATTATCCGGCGACACGACGATATGCCGCGGACCAAAGCCGGCGCCCGTCATGACCTCAGGAGGATCGTTCGGCTTCAGTATCCCGGTCTCCGGGTGGAGGATGAATTGCTGCACGACATCGGAGCCGAGATTGGTGACAAAGACATATTTGCCTGTCCGGTCAGTGACGATCGAATGGGCGTTGCGGCCGGTTGCGATCACCTGCTGGGCTCGCGCTGTGACGAGCCCATTCTTGTCGATGAGCAGCACGGCGATCTTGTTGCCGCCATAAGAGGCAGCCAATAAAAGCCCGCCCGTTGGGTCGAGGGCAACATAGGCCATGCTGTCGGGCAGAGCTGCTGCCGCCTCCTGCCTTAATCTGCCGCTTTCGGGGTCGATCGCCAGCGTCAGCACCCGGTAAGGCTGCGCACGGATAACGGCGTAAAGATGCCGCCTGTCGGGGCTGACGGCCATCGGCATGACCATCGCGCCGACATCCATGCTGGATATCGCCGTGAGCGCACCTGTCGCCCCATCCATTCGATAGGCATCGATCGCTCCGGCAATTGCCGCAGAGACATAGACGAACGTGCGATGCACACTGGAGGAAGGCTTAATCACGGATCACCTCGTCCGAGCATCGGGGCCGGTTCCATCGGCAGCGATGCGGATCATCTGGAAAATAGATACTGCTATCCATGGAATGCGCGAAAACCGGATGGTCGCCATCACCCCTCGATCCGGCTGGCCAAACAGACGGAACATCTCTTTCGAAGAATCGACCGCTATCATATGACATAATATGACAGCAGCACCCTGTTGACCATTATTGCTCCTGCAGCTCGGCGAGACGGCGATAGCGACGCTGACTCGCCATCATATGCGCCCGCATCGCTTGTCGCGCGCGTTCTGGATCTTGATCGGCGATCGCCGCTAAAATCTCCGCATGTTCTGCATGAACCTTCTCTAGATAGGCGCGGTCATTCGCCTCGGGCAATGTCGGAAACTGCCGGCGCGGAATGGTTCGTGTACCGAAATGCCGAAGCACGTCGACGTAGAACCGATTATTCGTCGCAGCCGCGATCGCCATATGAAACTCATAGTCCGCTTCGACGGTCGACAGCCCCTGCTCTATCAGCTGCGCCATCTTACGGTTGGCCGTTGCAATCGCGGCCTCCTGTTCGGCAGTCCTGCGATAGGCAGCGATGGCCGCCGCCTCGCCTTCCGCCGCCATTCGGAATTCCAGCAGTTCCAGCGTTTCGGGAATGCTCTTGACCTCGACCGGCGTCAGCAGCAGACCAGACCGCGTCGGTGTGTCGGAAACGAATACGCCCTTGCCTTGAACCGGCGTGACGAGGCCTGCCGCACGAAGATCTGCAATTGCCTCGCGCACGACGGTCCGGCTGACATCGAATGCAGCCTCGAGCTGCGGCTCGGTCGGAAGCTGGTCGCCGGCCCGAAGCTTGCCGCTCTCGATCTGCAAGCGCAATTCGTCGATGACCCTTTGTGCCAGCCTTTGCCGTGTCCGGGCATTTGTCGTCATTCCCAATCCCGACCCATTTGTTGGCCTTCAACCGCAGTCGCTTCTCATCGTCAGCAAGTCATCATATGAATAGTCTTAACATCAGGCGCGCCGAATGCAATTGGGCCAAGCGGGCCTATCAGATTTCCCAGTCAGAACTATATGCCCTGGATCTCAATCTCGACGACAATTCCAGCTGTACCTCGATCGTCTTTTGCAACCGTGTCGCAAGGGTGTCGGACGGGATGGTACCGTCTATCCAATCCCTCTCCGTCGCGTAAACGACATAGGGATTGATCACGCATTTGAAATCGAGCATCAGCGACGTGGCCAGACTTCCATAGGCCATATAGCTGTGCGGAAGCCCACCGGAGCAGATGAAAGTGACGATCTGATCGAACCAGGCCGATTTTCGTCCGCTGGCGCCTGTCGCACCGGTAAGTTCGATCAGGCTCTTGGCAGCGCTGCCCACCGACCAATTGTAAATGGGTACAGCAAGCAAGACACCATCCGCACCGCGAATTGCACGATACAACCGGTCGTATGAAGGATGTTCGTAGCATTTAAAATTGTCGAAAGCGGGCAACTCCAGATATTGAAGGTCGATAAACTCGACTTCGCATCGCCTCTCGCGCAACAAGTTTTCAGCCTCGCGAGCCATGCGGCGGCTCCTGCTTTTCGGATCAAGGCTGCATGAAAGGATGGTGATCTTCAGAGGATCCATTGCCTATTCACTCCAGCATCATCGTTTACGAGAAGAGGTTTTAAGTATGCGCCACGACGGCGAGACGGCCACCCCTCACCAAAATCCTACCGGCCAGAGCAATTCCAGGAAAAGTGCGGCTTTCCGTCCGGAATTGCGTAAGAACAAAGAGATAGAGCATTTTCGCAATTCGAAGAAAAGCGAAACGGCTCTAGGCAGTCTATGAATATGATCCTGAAAATAGCAATGCGCCGCCCGGTCATTGCGGTAACACGGCCAGAGAGCCTCAGATGTCCTTGGGGCGCCGTGAACGGGCTACTTCCCTTTAGCCGAACCTGCGCAAGGTTGTACGCATGACAGGAACAGCCGCATCGTAACGGAAGTTGGCGAATGGATCTGAGGTCTGGCAAGGTATTGATCGCGCGGGCAGCACAGCCACCCTATCGAGCTTGCCTGACAGTCTCGGAGGGCATTTCTCCGAAGGATTGATAATATAGCGCTGCGAACCGCCCCATATGGGAAAATCCCCAATCGCGCGCTATGTCGGCCACAACTCGCGAACGGTTCGATTCCGTCAAGGCCTTACGCGCGCCTTGCAGGCGTATCTCGCGCAGATAGCTCAAAGGCGTCGTGTTCTTGAACTGCTGAAATGCGACCTGTAGCGATCGCACGCTTGTTCCGGTCTCGCGCGCAATATCGACGATCTTGATATCCGCACCTGCATTTACGTGCATATATTCCATTGCGCGCTTCAACTGCCTCGGGATTGCCGGCGATGCCGGCCCTTGCAACTGCGGCGTATAATTGTGCGGCACGGTCTCAAGCAGAGCAATCATCATTGCCTGCAAAAGGCATTCGCTGAATGAAGCGGAGGATTTTTGTTGGCCGGCCGCTGTGAGGTCCTGCCAGATCAAGTTTCCAAGCGCGGCAATCTGCATGCCTCGCCCCGATGTCAGATCGACCGGGCCGGCGAATTCCAGATCAGAGCGCACCGGTGCGTCCAACAGCGTGCTGAGCTGCCGTATCATGGCCGCCTTTTCGAATGCGATGCCCATATGGCTCCGCTGCTCGAAAAACGTGAGCCGGCGGAAAGAAGACATATCGGCCACAAGTCCCCTGCCCGGCTCCGATTCCAATTGCCGCCCAGCGGCGTCGACGAGCATCTTGCCGGCGGTCGGCAGATAAAGGCCGTAGGCTTCGGGGCCACCGGGCAGCATAACGCTCATGCCAGAATGACATTTGCCGCGCCAGACGCTGCAGGAGCCGATCGTATAGTGGCGGTCTTCCACCGAAATCGCACCGCGGCGATGGAGAGGTTCGACAATCGCGGGAAACAGGGTTCTCGCGTAATGCGCGGTCATCTCCTCGGCATCGGCTTTCTCGATTTGGGACACCGAGCACGTCGCGTAAGTCAAATGTTACCCTCATTGCGCTGCGTCTGCAGATTACCTTTTTAGCCTTCGGTCATCTGCCTTGAAAATACATCCTCGCTTACGCCCCGGGAGAAAATAACGCCATAAAACTAGAAAAATCAATGGCTCATCGAATAAGTATGATAATTACAACCATGCGGATGCATCGCAACGTGAGTATATATTTTCTTCCTGCTTATATTATTTCATAATATGATCGGACGCATTGAGATATATTTCATATTTAAAGAATGCCTCTCGTTAATACGTTATTTTTTCAGCCGGGGCCGCACATGATGCCTGAATATACAGGCAAGCATTCCAGCCTCTTGACGGAATGTTATCGATAACATAGCCTCCTCCTATCGAAGCTTTGGGAGGAGCAGGATGGACGACGAAAAGCTGCTCGCATTTTCCGACATCACCAAGGAATTTGGCGGAACACGAGCCCTGTCGAACGTGTCGCTAGACTTGCAGCGCGGCGAAATCCTCGCGCTTCTCGGGGAAAACGGCGCGGGTAAATCGACGCTCATCAAGACATTGGCTGGCATCTACAAGCCGGATGGCGGGCAGATCCTATTTCGCGGCAAACCCTATCATCACCGCCCACCACAACCCAATCAACGCCAGCCGGTCGCCTTCATCCATCAGGATCTCGGACTGATCGAATGGATGACGGTGGGCGAGAATGTCGGGCTTGCGCAGGGCTATTCCCTGCGCGGTAAATTGATAGACTGGCGCGCCACGGAGCGGCGTACCGCCGAGGCACTGAAGCTCGTCGGCTGCGATTTCGATCCATCGACCCGCGTACAGGAGCTGACCCGTACCGAGAAGTCGCTGGTCGCAATCGCTCGGGCGCTCGCAGTCGAAGCCGACGTGCTGGTGCTTGACGAACCTACGGCCAGCCTGCCCGCCGACGAGGTCGAGAAACTCTTCGCCGCCATCCGCCCGCTGAAAGAGCGCGGCGTGGCCATGATCTATGTCTCGCATCGCCTCGACGAAATCTTCCGTATCGCCGACCGTGTTGCCGTCTTGCGTGATGGTCAGCTGGTCGGCCAGAAGCCAGTCTCCGAGACGACACCGGATGAACTCATCCGCATGATCGTCGGGCGCAAGGCGGACCAGCTTTTCGTCAAGGCAGAAAGAAGCGCTGGCCCCGCGATCGTTTCGGTGAAAGAGCTTTCCTGCCGCGGCGCAGGGCCTGTGTCCTTCGATATCCGCCAGGGCGAATTGCTCGGTCTCGTCGGCCTGCGCGGTGCCGGCCAGGAACTGATCGGACGCGCCCTCTTCGGCTGCGAGCCGTCGCAGGGCAGCGTTCGCTTGAATGGCGCAATACCCGATCTTTCCAACACTGTCGCCGCGATGGCTTCGGGTATCGGGCTGATCGCCCGCGATCGGACCGAAGAGTCCGTCGCCATGTCGCTCAGCCTGCGCGAAAACACCTTTCTCAATCCAGGCGCTTCGGGACGAAGCCTGTTTTCATTCCTGTCTCCGCGCCGGGAAGCCGAAGCTGCCTATTCGCTTGGGAGTCGTGTCGGCCTCCGGCCCAACGACCAGAGCCTCACTATCGAGGCACTGTCCGGCGGCAATCAGCAGAAGGTCGTTGTCGGACGATGGCTGGCGACCGGGCGCAAATTGCTGATCGCCGAAGATCCGACCGCCGGCGTCGATGTCGGCGCCAAGGCCGATATTTATCGCCTGATCGCCGAGGCGGTCGAGGCCGGCCTTGCCGTGCTCGTCGTCTCCACCGATTTCGAGGAAATCGCTCACATCTGCCATCGTGCCCTGGTGTTTTCGCGCGGGAGGATCGTGCGCGAACTCAGCGGTGCCGACCTCACAACACCGGCGGTCATCGCCGCCGCATCAGCATCCGAAGCGGCCTGAACCGGAGGAGAACACCATGCAATCGATCGAATCCAACGCGCTCGAGCCAACCCGCGCCGAGCTTTCGGCCATGAGCTTCGGCCAGAAGATCCAGCGCTTGCTGCCTGTCTATGGCCTCGTCATCCTGACTGCGCTGCTGATCCTGCTTTTCTCCATTCTGCTGCCACAGACGTTCCCGACGATGCTCAACCTGCGTTCGATCGTTTCCGACAAGACGATCATCGCCATCCTGTCACTGGCTGCGATGATCCCGATGGCGGCAGGCCGCATCGATCTGACGATCGGCTATGGCATCGTGCTCTGGCATGTGCTGGCGATCAGCCTTCAGACCATGTTCGGACTGCCGTGGCCGGTCGCCGTGCTGATTGTCATCGCGCTTGGTGCTCTGACCGGCTTTCTAAACGGCCTGCTGGTGGAAATCGCCAGGATCGACAGCTTCATAGCAACGCTCGGCACGGGCACGGTCCTCTATGCCATCGCGCTCTGGCATACAGGCGGACGGCAGGTGGTGGGCATGCTGCCGCAGGGGTTTTATGCGCTGAACGGTACCATGGTTTTCGGCCTGCCGATTACGGGCATCTATGTCCTTGCCCTTGCCTTCGTCATGTGGATCGTCCTCGAATACCTGCCGATCGGCCGATACATCTATGCGATCGGCGCCAACCCGAAAGCGGCTGCGCTCAACGGTATTCCCGTCCGCCGCTTCGTCATCGGCGCCTTCGTCACCTCGGGAACGCTTGCCGCCATCGCCGGCGTGCTGCTCGCCTCCAAGCTGCGCATCGGTCAGGCAAGCGTCGGGCTTGAATATCTGCTGCCCGCGCTGGTTGGTGCATTCCTTGGCTCGACAACGATCAAACCCGGCCGCGTCAATGTCTGGGGCACGATGATCGGCGTCATCATCCTGGCGGTCGGTATCGCCGGCATCCAACAGTTCGGCGGCTCCTTCTATGTCGAGCCCCTGTTCAACGGCGTCACATTGCTGGTTGCCATCGGCATTGCCGGCTACGCGCAGCGCCGCCGCAGCCATGCCGGACGCATGGCGCCGGCCCAGACACCACAACTTTCCGCCAAGCCGGCGGAAAAGTGAAAATTATCAGAAGTTCGAATGTCCAAAGGGAGGAGAAGACATGAACCGTAGACAATTCCTGCAGGCCACGACAGCGGTCCTGGTACTATGCGCCGGGCAGGCCTATGCCGATCCGTTGGCGGATGCGAAGGCCGTCGTCGACAAATATGCGACGCCCGTCACCAAATGGGACGGCCCGACCACCGGTCCCAAGGCGCAGGCAGGCAAGACCATCGTCGTTCTGGCGGGCGATCTCAAGAACGGCGGCATTCTCGGCGTCAGCAACGGTGTCGAGGAAGCGGCAAAGGCGATTGGTTGGGAGGTAAAAGTTCTCGATGGCGCTGGCTCCATCGGCGGCCGCACGGCGGCCTTCGGCCAGGCGATAGCGCTGCAGCCTGCCGGTATCATCATTGACGGCTTCGACGCCGTCGAACAGGCTCCGGCGCTGGAACAGGCGAAGGCTGCCAAGATCCCGCTGGTCGCCTGGCACGCGGGCCCGACCATCGGCCCGGACGACAAGAACGGTCTTTTTGCCAATGTCAGCACCGACGCCATGGAAGTCTCGAAAGCCGCTGCCGATTGGGCCTTCGTCGATGCCAAGGGCAAGCCGGGCGTCATTATCTTCACCGATTCCACCTACGCGATCGCCATCGCCAAGGCGGACAGGATGAAGCAGGAGATCGAAAGGCTCGGCGGCAAGGTGCTCGAATATGTCGATACCCCGATCGCCGAGACGTCTCAGCGCATGCCGCAGCTGACCACCTCGCTGCTGCAGAAATACGGTGACAGCTGGACGCATTCGCTTGCTATCAACGACCTCTATTTCGACTTCATGGGTCCTTCGCTTGCGTCGGCCGGCAAGGCCGGCACCGATGCGCCCATCAATGTCGCCGCCGGCGATGGCTCGCAATCGGCCTATGAACGCATCCGTGCCGGCCAGTTTCAGAAGGTTACGGTGGCTGAACCCCTCAATCTCCAGGGCTGGCAGCTGGTCGACGAACTCAACCGCGCTTTCGCCGGCGAAAAATGGTCTGGGTACCTGTCGCCGCTGCATGTCGTGACGGCAGATAATATCCAATCCGATGGCGGCCCGAAGAATACCTTCGATCCGGATAACGGTTACAGGGACGAGTATAAGAAGATCTGGGGCAAGTGATCCCGCCGAAAAGATGCGGCGCGGCCGACAAGCCGCGCTGCATATTCGGCAAAAGAGTTAAACACGGCGGCTGCTATCGCGCGCAATCAGTTGCGGCGCAATCCCGACGTCGCCCACCGGCTGCGTGCCATCGAGAATATCCAGGATCAATTGTGCTGTCCGCTCGCCGATTTCACGCGCAAAGGCGTTGATGGTGGTCAAAGTCGGCACGCAGACCTCGCCGATCTCATAATTGCCAAAACCACCGATGGAAAAACGCTCGGGCACGGGAATTCCTAGCCGACGACATTCGGTGAGAGCGCCATAGGCGGCAAGATCCGAGACGCAGACGACAGCTTCCGTATCGGGATAAAGTTCGATCAGCTTCGCCATGGCATTGGCGCCTTCCCGCATCGAGATCGGCGGTGATCCAGCGGCGATCAGCCTGGTGGCATCAAGGCCATGCGCCTGCATGGCAGCAATGAAGCCGAGCCTGCGTTCGCTGCCGCGCGAATCTCGCTGGACATCACCACCGATGAAGGCGATGCGGCGACAGCCGAGCGCGACGAAATGATCGACCATATCGCGCATGACGGCTCTGTTGGAAAAACCAACATAGTGGCCGATCGGATGGGCCGGCATATCCCAGGTCTCGATCACCGGGATTGCCACGGTCTGAAGGAGTTTCCGCGCTCGCTCCGTATGGGTGCCGCCGGTCACGACGATCGCCTCGGGCTTGCGGCGGAGCAGCTGTTCGATCAGCCGCTCCTCCTCCTCCACATTGTAGTTCGTATAGCCAAGCAGGATCTGCATGTCCCTCTTGGACAAAGTATCCGAGAGGCCTCCGACCGTGTCGGCGAAGTTGGCATTGTTGATGGAGGGAATGGTAACGGCGACAAAGCCGGACTTTTGCGAACGCAGGTTGGACGCCGTACTGTCGAAGACATAGCCCAGCTCCTCCGCTGTTTTCAGAATAGCCTCGCGGGTTTCCGGGCTGACCAAGCTGTCAGCCTTGAAGGCGCGCGATACGGTCATGGGAGAAACTCCCATGACGCGGGCTATGTCCGCCATCGTTGGCGCTTTGCGTTCGTTACTCATCCATGGCCTATGTTATCGTTACCATCAGAGTAATATGCCTCTCCCCAGAATGGCAAGAGGCCTTTCAGCTATCCCGCAAAGCGAGCAACCGCCAGGAGCGTGCCCGTATCGGAAACGTCTGCAGCAGCCAGACTAGAGCTGGAACTCATGCGCCTGCGTCACATGATGATGGATGCGTCCTTCGAAAAAGCGTGAGAGAACCGCTTCCGTCGCTGCGCGCGCCTCAGTGCGGACCGGGCTTGCAAGAGCTCTCTCCACTGCGGCCATATCCGGATAGTTGACGGCCAGAATCATCGGGAACTCCGGGGCGCCTTCATCGCGTGCCTCGGCAAAGGTAACCCGCACGTCGAGGGCACCTGGAAACTGCTTCCACTTCGGCAGGATGGTTTCCATGACGGCCGCTCGGAACGCCTCTCCCTCCCCTTCTTTGACCTTGCCTTCGAATAATGCGTATCGGGTAATCATCCGGCGATCTCCTTGTTCGGCCCTTTGAAGAATTCCATCAATGCCGCCTGGTCCTCACCGCCGAGCCCGGAAGCCGTCAGCATGCGGTGTATCTCGGCACAGACAGCCGTGAGCGGCATGGCGGTACTGGTCCTGCGGGCCAGATCCTGAGCGCCGTTCAGATCCTTGACCATGTTGTCGATCCGTCCGGTGCGGCGATAATCCCTGGCAACGTAGCGCGGCATATATTCCTGCAAGATGGCGCTGTCGGCCCGCCCGCCCTTCAGCGCCTGCGGGATTTTCGCGGCATCGACGCCGGCATCGAGCGCCAGTTGGGTCGCTTCCGCGACGGCGAGGAAATTCAAGGCGCAAAGAACCTGATTGATGAGCTTCGTGGTCTGGCCCGCACCGACCGGCCCCATATGCGTATAGTTCGAGGCCACATGGCGCAGGACTCGATGCGCATCCGCAACATCCTGCTCGCTGCCGCCGGCCATCAGCGTCAACTGCCCGATCAGGGCTTTCGGTGCTCCGCCGGACAGTGGGCTATCCACCCAGCGCAGCCCCTTTTCTGCCGCTTGAGTAGCAAGTGCCTTGGTGGCATCGGGATCGATCGACGACATATCGATGATCAGCGTGCCCGCTCTTGCACCCGCGGCAACACCTTCGGGTCCGAACACCGCGGCATGGACGATCTTCGGCGAATTGAGGCTGAGAACGACGAAATCGGAAACGGCAGCCGCTGCCGCTGCACTCGGGGCAGCCGTAGCGCCTTTTGCGATCAGCACCGCAACCTTCCCCTTGTCGAGATCGAAAACCGTCAGCTGATTACCGGTTTCTGCCAGGCGGGCGCCGATGGCTCCACCCATAGCGCCGGCGCCGATCAGCGCCACCTTGTTGCTCATGATTGCGTCTCCTCCAATGCAATGATGATGGCCGCTACGACTTGATCCAGCGGCTGATCGATATCGACGGTAATCGCCTGCTCGTCTGATCCAGGCAGCTCGAGGGTTGCAAATTGACTGTCGAGCAATGCCGGCGGCATGAAATGATCCCGTCTTGCCTGCATCCGCCGAAGAATGGTCTGCCTCGTTCCGGCAAGGTGAATGAAGCAAACCGGCGCTCCGATAACCTCGCGAATCCGGTCGCGATAGATGCGCTTCAGCGCCGAACATCCGATCAGCGTCGTATCCTGCGCCAAAGCCAGGTATTGACCGACTTTGTCGAGCCAGGGCCAGCGATCGGCGTCGGTCAACGGTATGCCGGCACTCATCTTGGCGACGTTTGCCGCAGGATGAAGATCATCACCATCGGCATAGATGCCTCCAAGGCGAGCGGCCAGCGCCGACCCGACCGACGACTTGCCGCAGCCGCTGACGCCCATGATGACGAAGCGACGCAACTCGGCGCCGTCAGAGCGAGGCTGTGATGCCGCCGTCGACATAGAGCACATGACCGTTGACGAAGGAGGAGGCATCGGAAGCAAGGAAGATGCAGGCACCGACCAGTTCTTCGACACGACCCCAACGGCCGGCCGGCGTGCGCTTTTCGAGCCATGCGGAAAAGTCTGCATCGGCGACGAGAGCCGCATTCAATGGTGTATCGAAATAGCCCGGCGCGATGGCGTTGCATTGCAGCCCGTACTTCGCCCAATCCGTCGCCATGCCCTTGGTGAGATTGCCGACGGCACCCTTGGTTGCCGTGTATGGCGCAATCGAGGGCCGGGCCAGTGCCGTTTGTACGCTGGCGATATTGATGATCTTTCCTGCACCGCGCTTGATCATGTGACGGGCGACAGCCTGGCCGACATTGAAGACGCTCGAGATGTTCGTCCGCAGCAGCCGCTCGAAGGCATCGGCGGGAAAATCCTCGAGCGGCGTGCGAAACTGCATGCCGGCATTGTTGACGAGAATGTCGATCGCGCCGATCTCCGCCTCGAAGGCATCGACGGCCTGACGCGTAGCCTCATGGTCAGTGGCGTCGAAGGCCAGCTGATACGCCTTGCCGTCGAAGCTTTGGGCCGCCGTGGCGAGCTTTTCCTTGTCACGCCCATTGAGCACCAGCTCAGCGCCGGCCGCCGCTAGGCCCTTTGCGAGCGCAAGCCCGATACCTTGGGAAGAACCCGTCACCAGGGCGCGCCGCCCCTTCAGATCAAAAAGACCAGCAGACATTGTTTCCTCCGTTTTTATCTCGACAATGACCGTCTCCCCTGTTTATGTTATCGATAACATTTGATGTCAAGGGAGGACATATAAGATGAGCAAGCCATCAATCCTGCAGATTGGCCCCTACCCGCAATGGGATCTAGAGCCTCTCGACGCAGCCTTTCAGGTTCATCGCTATTTCGACGCCGCTGACAAGGACAAATTGCTCGCCGAGGTCGGACCGTCGATCAGAGGCATTGCGACACGCGGCGAACTCGGCGCCAACCGCGCCATGATCGAGGCCTGCCCCAAGCTGGAAGTCATTTCGGTCTATGGCGTCGGCTTCGATGCCGTCGACCTGCAGGCATGCCGCGAGCGCGGTATCCGTGTCACCAACACCCCCGACGTCCTCACCAATGATGTCGCGGATTTGGGAATCGCGATGATGCTCTGCCTGTCGCGCGGCATGATCGGGGCAGAGACATGGGTGCGCGACGGCAGCTGGGCCGCGAAGGGACTTTATCCCCTCAAACGCCGCGTCTGGGGACGGCGTGCCGGCGTGCTCGGCCTAGGCCGCATCGGCTTCGAAGTCGCAAAACGCCTGAAGGGTTTCGACATGCAGATTGCCTATTCGGACGTGGAGGCGAAACCTTACGCGTCAGACATGACCTTTGTCGCCGATCCCGTCGAGCTCGCAGCACAATCGGACTTCCTGTTCGTCACGCTCGCCGCTTCTGCCGCCACCCGCCATATTGTCGGTCGCAAAGTGATCGAGGCGCTCGGCCCGGAAGGCATGTTGATCAATATTTCCAGAGCTTCCAATATAGACGAAGACGCCCTACTCGACGCGTTGGAGACCGGCAGGCTCGGATCGGCGGCCCTTGACGTCTTCGAAGGCGAACCAAAGCTCAATCCGCGCTTCCTGGCACTCGACAATGTGCTGCTGCAGCCCCACCATGCCTCCGGCACGGTTGAGACGCGCAAGGCCATGGGTCAGCTGGTACGCGACAATCTCGCCGCTCATTTTGCCGGTCAGGCGCTGCCGACACCCGTTCTTTGAGGAGAAAGATATGAAGGCCATCATCGCCCACGCCGCCAAGGATGTGCGGATCGAGGATTATCCGGAGGAAGAGCCGGGCGCAGGGGAAGTCAAGCTGAGGCTTGCAACCGGCGGCGTCTGCGGCAGCGACCTGCATTATTATCATCACGGCGGTTTCGGCACTGTTCGCTTGAAGGAACCGATGATCCTCGGGCATGAAGTCAGCGCGACCGTGACCGCGCTCGGCCCCGGTGTGCAGGCGCTTGAGGTCGGCCAGCTCGTTGCCGTCTCCCCCTCCCGCCCCTGCCGGACTTGCCGCTATTGCCTGCAGGGCTTACCCAACCAATGCCTCAACATGCGCTTCTATGGCAGCGCCATGCCCTTCCCCCACATCCAGGGCGCATTCCGTGAAACTCTCGTCGCCGATGCCATCCAATGCGTGCCGGCCGATGGCCTGACGCCCGGCGAAGCGGCGATGGCGGAACCTTTGGCAGTCACCTTGCACGCCACGCGGCGCGCGGGCGAGATGCTCGGCAAGCGCGTTATCGTGACCGGCTGCGGCCCGATCGGCGTCCTCTCGATCCTGGCTGCACGCCGGGCGGGCGCTGCCGAGATCGTGGCGACTGATCTTTCGGATTTCACCTTGTCGCTTGCCAGACAAGCGGGTGCCGACAGGGTCATCAATACGAAGAACGAGCCCGAAGCACTTGCAGCCTATTCCGCGGACAAGGGCACGTTCGATGTGCTCTACGAATGCTCGGGCGCCGCTGCTGCCCTTGCCGGCGGCATTGCCGCACTGCGACCGCGCGGAATCATCGTACAGCTTGGTATCGGCGGCGACATGAGCCTGCCGATGCTGGCGATTACGGCCAAGGAGTTGGAACTGCGTGGCTCTTTCCGCTTTCATGAAGAGTTTGCGGTTGGCGTCGATCTGATGCGCAAGCGGCTTATCGATGTACGGCCGCTCATCACCCACACGGTACCGCTTGCCAATGCGATCAGTGCTTTCGAGATCGCGTCGGATCGAAGCCAGGCCATGAAGGCGCAGATTGCCTTCAACTGAACGAAAGCGGCGCGAAATCCACTCGGTTGAAGCTGATGAGGGATTTCGCGCCCGTTCAGTCTAGGTCGGCGCCGATCGCTTTGAGCGCGGCGCGGGCAACCTGTTCGTCCTGCTCGCCGGAACCCGAACCGACGCCGATGCCGCCGAGAAGCGCGCCGCCGACGCGGATCGGCAAACCGCCGCGCAACCCCGTCATCCCGCCGTCGGTGGCGATTGCCAGCGGCACTCGCGCGTGATCCGGCAGCGAATGGCTGGGAGCGCCGATGGAGGCGGCCGTCTGTGCTTTAGCACCGGCGCTTTTCAGCGACTGAAAACGCGAGCCGCGCATGCGGAAGGAGCCGAGCGTCACGCCGGATTGATCGACGATGACGATGCATTGCGGCTGGCCCATCGCGGTGGCAGCGGCAACGGCGGCCGTCAATAGCGTCATTACGCCTTCGTCGCTCAAGGCACTCGACGTCAGAACATGGCTCATGCAACTATCCTCCTGCTTGCGAACTCAATTCTATATGTTATCGATAACACATCGATCTCCAGATGTAACCTTATGGGAGGTATTGTCATAATGTCGTTCTTCGAGATCATCGATCCAGCCTTCGGGAAATTCATCCTTGGCAACGCTCCCGTCAAACAAATTGCCACCGGGTTCGACTGGGTGGAAGGGCCGGTCTGGTTCGGAGATCTGAATTGCCTGCTCTTTTCCGATATTCCCAATAACCGCATCATGCGCTGGGTACCGGGCGTCGGCGTCAGCGTCTTTCGCGAGCCTTCGAATTTTTCGAACGGCCATACGCGTGACCGGCAGGGCCGGCTTGTCAGCTGCGAGCACGGCGGCAGGCGTGTTACGCGCACCGAATATGACGGATCGATCACGGTTATCGCGGACAGCTATCAGGGCAAGCGGCTGAACTCGCCGAATGATGTCATCGTCGCCTCGGACGGCGCGATCTGGTTTACCGATCCGCATTACGGCATCGCGACGGATTATGAGGGATATAAGAGCGAGCAGGAGCTGCCGTGCAATGTCTACCGGGTCGATTCAACGGGGTCGATGAAGGCCGTGTTGACGGATTTCAATTGCCCGAACGGGCTTGCCTTCAATCCTGACGAGACGAAGCTTTATGTCGCTGATACCGGTCGCATGCATAGCAACGATCCGCAACATATCCGGGTCTTCAACGTCGGCCAAAACTGGCAGCTCTCCGGCGGCGAGGTATTTCATGCGATTTCGCCGGGCTGTGCTGACGGCATGCGCTTCGACAGCGACGGGAATCTCTGGTCTTCGGCAGCCGACGGCGTGCATTGCATCGCGCCCGACGGCCATCTCATGGGCAAGATCCTGGTACCGGAAACAGTGTCCAACCTCTGCTTCGGCGATCGCGGCAAGCACAAGCTTTTCATGACGGCAACGACAAGCGTCTACGCAATCTCCTTGAACCGAAGCGGCGCACTGTGATAGCGGCGCAAAGTCGTCGGGCGAAATGAGGCGGCCCTAAATCATGCCCAGAACCACCCTGCCCTGAAATCTGAGGCGGCGGCAAAGCACTCGTCACGGAGCGATTGCCGCGTCGACCCGGAACAGACGATCTCAGCGTAAATCGGCCTGCGGCCTGGAGCACGAAGCGGCCTGCGTGATCGGCGCCAGATTGGCGGACAAGGCACGCTCCTGCCGACGCGCGGCATCCTGCAGCAGGCTTGCCATTCCAGTCACGGAAATGCGATCCGCGCGCATGACCTGGCGGATCAGCGGATCTTTGAGAACTTCGGCGATCGTCAAGTCCCTTTGGGTCATGGTTACCTCCTGTTCGTTGGAGCAGAAGATAAGCCGCTTTATTAGCAGAGCGATGTCAGAACCCGGACAAAAACAAGGCATTTCGTTCGATTTTGTTACAGAATAATTGCAAAACCCAAAGCGGTACATATTCCAAAATTACAATGGGACCCTAGTTGACCGCTGGGAGAGGTTGATTTCCTGGAAATCGGCCGAACTGGGAGGGGCCGCCTGCTCCGCGAGGATGCGACGTTTTGGAATATCCAAACCATAATTTTGCAACTTTTGCGCTTATCATCACGCGCTGCAGGGGGATTTTAAGATTAACTATCGACGATTGGCCGTGCTATGTATTCCTCAGATCAGACCACAGAAGATGAGCGTCTCATCTACCATGCAGATCTTCTCAGCCAGCTTTCAAATCCCAAACGCCTTGAGGTCTGTATTCATCTGTCCGGCCGTGAGGAGGATGTAAACAGCCTGGCCAAGAAGCTTGGAATATCGCAATCGGCGCTCAGCCAGCACCTGACCCGCTTGCATCATTCCGGCATCGTCAAAGTGCGCCGTCAGGCGCAGTATAGATACTATACCTGCGATCATCCGGCCGTCCTGCAGATCCTCAAGACGCTTGCCGGGATTTTCGATGCCGAACTTGAGCCAACGCCACCCGGGGACAATGCTCGTACCGATAAGCCGTGATTGGCAATCTCTGCGGAACGTGGTGAAATCCCAAACGAATGCTTGATGTTGCCGCTTGCAAACAGGACGGCTTACGCCTGCAGGCGATGAGCAATTCGACAGCTGCGACAGGCGAATGGTGGTCAGCACGATCGCCGCCGCCGTCCGTGCATCAATTGGTACTGTCGGGAATGTCGACCTGACATCCGATGCTATGGCAGCCCTGGTAGTTGCCCTGGGCGTCAAAGTTGGGATTACCCTGTTTGTCGAACTGCGGCCTGGTATCGATGTTCTGGTTACGCGTCGGCGGTGACCAGTTATCGCTATTGTCGACCTTTTGCTGCCAGTTCCGGAAATTGGCATCGTTCCTGTCGAACCAGGCCTGTTGCGCAGCTGCTTGTCTTGTCTGGTCGGCCGCGCGCGATTGAGCGGCAGTGTCCATGCACTCCGCCAACGCCTGCGAGCCAGGTGCAAAGCCTTGAGCCTGACACTGCTTGTTGTCATTTGCCATGTCGATGGCGCGTTGTTGTTCCGCGGTCTTGCAGCTGGCGAGAAGGGTCACCACGCCAAGGATAATGAGAACGCGTTTCATGTCGAGCTCCATCACGATTATCTGGGCAGGAGGTGAGGATCGTCAGTTACCCGCAGGAACCGGACAGCTCGTGTCGCCTTCTGCGCAATTCAGATAGGCTTCCAGCGTGCGAACTCTCGACTGAGTAACCGTATCCAGGCACATGGAATAGACCATAGGGTAGATGCTGCTCTGAGAAGAACCTGATGTCTGGAAGGTGCATTCGGCATCACGAAAGGCGACCCAAGCTCGTTGTGCGGTCACGAGCAATTTCTTCGTGTCGGCATTGTCTTTCAGGCGCTGCTCGATCTGCTTGTACACCCCATTCAGGTCGGCATCCGATTTCTTGAAAGACTTGTCGGCGCATTCGTTCATATCGGCCTGCGTGGCGGCATTCCCGCAATCTCCCGCACCGGAAGCACTTGCCTGTCCCGCCGTGGCGACCTTGGCTGCCCCGCCTGCCGATCCCGATCCGGACCCGTTGCCGGCAACATTTTCCCGCTTCAGGGACAGAATGCCGCCATCATACCAATAGAGCGAAACCGTATCGGGCTGAACGGGCAAGACGACCGCGCCGGGTCCCCATCCCTGGGAGCCGCATAGGATGTTATAGCCGCCCTTGACCTTGTAGCCGGCGTCCGCATCGTTATGGTCGGCGGGTGTCAATTTCGGCGCTGCATTGCAATTGTCGCTGGTCGGATCGATCGGCTTGGCCTTCGTTCCCTTGATCCAGGTGATCTTGCCCGCGTCGAATTCGACGACGGCGCCCATATATTGCGGATCGTTGTTTACCAGAGCTTGTGCGCCATTCCCCGAGACTTTGACGCCCTGCACTTGCCATTTTCCGATGAGCGAACTGTAATCGAAGTCGGCTGCATGGACCGGATAGGCCAATACAGCCAGCGCACAGGCTCCCAAAACTCCCCCAAACGCCCTCATGCCCCTGATTCCTCTGTTAAAACGAGCCGCTCTCAGCCGCCCTTTTGTTGTCATCGGTCTCTTTAAGGACCAGCGGGAGTGATCAAGGTCAATCGTTCACCGCCGTGATCTGCATGGTCATATGCTTGACGTCCTTGCCGGCTTTGGCAAACCAAAGCTCGCCGTCGCCGATCATGACGCCCTGCGCGTTGGCAAACAGTGTCTCGTATTTCTGCTTTACCACCGCATCCTTCACCTTGGCGGTAATCACCTGATCGTAGTCCGCAGCGAAATGTTTCGCGTCCTTGATCTTGACCGCCTTGCCGTTGATCCGCGCGGAAAAAGGATAGGAGACCAGACCTGCAACGGTTGCCTTGTCGTCGGAACCGACGGCGGTCTTCAGCTTGGCGAAAAAGTCGGCATAGGCTTGATGCTCGCCAAACAGACCATCCAGATTTTTGTTCATGTCGGCTGCCGTTTGCGCCAAGGCTGCTCCAGACAGCGCAATCATGGCTGCGAGTGATGCAATCAACAGTTTTTTCATGATACCTCCTCGTTGGGGCTGCTCACCGCCGTGCGAATGGCTATCCCTCGCTGATTGTTATCAAGGCGAGAAACTTTACAAGCAAATATTTACATTCATAGTTAGTAATTAAATTTATGGTGGCAGTGCTATCGAACGGGTCAGGGCGGAGGGGAGAGATGTGTGCTCTTGATGGCAGATCGACGAAGACGACCAGCATGCTTGCGAGAAGCCTGGCAGTGACAATGGGACTGATTGCCGTGATGGCGGTATCCGGTTGTCAGAATAAAGTCGCAACGCCACAAGATCTGCAGGGCTGGTACTCCATGATTTGCTTCAAACATGGCTATACCGGCGGCGCGCGCGATAATTGTATGAATAGTCTGACGAATAGCAATGGGCGGCAATTGCCTGACGGCCCGACTGAATTCGCTGATCGGCCACCCTATACGGATAGCCAAATGCCCAACTCTGGTTGATCGACTGTTGCACAGACGATAGAAGCAATAAGCGGATTTATGGATGCATATTCGGCGCTTCCGTCTTGCTGCCGCCGATTGCCGGTAAGGTCTTTTTGAACATCATAGACCGGGTGAGGCTCAAACGCCGCGTTTGTTGCCCCAAATCAGCACGTGCAATTGCGGCAATACCCTCGCGTCGAACCATTGGTCGCTGCTGACCTTGTCCACGAGCCAGCGCATCCGCTCGACGATGCCGTCAATATCGACAATGGCATCGCCTGCATCGGCTGGCGGCGGCGTGTGATTGCCGGGTTGCAGATAGACGGGCAATCGAGGATAGCGAGCAGCCGCGTCTCGCGCATATTCATAGTCGAGATCGTCGAATATGACGATCTTCAAGGCGATCTGCGGTCCGTCGCCCGCCATGCGCAGACAGTCGTCGAAGGCGGTCCAGTCCGTCGCCATGCCGCTCGATGGAGGCTTCGGGCTCAGCACGAGCACATCGAGTTCGGCGAACCATTCCCTGGCCAAGCTCCCTTGAGTCTCCAGCGCGAAGCGATATCCCTCCGCATGGCCGCGCGCAATCAGTGGGCCGAGCGGTTGGATCGCAGGATTGCCGCCAGAGAGCGAGATGGTCAGCGGTTTGCCGCCTGAAAGTCGCGTTACCTCCTGCCAGATCTCATCGACCGACATCGGCCGCCATTGATCGCGATAGTCACTATCGACGGCATGCAGCGTGTCGCACCAGGAGCAGCGATAATCGCAGCCGCCGGTGCGCACGAAGATCGTCGGAAGGCCGATCAGGATGCCCTCGCCCTGGATCGTCGGCCCGAATATCTCGCTGACGCGAATGGGCGCTTCGCTCATGGCCGGTATTCCGCCCAGGTTTTTGGTGTTTCGCTGACCCGCACGGCAGATGTCTGCGGCAAGCGCTCCTTGCACCAGTCATAGAAATGCTTGGCGAGATACTCCGAGGTCACCCGGTCATGTCCAAAGACATCATTGAGATGGCGATGATCGAACCCTTCGTCGATATAGCGCTTCAGCGGCTGTAGCTCATGATAGTCTCGCACGAACCCATTCTCGTCCAGTTCGCCGGCCGAAAGCTCCACGACGACGATGTAATTGTGCCCATGCAGGCGCGCACACTGGTGATCTGCAGGCAAATGCGAGAGCTGGTGCGAGGCGGAGAAATGGAATTCCTTGGTGATGCGGTACATCACTTCACCTCTTCGGCCGAAAAGCCCGATGTCGCGGCAATCCAGAAATCGGCATCGTCATATTCCGTAGGATCTGCGATACCAGCGAGATGGAAGGCTTCGCGCCGCTCCACACAGGTGCCGCAGCGGCCACAATGGCGCTCTCCGCCCTTGTAGCAGGACCAGGTTTCGGCAAAGGGGGTTTCATGCCGGGCGCCATCGGCAACGATATCCGCCTTGGAGATCGTCACATAGGGCGCGCAGAGCGAAACGCTGGCATAGCCGTCGAGTGCCTGGTTCTGCATCTGCTGGAAGGCGTCGATGAAACCCGGGCGACAGTCGGGATAGATGAAATGATCGCCGCCATGAACCGCAACGGCAACGGCATCCGCCTTCTGCGCCGCCGCAAGCCCGAAGGCGATCGCCAGCATGATCGCGTTACGGTTCGGCACGACCGTCGCCTTCATGGTTTCCTCGGCATAGTGCCCGTCCGGCACCTCGACATCATCTGTCAGAGCCGATCCGGTCAGATGCCGGCCGATGGCGGTGATGTCGATGATCTCATGCGGCACGCCGAGACGCTTGGCGCAGGCGCCCGCAAATTCCAGCTCCTTGCGGTGCCTTTGGCCGTAATCGAAGGAGACGAGGCCGATAAGCTGATGTTCGGCTGCGACCTTATGGGCGAGCGAAACGGAGTCCAATCCGCCGGAGCAGATCACGATAGTCTTCATAATTCAGGATCCCTTGTTTTGACCGGGTGGGCTGCGACCGGATTTCATGGCTTTTCAAAGCTACGGCGGGGTCTCTAGCAGCAGAAACCGGAGGAAACAAGGCAATCGTTCATTTCATCGCAACGCGCTGTCAGCTGCCCGGGCGTTGCGATGGCTGTGACGTCTTTAGCTGACGCCTGCAAACTTTCCCGAGATGTTGAGATCCGGATAGTAACCCACGGGCTTGCTGCCGACAGTCTGACCACCGGTCAGGCCGCCCTGGACCTCCGGGCCGAAGAACGAATAAGGAAAGGTCGGCTGCAAGGCGCTGACGTCGTCGAGGCGGCGGCGCAGCTCGGACGGTATGGCGAAGTCCAATGCACCGAGATTATCGTTCAGTTGCTCGAATTTGGTGGCACCGACGATGATCGAGGCTATTCCGGGCTGCGTCATCGCCCAGTTGACCGCTACCTGTGCCATGCTGCGTCCAAGCTCGCCCGCCACCTTTTCCAACTCGGCGACGATTGCCCAGTTGCGCTCGTTGAATTTCTGAAAACCGGGATTGGTCGTGCCCCGCACGGTTTCGAGCCGGCCGGCCGTTTCTCCCTGGCTGCTGGGGCGATATTTGCCGCTGAGCAGACCGCTCGCAAGCGGGCTCCAGGCCATGATGCCGGCACCGTAACGCGTCCCGAACGGTACGAATTCATTCTCGATATTGCGCTCGGCCAGCGAATATTCGAGCTGAAGCGCCGAGATCGGCTCATAGCCGCGATATTCGGCAATGGCCTGGGCGCGGCTCGCATACCAAGCCGGAACATCGGACAGGCCGACATGCCGGACCTTGCCCGAGCGTACCAGGTCGTCAAAGGTACGCATTACCTCTTCCGGTGGCGTCAGGCGGTCCCAGCAATGCATGAGGTAGAGGTCGATATAGTCCGTGTTGAGCCGCTTCAACGATCCCTCGACCGCCCGCAGGATATTCTTGCGGCCATTGCCGGCCGCATTCGGCGTCTGTGCCACAAGGTTCATGGTGAATTTGGTCGCAATGACGGCATCGTCGCGCAAGCCGCGCTCGGCGATGAACTCGCCCAGCCAAGTCTCCGACGTACCACCGGTATAGGCATCAGCAGTATCGAAAAAATTGCCGCCGGCATCGACATAGGCATTGAAGATGGCTCGCGCCGCTTCCTTGTCGGCGCCCCATCCCCATTCCGTGCCGAAGGTCATGGTTCCAAGCGCAAGCCGCGTCACCTTCAGTCCGCTGTTGCCCAGCGTGTAAAATTCCATGCTCATCGCTATTCTCCTCTGTGGCGGACCAAACCAGCTCGATGATCGAAAGCGGTCGGTCGCAATTCAGTGCTTATAGCTTCGCTGCTTTCCGCCCGTTCGATAAGGTAATTTAATTTGCATTCATTATGCGATATGGCTCAGCAATGGATCGCGATCTGCTCACACATTTACCTATCGTCGCCGCCGTGGCGCGCCGCGGCGGATTTGCCGCCGCTGCCAGCGAACTGGGCATGAGCCCATCGGCTGTCAGCCATGCCGTTCGGCTGGTGGAAGAAAGACTTGGACAGCCGCTCTTCGCCCGAACGACCCGCAGTGTTGCGCTGACGGAAGCTGGAAAAAGCCTGATCGGAACGATTAATCCTGCGCTGCAGGACATTCATGAGCGCATTGAGCGGATCAAGGCGGCCAAGGGAAAGCCGAGCGGCCTGCTGCGCATCAATGCCTCCCGCATCAGCCTGCCGCTTGCGATAACCCGTGTCATCAGGGCCATGGCGGAACGCTATCCGGAGGTTGAGATCGAGATATTCTCCGATGAGCGGTTGACCGATATCATTTCCGAGGGCTTCGATGCCGGCATCCGCGTCGGCGAGATGATCGCTCAGGATATGGTGGCGGTCCGCCTGACCCCGCCTTTCCGCGCGATCGTGGTCGCATCCCCCGATTATATCGGACGGTTCGGGCGGCCGAAGACATTGGCGGATCTCGCAGATCACACATGCATCGGTTATCGCCTTATCCGCTCCGGCGGCCTTTACCAGTGGGAATTCGTCGAGGACGGACGGGATGTCGCAGTGGCCGTCTGCGGTCAGGCGATCGTCACGGAATCGCATTCAGCCGTCGAGCTTGCGTTAGCCGGCGTGGGATTGGCTTATGTCTTCGAGCCGCTCGTGCAGGCGGAGATCGCATCCGGCAGGCTTGTTCAGGTCCTGGGTGACTATGCGGTGACCGAAGCAGGCCTTTTCCTCTATTTTCCGCGTCGCGCCGAGCTGGCACCGAAGCTCAGGGCTTTCATCGACACGGTGCGTCAAGTCCATCGCGAAGCAGCCGCCAGCTAGGCGAAAGTACGTTGACCCCGAGTGGTACGCTCACGAATGGTCAAA
This sequence comes from Rhizobium tropici CIAT 899, assembly GCF_000330885.1. Classification (NCBI taxonomy): domain Bacteria; kingdom Pseudomonadati; phylum Pseudomonadota; class Alphaproteobacteria; order Hyphomicrobiales; family Rhizobiaceae; genus Martinezella; species Martinezella tropici. Next base: position 1,159,421 of record NC_020062.1, read on the forward strand.
TTGCGCGGGGCCGATCCCAAATGCGCAGGAAACGGAAAGCTCGTTGCGATCCGCAATGAATCGTGATTGCCGTCTGCCGTCGCTCCCGGCAGTCATAGCGCTAAAGCGTAGCCAATGAGACATTCAGGAGAGCTGCGGCATCCGCCATCAGCCTTCGGACCAAATGATCGATAAGCGCCAGGAGGAGGAACCAGTGCAAGATATCGCAACAAAGAAGGCGCCGAGCCCGATCGATGTCGAAGTCGGCAGACGTATCCGCGCGCAACGGCGCCTGCTCGGCATGAGCCAATCGGCGCTCGCCGAGAAACTGGACCTTACCTTTCAGCAGGTCCAGAAATATGAGAAAGGCGTCAACCGCGTCGGCGCAAGTCGTCTGCAACGTGTTGCTGACAGCCTCGGCGTCCCGATATCGCACTTCTTCGATAATGCAGCCTTTGACAATCCCGTTCCAACCGACGCGCCGCGCAACGACCTCGTCGGATTTCTTTCGTCCGAAGAGGGCTTGGAACTCAATCGGGCTTTCACAAAAATCAAGGATGCCAGAACGCGCCAGAAGATCGTCGGCCTGCTCAAATCATTGGCCCTCGCCTAGCCTTCCCGGTCTGGTCAGCGCGCGGCTTGGCGTCAGCTTGTGATGCGCGGCGTGCGAATGACCTTGAGGAACAGAGCGTTCATCGCATCCGAAATACCTTGCGTCGGGCTCACCTCGAAATAGAGGCCGGGCGAGGCGCACGTCTGCAAATTGGTGCCGATTTGCGATTGAAACGGCGCGATCCACTGGTTGTACCAGCCGTTTGTCGGCAGCGGGAAATAGGTCGTATAGAGGATGGCGATCTTGATGTTCTGGTTCTTCAACGGCTGACAGAAGGCAGTGGCGAGCGGCTCCTGGCAACGCCCGCCGGTGGTCGGCTTGGTGCAGGTGTTGGGCTTATAGCTGTCGCCGACGCCGTCAGTGACAAGAAAGAGAACCTTCTGACGATCGGAGCTGGTTTTTCCGCTGCCGCCCGTACCGATAATCGGCGCGAGTTGCGTCAGCATTGTATCGAAACTCGTATCCTGGTCGCTGTTGTCGTTCTGTCCATGAACAGACATCAGGTCCACATTCTTGCTGATGGCATCGCTGACCTGCGCCATATCGGATGATAGCGGGGATACGTTGGTCAAGCCAATTGTCGAGGTATCTTTACCGAATGTATAGACGGCCATCCTGTACTGATCGGATGTCACCCGGTTCGTCTTGGCAGTATCCGTAAGCGACTGTGTCGCCAGCCCGACGACGCCAATGCGGGTCTGGACGCCAAGGCTCTTTGCAAGTTCGTAGTAATTGTTTTTATTGCTGCTGTCGTGGCACGCAAAGGCACATTTGTCCGACGTGTTTGCCACCATTTTATTAATATCGGTTATGGTAGCACCGATCCCCATGGATGGCGTGTTGTCCAGCAACATGTAGAAATCCATGAAGGTCGCCGTCTGATACTGTGCGGATGCCGAGCCGCTCACGGGAATGGATGTTTTTCCGATAATCTGGCTCAACGTCGTCGGTACGTTCGCCGAAAAATTGACCGTCGATGAGACGACATTTCCCGTGCGCGTTACCCCGGCGCTGACGTTGACCGGTATGTTCTGTATATCGCTGGACGCCTGGCCGTAGAAGAGCTTGTTGGCATCGCTTTGACCGATCGTGACGGTCCCGTCGCTTGTCATGGCCATGGCAGCCGCAACCGCCGGCGACGAATCCGCGATTGCGCCGACCGCCGCCGCATCGGCAGCATTCTGCAACTCCGTCCGCACAAGCATCGCATTGGTGATATCGAGCGCCAGTCCCCCAGCCGCGATCAACGGAACGGCGACCAATGCCGTTGTGATCCCGAAATTGCCCGACCGATCCAGAAACAGCCGTCCCGAGAGCTTTCGCATGGCATAAAGGGACTTCAGATAAATCTTAAATCTCTTCACAAGCAAACCTTCTACATTATAAGTTGCAGCGTCAAAACATTCGCTAAAATGAAAGTATTATTACTTTCAAATATACTTATGTATATTATATTCGAAAGATATTTAGATTCTCATAAGGGAGAGTTTCTCAATTATACTTCCAATATTCAGGGGAAATTTACCAAGAATCCGTAATATATCTGTGTATGGCGCAAACGGCGGATGGAAATCGAAGGCGATGAACGGCCCCGCCCGAAACGAAAAAGATGCGCGAAATCCAATACTTCGTAAAGAAGATATACAGCGGGCACAAAGCCGATGGTTGCAGAAATTGCAATCTCACCCAAAGCATCTTTACTTGATTTTCAGTGTTTACCCGTGAAAGCAGCAGTGTCGATATCAGGCGCAGCTGACCGCATTGGAAACTGCCCCTCACCCTGATGGCTATTGTTGGGATCTTTGCGTGCGCGTTCTTTCCTGCATCTTCACGGAGCACAATCTGTGGCTCGTTCTCCTGGCGGCGTTCGTCTGTGTCAGCGGCGGATGGATCACCCTCAATCTGCTCCGCCGAGCCGAAAAGACGCGCGACCTTCAACGCGGCGGTTGGATTTTTCTAACTGCCGTGGCTGCCGGCTCGTCGATCTGGTGCACGCATTTCATAGCCATGCTGGCCTATGAAGTCGGCGCGCCGGTCACCTTCGATCCCATCCTGACGATGGCCTCGTTTCTTTTGGCCGCCATCGGCTGTGCCGGCGGTTTTGCGGTCGCCTTGTCGCGCCTGCCGCGCATCGCACCGGAATTCGGTGGAGCCGTCGTCGGCCTTGCCATCACCTGCATGCACTATACCGGTATGCTGGCCTACCACGTCGATGGCATCGTCGAGTGGAACCAGGGTTATATTATCGCTTCCGTTGCCCTTTCCGTGATTTTTGCAGCGCTTGCACTCAATCAGGCCGTGCGCCGGCCTTGGCAGCTCTCCCCGATCGCCGGCCTCGCTCTCTTCGTCATCGCCGTGGTCTCGCTTCACTTTACCGCAATGACGGCCGTCTCTGTCACGCCGCTTGTAACCGGCGCCGCGATCGCGGACGCCTACGCACTGAAGGCTATGGCTGTTGCGGTGGCCGGCGGCGGATTGCTGATCATCGGCACAGGCGTGGCAAGCTACATGATCGACGAGCGGGCCTCGCGCGAATCCATCGAAAAACTTCAACATATGGCACTCAACGACCTGCTGACGGGCCTCCCCAACCGCAGCAGTTTCACTGACCATCTGCAGCGCGAGATCGGCCATGCCAAGGAAGACGGCGTAAAACTCGCGGTCATCGGCATCGACCTCGATCGCTTCAAGGAAATCAACGACCTGCGAGGACACAAGGCCGGCGACCAGGCACTGAAGGCAATCGGACGACGCCTGCTGCGCCTCGTCAGGGACGGCGAGTTCGTTGCCCGTGTCGGCGGTGACGAGTTTGCCGCTGCCAAGCGCTTCCGGGAGCAGAGCGAGCTTCTGGATTTCGTGGCCCGGCTGGAGAAGGTCCTGTTCGAGCCCATCCGGATCGACGATTTCGAGACCGCGACAGGGGCCAGCATCGGTGTTGCCATCTATCCCGACGATGACGTCGACCAGGAGCGCCTCGTCAGCAACGCCGATCTCGCCATGTATCGCGCCAAGGCCGACATCGGCCGCGCCGTCTGCTTCTATGAATCCAAGATGGATGAAGCTGCCCGCGCCCGTCATACGCTGGCGCAAGATCTGCGCCGCGCTGTCGAATTGGATCAGCTCGACCTGCACTATCAGGTACAGACGTCCGTTCGCACAGGGCAGATTTGCGGCTACGAGGTCCTCCTCCGCTGGCATCATCCCGAGCATGGCCCGGTGCCGCCTTCGGAATTCATTCCGATCGCAGAAGAAAGCGGCACGATCCTCGTCATCGGCGAATGGGTTTTGCGCACGGCCTGCAAGGAGGCGGCATCATGGGAGCAGCCCTACAAGATCGCCGTCAACCTCTCGCCCGTACAGTTTGCTCATGCGGATCTCGCAAAGCTCGTTCATACGATCCTTCTCGAAACCGGCCTTGTGCCATCGCGGTTGGAACTTGAAATTACCGAATCCACAATCATCGCCGATAAAACTCGGACCTTACATGTCCTGCGGCAGATCCGGGCTCTCGGCGTGACCGTTGCCATCGATGATTTCGGCACCGGATATTCCTCGCTCGATACGTTGCGATCCTTCCCCTTTGACAAGATCAAGCTCGATCGTTCCTTCATGAACGAGGTGGATCACAGCATTCAGGCAAAGGCGATCGTTCGCGCGGTACTGACGCTCGGCAAGAGCCTGGATATCCCTGTTCTGGCGGAAGGCGTCGAGACCAACCATCAGCTCGAAATCCTGCGCGTCGAGGGTTGCGACGAGGCGCAAGGCTTCTTCCTCGGCCGGCCAAAGCCCGTGGGCCAGATCTTCCAGATGGAAGCATCGGCAGAGGACGACGAGACGTCGGCATTTTCCGGCCGGCTGCCGCCCTATCGCATGCGCCGCCGCTAGGAAATTCCACGCGCCAATGCAAAATCTGCAACAATTGAAGGCACAGATCTGCGCCCTTCTTTACTTATGCTTGATTTCGTCAGCTGCGACCGTTTGCGATATCAGAGCGAACGGTCCGAAACCTCACCGATCCATTCGCTTTCAAGCTCGATCGCAACGGCCGAGCGGATATCGAGAGCATTGGCGGCCGCGAGAAGCTCATAGCGACCGGCGATGGCTCGAAATGCTCCGATCCGTTCGTCGAAATAGCTCAGATCGCGCGGACGAACGACAAGGGAGGCGGTGCCTTTTTCACCCGGAATCAGCCGAAGCTTGGCAAAGGCGCGCAACTCCTTGTCCGGCCGCTCGACTGCCGAAGCAGGCGCGCGCACGTAAAGCTGCACAAGCTCCGAACCGGTTCTTTCGCCAATATTGGTGACATCGACCGTCACGGTGATCCCATCCTGGTCCATTCTTGTTGCCGAAGCCTGCGCCTCGCCCCAGGAAAATCGCGTGTAGCCCAGACCGAAGCCGAAGGGGAACAAGGGCTCAATATCGCGCTTATCATGATGACGATATCCGACGAAGACGCCCTCGGCGTAACGCACATGCCCATCCTTGCCGGGATAGACGGATGCGTCGCCAACCATGGCGGAGTTATCCGATAGGCGCTTCGGGAAGGTCTGCGGCAGACGTCCGCCAGGCTCGACATCGCCGAAGACCACGTCGGCAACGGCATGTCCGAGCTCCTGGCCGGGATACCACATCTGCAGCACGGCCCGAACCTTGCCGAGCCAGGGCATCTCGATGGGGCCGCCGGTCTGCAGCACGACAATGGTATTGGCGTTGGCGGTCGCCACCCGGTCTATGAGCTCCTCCTGACGACCCGGCAGGCGCATATCTGGCAGATCGAGGCCCTCCGTATCCCACTCGCCATCGCGGCCGACAAAGAGCAGAACGACGTCTGCATCGCTTGCCTTTTGGACGGCATCGAGCATCGCCTCTTCGCCGAGCGGCTTCTCCACGCCGAAGCGCACCGCCGTCAGATTGATCCCCTCCTCTGTCGTCGCAGACGAGCAATATTCGACCACCACCTTGTAGCTCTGTCCGGCTTCCAGGTGGATGCCCTGTCGCTGTTCGACATTGGCGGTGCCGAAATAATTGTCGCCGCGAGCCCAGCCGTCATAGCCGTTGACGACCAGCTTGCCATCGACAAAGAGCCTGGCGAGACCCGCATTCGTCATGCCGAATACATGCTCGCCGCTCTCAGTCGGCACATAGGAGGCTGTCATGCGCGCGGAGAACTCATTGGGATCGAGTTCCGAAGAGGGCAGATCGAACCAGAAGAACTCGCCCTTGCTTGCCGTTTCGGTGGCGATCACCGGCCCTGCAAGGTCGCGGCCTTTAAAATAGTCCACCCGCATCTCACCGGAGAAGACATTGATGAGGCGATTGTTGCGGCAGCCGGTAGCATGGTGAATGCTGTTGGCATTCGACAGTGCCTGCCGGATGCCTTCCAAGGGGCTGACCCTGTAGTGGGCTGCGATCTGGGCGCTGCCGCCACCCATGACCCGGGCTTCGGCGGCATTCGGCCCGACAACAGCCACATGCCCAAGGCCTGCCTTCTGCAGCGGCAGAATGCCGTCGTTCTTCAAGAGCACGGCACCCTCGGCTCCGAGCTTGCGGATCAGCGCGCGATCCTCAGGCAGATCAAGCGCATGTTCGCTCAAATCGGGCGTCTTCTCGAAGGCGCCGACCCGCTCAAGCAATGTCAGAATGCGGCGAGCAGCCTCGCGCACCGTTTCCGGCTTGACCTCGCCGTTGCGGACCGCCGCCACGAGCTTTTCGCCACGGTCGCGCGTCGGACCGGGCATTTCGAGATCGAGCCCGGAATTGACTGTTGCCACCGTCGAATGCGAGCCGAACCAGTCCGACATGACGATACCGTCGAACCCCCATTCCTCCCGCAAGACTTTGGTCAGCAGCCAGGGATGCTCGCTCGTATAGGTGCCGTTCAGCCTGTTATAGGAGGACATGACGGCCATGACGCCGGCCTTCTTCACGGCCTGCTCGAACGGCGGCAGATAGATTTCGCGAAGAGCACGCTCGTCGATATCCGACGACATCGTCTGGCGCTCGATCTCGGATTCATTGCCGGCAAAATGCTTGATCGTGGCGGCAATACCCTGGCTCTGCACACCCTGAATATAGGCGACGGCAAGCTCGGCCGTCAGCATCGGATCTTCGGAATAGCATTCGAAATTGCGGCCGTTGAGGCCGGAGCGGTGAATATTGACCGTCGGCGCCAACAACACCGAGGCGCCCTTGCTCTTGGCCTGGCCGGCAAGCGCCACGCCCATGCGCTCGACAAGGGCCGGGTTCCATGTCGCGCCAAGCGCGATCGCAACGGGAAAACAGGCCGCATTGACGCCGGCAACCAGCGAGCCGGCACCGCGGGCTCCGTTCGGCCCATCCGTGACCTTGATCTTCGGGACGCCAAAACGCTCGACCGGCACCGTGGTCCAAAAATCGGCGCCGGACAGCAGCGAGACCTGCTCTTCAAGCGTCATCCGGTCGAGAATATCGTCGATCATAAAGGCCTCCCGAGCAATTCCCTGGCTGTTCCATCGGCCATCCGCGATGAAGATTCGCATTTAAGACCAACAAATCATAAACGCGCCAGATGGTCTTCCCATAATCCGATAAATCATTCAATTCACATATGTTTTTCCAAGAGACCCGGGGCATGCCTGCTCCGGCGGACGCGGCATAACCAATCGGAAATCGTAAACTTGGTGTTTGCATAGGTGTCGCTGACCGCCGCGCCGACCAAAAGCGCAGGTTCGATAAAATGCAAATAATCTTATTTCGAATAAATTTGACCGCGTCGGATTTCATGAGCCCAACTCATGGAGCCGAGTATGCGTTCACTTCTCGTCGCTGCAAGCTTTCTCTTCGTCGCCGGCCTGCTATTTTCGACGGCAACGACGGCAAAACCCGTAGCAAATACCGCCGCGGCGCACGCGCACCAATTTGCGCGCGAGGTGACGGAGGCGAGCGTACCCGTCGGCTGGATCAATTTCTGCAAAGCGCAACCAACCGAATGCGTGGCCGGCCAGAAGAGCACGGAATTCGTCAATCTCGATCGCGATCATCGGCTGCAACTGCAGCAGATCAACAGCCTGGTCAATCACGAGATCCAGGGCATCGGCGACAATGATCATTACGGCATCTACAAGCTCGGCATCGTCAACTGGTGGACCTATCCCGACGATGGTGCCGGCAACTGCAACGACTATGTCCTCCTGAAGAAGAGATTGCTCGTCGAAGCAGGCTGGCCGCGGTCCGCCCTGCTGCTGACGGTCGTCCTCGACACCCATAACGAGGGACATCTTGTCCTGATGGCGCGCACGAACGACGGCGATCTCATCCTCGACAATCTCACCGATGCAGTCAAAAACTGGAGCGGAACGGGCTATACCTTCATCAAGCGCCAGACGGCTGATAATCCGAACGATTGGGTTCGGCTGGAATCCGGTCGCACACCTGAAGAGCTTGCCATGATCAGCAAGGCCTTGGCGTCTCATTCACAGTGATTGGCAGCCCAATAGCTATCGACCAGACCTTTGCCGTCCTGGTCCAGGATGGCAAAATTGCCGGGAATGACGACGAAAAAGCGTTCTCCGCTTTCCGCACCGGCGCTGCCATTTGCACTTGCCGGGTCGACACGACCACAGACGACGAAGCCTGGCATTCGTTCGCTCGGCTTGGCCGCCAGAATATGGATGGCAGAGGGCGGCACCTCTATGCGCCGCGCGACCGCTGCCTTGGCCAGCGCCGGGACGTCCGCCATGGTCGGCAAGGCTTCGCCGGGCGCGGCTGCGAGCAAGATGCTCCCTGCGATCACGAGATGTTGCATCGACATCCTTTCGAAAGCCTGGACCACGGGAACTCAACCCTGGACGGCCGTATCCCGTATGCCTCTGCAGCCGAAAGCTGCTTTGATCGAAGTTTATTGTGATTCGCGAGGCGGAAGAAGCTTACGCTCTTGCCTTCGGATAGTGATCGCGTATCAAGATCGTCCCCGCGCCGGGGTATATTTTGGAAAGTCAGCTTGCGAATGCGAACACGCCTGTCGATACTCCCGGCACTCGGTCTCCTTTTTATCCTTGCATTGACAAATGCCGCTTCCGCGCGTGAGCTCGTGCGCGTGCCGCCGGGCAATCGCAACAGCGTCCAGCCGCCCATACCGAACACTTCGGTACTGCGGGCCAAGGCCTTCAACACGACCTACGACGAAAAATATCAGAAGATCGTCGGCGTGCTTCGCGACGACAAGGACTTGATGGCCTCGATCAGGAAGGCCGGACAGGCCTACCAGATCGATCCCATCCACATCGTTGGCGCGCTCGTCGGCGAACACACCTACAACATCACGATCGTCAACAGGGTAAAGTCCTACTACGTCAAGGCGCTCGCCTATTCACAGTCCGATTTCAAGTTTGCCTATAAGGACGTGACGGTTCAGACCTTCCTGAAGAAGCCGGAATTCGCCCGTTGCGACGCCCTCACCGGCAGCGCCGAATTGTGGGAATGCCGCGATGAGACCTGGGACAAGAGTTTTCGAGGCAAGGTCATCGACGGCGTCGCTTACGAAAACATGACGTTCCAGCGCGCCTTCTTCCAGCCTTTCTTTGCCGGCCAGACCTTCGGCCTTGGGCAGATCAGCCCTTTGACAGCCCTTGAAGTCACCGATCTCGTCCATGCGACGAGCGGCCTGCCGAAGCTTTCCGTCGACGATCCGCAGGCGATCTACCGCGACATCATGGATCCCGATCGCAGCGTGATCTATATCGCCGCTATCGCAAAGGATGCCATCGACGCCTATCGCGCCGAGGGTTTCGACATCACCGACAATCCCGGCTTGACGGCAACGCTTTACAATGTCGGCCAGCCGCGCCGTCGTGCGGCCGCCCTGCGGCAAGCAGCGGACGCCGCGGGCGGGAAGAAACTGCCGGAAGAAAATTATTATGGCTGGCTGGTGAACGACAAACTGCCGGAGCTTCGTGGGTTGCTCGGCAGCGACAATAGCCAATAGGCCGGCAGAACTTCACCAATGAAGACCATGGCCTAATCAGGCGATCAGGCTGACGCGATCATTGGCAATCTTGTTTTCGACCCAGCTACGCTCACTCTGCCAATCATGCCGCTTCCATCCTTCCCAGCCGAAGCCGCATAGCTTGATGTCCCATTCGGACGCGGGGAACCTTGCGAGCGCATAACGGATGCCAAGAAAGCCGGTGCTGGGAAAGACCTTGTGCATGCGATGCTCGGAAATGCCGAGCTCACCGCAGCTATCCATATAGGTCTGCGGCGGCATGATGCGGATCTCCTTGCCGGCCCTGCCCAGCAACTCGATTGCCTGCATCGTCCAATCGCCTCTTCTGCCTTGCAGACGCTGAAAGATGTTGGGCCGCGGGTGATACTTGCGAATGATATCGGGGTGATAGGCCAGCATGAAAACCTGTGTGGCCTTGAACGCGGCGTTGTCCATGAAATCCGGATCGAGGAGCCGCCGATACAAGGTCTTGCTCGATGCTGCCAGCATGATCATGTCGGTGCGCTCGCCGCTCATGCCGCCGGAAAGGACCGGCTCGTTAAAACGCATGACGAATTGCGCCTCGTCCACGATACCGGCGATATCGCGTTCCAGCTTGCCATTGCCGACAATGATTGCAGTCTTACGCGCCAATGCGATCGTCCAGAAAATATGGGCCGTGGATTAGCAAGCGGTTCTGACAGCACACTGAAACATTGATGAGGCGGAACTGAAATCCCTCGACCAGCCGCAGCAGCGCGAAGCGACGCAGATGAAGCGCTACAGAAAGTATCGGAACTTCAGCGGAAGCAGAGCCGCTCCAATCGCGCTGGCATCACCTTTGGTTTCGCTGAGAACCAGCCGAGGTCCGGGCGGTGCGGCACCATAGCGGTGCGGGCGCTGCGACGGCAGGCGGGCGCGGTCGATCATCATCTGCCCAAGCACTGGCGGCAGCTGCCCGCCGAAGACGATGGCCTGCGGATCGATCACCCCGGTAAGCGTCGCGATCAGACGCTCGAGCATAGGCATGACTTCGGAAAGCCAGCTCTCCACACCCGGCCAGGAAGGGTTGAAATCCTGCTTCAGCTCCTGAACAGAGCCTATGTCGATCCCGTTCTCCCGCAATGTGTGGATCAGATATTGCAGGGCCGGCCGCCGCGGCTTCTCCTCAGCATCATAAATGACGCTGAATTCCCCGGCATTGCCGTGGAAACCCAGATAAGGCCTTCCCTCCAGGATGAGACCGCCGCCAAATCCATAATTGAAGGAAAGATATGCGAAGGTTTGGCACCAGCGACCGACGCCGCTCAGGCTCTCGCCTATGGCGCCCGTCGTTGCATTGTTTTCCAGCCATACCGGCAATGCGAAGATGTCCTCAAGCTCCGGCTGCAGATCGATCAGCGACCAATCACGCAAGGGCTCTGGAGCATTGAACTGACGATCAGCGCCGACGAAGAAACCGGACATGGCAAAGCCCAGCCCAATGAGATTCCCGCGCGATATTCCACGGCGTCGCAGGACCGAGTTCAGCTTCTCGGCAAGCGTCGCCAGCGTTGCCTTGCGGTCGGAAAGTATGCCTCTGACCGTTTCCTGATCGACAATGCCGCAGCCGAAATCGGCAAGCGACAGCGTCACGGCATCGGTATTGACGGAAATACCGACCGAATAAACCGCCTGCCGCTCCAATTCGATTGTCGGACTCGGCTGGCCCCGCGCTCCCTTGAGCGGCGTCCCTGCGCGAAGCAGGCCGCGAGCCGTCAGTCCCTCGACCAGGCGATGCACGGATTGCTGCGTCAAATTCGTGTAAGATGTAATGGACGCACGCGGGATCGGTTCGTGACGGCGGACAATATCGAGGATGAGGCGTTCATTCTCGCTTGCCAGCGGAGATTCTTCATGTGCTGCCATGGCTGCGATCCTGGTCCTGTCACACCGACTTAGCCGCTCATCCGTCCGAGTACCATCACACAAACAGATATTTCCGGCGTCGCGTCATAAATACTACACTTTATGCGTATTAATAGCCTAGTGGCGCCTTAGCCAGGCATGGCTTCGGCCGTCCCCCACTCCCGTCCGCATTCACTCACTCAAGCCGCCGAACCGGCATCGCACGAAAGTCCCGTTCCATGCACAATCAGACCGCCGCTTCTTCCTCACGCCGCCCAGCCGATATTTACGACCTTCTCTCGCGGGCCAATCCGGGTATTCTGACGGTCGCCCATCGTGGCCTCTGGTCGGCGGCACCGGAGAATTCGCTGGCGGCAATCCGCGCCGCAGCCGAGCTTGGCGTGGAATTCGTCGAAATCGACACGCAGGCGACTGCCGACGGCCATCTCGTCGTCATTCACGACAAGACGCTGGACCGCACCACTTCCGCCGGAGGTGTCGTCGGAGCAAGCAGCTTCGCCACGGTCCGTGATGCACGATTGCGTGCCGGCGCTGGCGGAGAGATGACGGCGCTGACGGATGAGCGTATTCCCACGCTCGAAGAGGCGCTGGAGGAGGCGCGCGGGCGCGTCTTCGTCAATATCGACACGAAATTTCCGAGTGAATTGCCGCAGGTCATTGCCGCGGTGCGTCGGCTGAGTGCCGAGGATCACGTCATTATCAAGTCGGATGTCGAGCCGCAAAGCGGCTCTTTCCCCGTGCTCGATGCCGATTGGTTCGGATCGATCCCGCATATGCCGATGTTTCGTGTCCGGCCCGGCAAGTTTACCGATGATCTTCGAATGATCGAACCGCTCAAGGCGCCGATGATCGAAGTGAAATTTACCGACATTGCCGATCTCGCAGCCGGGCGCGAGGAGCTGGAGCGCCAAAATATCCGGCTCTGGATCAATACGCTCGATGTCTCCTACAATCTCGACTTCAACGATAGCCGGGCGCTTAGCGACCCCGAAGGTGTATGGGGAACGCTTGTTGACGCCGGCGTCGGCGCCATCCAGACCGATACGAACGTCGAATTCAAGCAGTGGCTCGCGACCAGACGCGGCAAATAGAGGCCCTTCGGCTTAACGCACAGACAAGAAAGCCCGGGTGGTCTCCCATCGCCCGGGCTTTTGCGTCCTCCCGCGCTGGTAGCAATCTAAAGCAAAGCCTTCGCGCTCGCGAAGAGGAGCGTTTCTCAGGAGCGGCCTTACCAATTTTGGTCATCTGAAAGGCAAATGCTGCACCGCAAAGGAAATGATACGAAAATGAATTAAAACTGATGTGAAAATGAATTTTGAACGTTGACTTAAGGAATCGCTGAACTAGTTCCCGCTCATACGCCGGGGTCCGCCCCATCCATAGCGACCATATGATCCTGCATAATCCTGTGCAGCCGTTTCAGCAGCTAAGACGCTGTTACGGCAAGCAATATTCGTGCGGTTAAGAGGTCGCATCATAGCGCAGTGGGACTTCAGTATCGCATGAGCAGCATCACTGGACGGCTCGTCAAAGGAAGCATGTGGCTAAGCCTGTCCCGGACCATCGTGAACGGACTTGCAACGCTCAGCACCTTCGTATTGGCCCGCTATCTCGCGCCCGCCGATTTTGGCGTCGTCGCCCTTGGCATGACGATATTGATGATCGTCACGACCATTACCGAACTTTCCCTTTCGGAGGCGCTGATCCGTCATGCTGCACCGGACGAATCCCATTTCAGTGCCGCCTGGACCCTGAATGCCGCGCGCGGGCTGGCGATCTGCATCCTGTTTGCGATCTTTGCCTATCCGGCGGCGGCCCTTTTCAATGAGCCTAGACTGGCGGGCGTCATGTTCGCTCTCGGTATCAGCATGCTGCTTGGTGGTCTCACGAATCCGCGCCGCATCATGCTGCAGCGCGATCTGATCTTCTGGCAGGAGTTCGTGCTTGCGGTCTCGCAGAAATTCGCCGGCTTTGTCGCCTCGGTTGCGATCGCCATCATCTATCAAAGCTATTGGGCGCTGATCGTCGGCACGCTGATCAGCCAGGCGACGAATGTCATCGTCTCCTATCTCGTGCTGCCCTTCCGCCCCAGGATCACCTTCCAGCACATGCGGGAGTTCTTCTCCTTCTCCGCCTGGCTGACCGCCGGCCAGATCGTCAGCACGCTCAACTGGCGCTTCGACTATCTGCTTGTCGGCAAGATGCTCGGCGGCATCCAGCTCGGCTATTATTCGGTCGGCAGTAACCTCGCCATGATGCCGACGCGGGAGGCGACCGCTCCGCTCACGCAGACGATCTATCCGGCTTTTGCTGGTATTCATAACGATCCCGGCCGGTTAGCCGCCGCCTATCAACGCGTACAGGCGCTGGTCGCGGCAGTCGCCCTTCCAGCCGGAATCGGCGTTGCCGTGACTGCCGATCCGCTGGTCAGGCTGGCGCTCGGCGATAAATGGGCGCCCGTCATCTTCATCATCCAGTCGCTTGCTTCTGTCTTTGCGCTGCAGACGCTGGGCTCGCTCGTACAGCCGCTCGGCATGGCAAAGGGCGAGACGCGCGTGCTCTTCGTCCGGGACACGCAGATGTTCTGCCTGCGTGTCCCGATCATGATTGGCGGCCTGATGCTCTATGGGCTTCCGGGGGTCATTGCCGGCCGCGTCTTCACCGGCCTCTTCAGCACGGCCGTCAACATGATGCTCGTGCGACGCTTCACCGGCATCACCGTTGCAAAGCAATTGTCGGTGAACCTTCGGGCACTCGCGAGCGTCGCCATCATGGCGGCGGGCGTCTCTTTTGCCTCGAGCCATCTTGCCTACACGGACGACAAGTTCGTGCTCGTAACGCATCTCGCAATCCTGATCCTGCTCGGCGGCCTGCTCTATTGCGGTTCGACGCTCCTGCTGTGGACGCTGATGAAGCGGCCGGCCGGCCCGGAAACGGAGGTTCGAAACATACTCGGCAAGGTGCTGCCGAGACTTCGGCCTGCCTGAAGCGCGCGGCCGACACCGGCCGGACTGATTGTCATCTGAATGGGGGAATGGGGAAATGACATTACCATCAAATCAACAGCTGATCGCCAAACTGGACAACATGATCCACGATTGCCTGAAGGATTACATCAGCAATGATGAACCTCTGGCGATCCTCGACTTTCCCGACATCCGCAACTGCGGCGACTCCGCCATATGGCTCGGCGAAATGGCTTATCTCAACAGGCGATACGGCAAGCGGCCGGCCTATGTCTCGCGCATCGACGATTTCTCGCCCGAGCAGCTCGACCGCACCATGCCGACCGGCCCGATCTTCATTCATGGCGGCGGCAATTTCGGCGACATATGGGATGCGCATCAGGACTTCCGTGAACGGGTTCTGGAGCGATTTCCCAATCGGCAGGTAATCCAGTTCCCGCAATCCATCCATTACAAGTCGCAGGCACGCATTGAGGAAAGCGCCCGCGTCATCGGACGTCACAAGCATTTCGTACTGCTGGTGCGCGACGAGGAATCGAAAGAGTTTGCCCATAAGCATTTCGATTGCGAGGTGCGCCTTTGCCCGGACATGGCCTTCAGCATCGGCCCAATCCGGCCGGAGGCCCCGGAATTTCCCGTGCTTGCCATGTTGAGATCCGATCTTGAGAAGGTGGGCGAGGCGAATCTTTCCGCCTATCCCGATATCCCGAAAGAGGACTGGACGACCGAATCCGCCAAGCGTGTGCGCATCTCCAAGGCGATCGGCGCGGCAACGGCTCTCATGGCCCTCAAACCGGCGGAAATAAGGCTGCGCAAGCTCGACGCAGCGGCACATAATCGTCTGAGACGCGGCATACGCCAGATTTCCCGCGGCCAGGCGATCGTCACGGACCGTCTGCATGTCCATATCTGCTCGATCCTGCTTGGACGGCCGCATGCGGTGCTGGACAACAGCTATGGCAAGATACGCCGGTTCATGGCGGCATTCTCCGGCGGCACCGATCTTGCCTACCGCGCGACCTCGCTCGATGACGGTATCGCCTGGGCACGCCACCAGGCGACACAGCCATTGGCCCCCGCTGCCTGACAGGCCGCGTCGTAGGCCTACAAAAATAATCAGGCGAAGGCGCTTCACGTGCCTTCGCCTGATATTGGCTCGATCCAGCCTGGGAGGCAGCCATCCGGGCAGCGCAGACAAACCGCCTGCCCTTTCCCAAAATCGCTCTTAACGGGCGTTGTACTTCGCATCGACCTCGTTGATAGCCTTGACGTTGCCGGCCGAGCGGCCATTCTCGTCAAACGTCTGCGCCAGGAAGGCATCAGCGATCGCCTTGGCGAGCTCAGTGCCGATGACGCGGGCACCCATGGTGATGATCTGGGCATTGTTCGAGAGCGCCGCGCGCTCCGCCGAATAGGTGTCATGGGTCAGCGCCGCGCGAATACCCGGCACCTTGTTGGCCGAGATGCAGACGCCGATGCCGGTGCCGCAGACAAGGATCGCCTTGTCATAGGTGCCGTCGATGACGCCGGAGGCGACGCGGTCGGCGAGGTCGGCGTAAAACGCATCTGGCCCCTCGTCAGTGCGCGACACTTCGCTCACCTCGAAACGCTCCTTCAGATGATCGGCGAGAACCTTGGCGAGGCCTTCACCGGCGCTGTCTCCAGCAATAGCAAGCTTCATGATATGTCTCCTCAGAGTTTGGCGGCGCACTTGGCGAGAATGTCGAGATAGCCCTCGACGTTCCAGGCCGAGCGGCCGATGAAGAGCCCGTCTACGTGCGGGCAGGATATGAGTTCTTCACAGTTTTGCGGATTGACGGATCCGCCGTAGAGGCAGGGAATCTTTCGACCGACCACGTCTTGCGCGACCGCAATGATTTCCGCCTGGCGCGCGTCGGCATAGGATGGCTCGGCTGGAATGCCCTTTTCCCCGATCGCCCAGACAGGCTCGTAGGCAAGCAGGATATCGGCCTGCTTTTGGGCATCCGAAAGCTTCGACAGAGCGCCGACGACCTGCTCGCTGAGGATCTCCGTTGCACGGCCGCTTTCACGATCGGCCAGCGTTTCGCCGATGCAAATCAACGGTATCAAGCCATGACGGACGGCCGCCTCTGTCTTGAGGCCGACGGTTTCGTTGGTCTCGCCAAAATACTCGCGACGCTCCGAATGGCCGAGCTCGACGATATCGAGATTGCAATCCTTCAGCATCAACGGCGAGATTTCCCCCGTCCACGCACCGTGGTCGGCCCAATGCATGTTCTGAGCGCCTACCTTGACGGAGCTTTCCGAGAGGATCGACTTAACTTCCCGCACGGCTGTGAAGGGTGGAATGACAAAGCGCTGGATGCGAGGATCCCGAAGAGCATCGGCGGCACGCAAGGCGTCAGCGAAGGCGCGGGCCTCGGCAAGCGTCTTGTTCATCTTCCAGCTGGTGCCGATCCAATAGCGTGGCTTCTCTGTCATGTCATATCCTGGTTCGAGGCGATGGTAAGAGCGATGCCGTCGCGGCGAAATTGCTCGAGGATGTCGGCATCAGGTGCGCGATCGGTAATTACGGCGTCGAAATCAGTCAGATCGGCCATTACGTGCAGTGCGGTATGGCCGATGCGCTGATGGCTGACGAGCAAGCAGTTCTTGGCCGCCGATGCGATCATCGCCCGTTTGGTGCGCACGACGTTATCGTCCATGTGATAGGCGAGCTTGCCGGAAACGGCTGGCGTCGACAAGAAGGCGATGTCGGCCCGCAGCCGCGACAATGCCTCCTCTGTAACGACGCCCAGAAAAGCATTGAACTTTGCGGAATAGATGCCGCCGAGCGCTATCAGGGTGATGCCGCTTTCGTTCTTCATCCGATCGATGATCGCGGCATTGTTGGTGATTAGCGTCAACGGCCGCTTCTGCAGCAGCATCTCGCCCAAAACTGCCGCCATCGACCCATCGTTGATCATTACGGTCATGCCGGGCTCGACCAGTTCCAGCGCCGTGCGCGCCATGGCGAGCTTCTCGTCATGACCCTGGCGCTCGCGGAACCGGAAATCACTTTCGAACTGGGTGCCGGCATCGATGGTCGCGCCGCCCCGGACCTTGCGCAGCACGCCGGCCTGTTCGAGATCATCGAGATCGCGATGGATCGTCATCTTGGACACGACGAAGCGGTCAGCGAGATCGTCGAGATCGACGGTCTTGTGCTCGACGAGCAGATTGATGATCGATTGCTGGCGCTCTTCGCGTTTCACCTTGCACTCCGGCCTTTGGCCCGAAATGGAATTCAGGAGAGATATAACATCAAAATCTCACAAATCAACATTTCTGTTGTTATATTGAGATGAACTCCTGTTTGCTGCCGCTGGCATCACACCTCATCCTTTAGGAGTGCCCGCGCCGTTTTCTCATCCGTTATCAGACCGTATAGACAGCGGCTCTTGAGGACGGCGCGGATGGCCTCGACCTTCGGCAATCCGCCTGAGAGCGCGACCAGCCGCTCGCCCTTGATGCGCGGCAGGGAGGCAGACAATGTGCGCGAGGTCAGCGTCGTCTCAAGTATATTGCCATCGCCATCGAAGAAATGGCCGAGAATTTCGCCGACGCCCCCGGCCGCCGTGATCTCCTTGATCTCCTTCGGCTCGACCATGCCCGACAAGACGAGCTGGGCATCGGTATCGACGGTGCCGAGACCGACGAGCTTGAGATCGGCACCGTTTGCAAGGTCGAAGACTTCCTTTACGCCGCGCTGCGCAAGCAGCACATCGCGGTCTTCCCGTGTATTGGCGAAGAAGGGCACTGGCATGACATGCGACTGCATGCCGGTCTTTTCGGCTATGCGGTGCATCACGTCATAGGGGTTGGCTGCATAGTTACGCGTCAGGCCGCCGAGCAGCGAGACGAAACGTAAATCCTTGGCGCTGACGCGCGACAGATGATGGACGGCGGAGGAGAGCGTTCGGCCATGGCCGAGGCCGATCACCCTATTGTTGCCGCTCTCGATCTCGCGCCGCAGGAAGCCGGCTCCCGCCTGACCGAGTGCGCGAAACTCGAAGCCTTCCTCGCCCAGATCGGGTGCGACTTCGCAATATTGCAGCCCGAAGCGAGCCGAAAGTTTGGATTCCAACTCGACACATTCGACGATATCGCCATCGATCGTCACCTTGACGACGCCTTCGGCAACCGCGCGCGCAATCAGCCTATGCGCCTTCACCGAAGGAACGCCGAGACGTTTCGCCACTTCGGACTGCGTCAGCCCGCCTGCATAGTGCAACCATGCCGCCCGCACGGCGAGCGAAGCATCCGCATCCGTCATCGTCCGTTCCCTTTCATTTCCATAGGCATAGTCCCTCGCCTGTTCTCTCCGGCCATAGTGTCCGATCCGGCCACCTCCTCGAAAGAATTTGGTACCTGATGAATCGGGACTCGGCCGCTCCACCGGCTAGATATGCAAGTCACCAGCGCCCGTGTCGATATGAGGCGCCCAGAAGGCGACACTTTCGGCAATCTGCGCGATGACCTGGCGATCGTTGGGCTCGCGCTCCTTGAACGACAATTCCAGGCAGATTTCATTGTCCTTGGCACCGCCTTCCGCGAAAGCCTTGAGCAAAGGTTCGGGCTGAATCCGGCCCTTGGCATTGAACTCCGCCGTGAAGGGGCGATGTCCGCCTTTGTCCATCAGGCTCTGCTTGATGTGAATGATCGGAGACACTTTCGGCACGGTACGCGCCCAGGCATAGGGGTCGTAATCATCGGGATTGGACGACGTGACGTCGCCATGATCGATATCGGCCATCATCCACATCGGAATGGCGAACGGCGCCTTGATTAGCCTGTCCTGCAGGGAAAGGCAGGCCTCGATCGTCTCGCCGAATTCGCGACCGATGCTCATCGGCTCCCAGAAGATGTAGGAGAGACCGGCAGCCTGGGCATGTTCGGCCACCTCGCCCCAGCAGTCGATCGCGATCTCGATCAACTCCTCACGCCGGACCGGATCGTCGTAGTCCTTGTAGGTGAAGATCGCGAACTGTGTGCCGACCGAATGACCGCCGAGATCGGCGGTGATATCGGCAAAGGTCTTGAACCAGTCAATATAATAGCGACGCACATCCTTGTCCGGGTGGCCGAAATGATTGAGACGGCCATAGGGACCGGTCATGCCTGAGGTTACGCGAACGCCGGTGCGTTTCAGGGCTGCCTGCATGTCGCGCGTCAGCCGGCGAATGACCGGTGCCTGCCAGCTCGGATTGATGAATTCGTGCGTCAACTGCAGATCGCGGATGCGCAGATCGCGCGCAACGGTCTCGATCAGATCGGCCGGCTCGGCAAAGCGATTGACAAGCGGGTTGGTGTTGAGTGAAAGCGTCAAGGGCATGCGTATTCTCCGGCAGGATCTGGTGGTTCAGGCGGCCAGCGCCAGTTCGGCGTCGAACCAGGCGGCAAAAGCTGCTTTCTCTTCAGCCGTCATGCGCAGCCCTTCCTTGGTGCGACGCACGAGCACGTCTTCGGCCGCCTGCGCCCATTCGCAAGCCACGAGATAGCGAACCTCAGCTTCATAGAGATTGCCGCCGAAATGGCGGCCGAGCTCAGCAAGCGACGCGGCATTGCCAACGATCTGCTTCGTGCGGGCGCCATAGAGATGGCCGTAGTGATTGACGAGCGCACGCGGCATCCAGGGATAGGCCGCACGCAGCGTATCGGCAAAGGCGACATAATCGGCATCGGGGATTTCGCCGCCCGGCAGAACAGCACTCCGCGTCCAGTCGCCACCCATCTTCGGGAAGAATTTCGCAAGCCGCTGCATCGCGTGCTCGGAGAGCTTGCGGAAGGTCGTGATCTTGCCGCCGAAGACGCTCAGGAGCGGCGCGCCGCCGGTCTCGTCAAGATCGAAGACATAGTCGCGCGTGACAGCAGACGGGTTGCCCTTGCCGTCGTCGAACAGCGGCCGCACACCGGAGAAGCTTTCCAGAACGTCGGAGCGGCGCAGCTTCTCCTTGAAGTAGCGATTGACCGCCGTGACGAGGTAATCGATTTCCTTCTCGTCGGCCTTCACGTCCTCCGGCTTGCCCTCGTAGGGAATGTCGGTCGTGCCGATCAGCGCCTTGTCGCCTTCGTAAGGGTTGATGAAGATCACGCGCTTGTCGTGGTTCTGGACGAGATAGGCCTGCTGGCCGGCCCAGAATTTCGGAACGATGATGTGGCTGCCCTTGACGAGCCGGACGCTGCGCTGGCTGTTCGAGCCGACGACACGGCCAATAATGTCGTTGACCCAGGGACCGGCGGCATTGACCAGCACGCGGGCGCGCACCGTCCGCACCTCGCCGGAGCGCTCGCTGCGCATCTGAATGAGCCAATTACCCTGTTCGCGCCGGGCGCTGACGCAAGCCGTGCGCGTCAAGATCCGCGCGCCCTTGGCGGAAGCGTCGAGAGCGTTGAGAACAACGAGCCGGGCGTCATCAACCCAACAGTCGGAATATTCAAAGCCCTTCGAATATTGATCCAGGATCGGCGCTCCTTCCGGGTCACGGTGCAGATCGAGCGAGCGGGTGCCCGGCAGCTTCTTGCGGCCGCCGAGATGATCGTAGAGGAACAGGCCGAGACGCACCAACCATGCGGGACGATCCGTCGGGCTGTGCGGCAGCACGAAGCGCATCGGCCAGATGATGTGGCTGGCCGAGTTCAACAGCACCTCACGTTCGATCAGTGCCTCGCGCACCAGGCGGAATTCATAATATTCAAGGTAACGCAGGCCGCCATGCACGAGCTTACCGGAGCGCGAAGACGTCCCCTCCGCGAGATCACCCTTTTCGCACATGATAACCGAAAGGCCGCGGCCTGCTGCATCGCGCGCAATGCCGGCACCATTGATGCCTCCGCCGATCACGAAAAGATCAAAGATTTCCGGTTCCATCATGTCATGCTCCTAAGGATGCCCTGGTTCAAATGCCCTTGGGGCATCTTCAATTCAATCTTTTAAGCCGCGCTCGCTCGCCGGCCTGATAACGGCTAGTGCTGGGCCAGCTTGTCCCAAGCGGGCGCAATCGCCTGGCGCACGTCCTTGTAGGCGTCGAACAAGCGGTCATAGCGCTCGACGTTTTCCTGATCCGGCGCTTCGGCTTCGCCGAGCAGCGGTGTGACCCAGTCGGCAATGCAACTGTCCATGTCGCGATAAGCCCCGATCGCGACAGCGGCCATCATCGCGACACCCGCGGCTCCCGCCTCCTCGCGATCGGAAATGCGCACCGGCGCCTTGACGGCGGCCGACAGCGACCCCCGCAGTGCGCGCGACCGGGCAGCTCCTCCCGTGATGCGCAGCTCCGAAGGCATGTCGCCCATGGCGGCATAACAATCGCGCGTTGCCATGCCGAGCCCTTCGACGACGGCCCTCAGCATGTCGGCAAAGCCGTGCCTCGTCGAAAGGCCGGTAAAGCCTGCACGCGCATGGGCATTGACGAAGGGACCGCGCTCGCCGGCCTCGGAAATATAGGGATGATAGAGAAGATTCGTCGGCCGCGCTTCGGCAAACCAGGCGTCGATACGCGGAATGAGGTCGGAATAGGAAATCTCGCTCCCGCTTGCGGACATCAGATCTGCCGCAATCTTCAGAATCCAGTCGATATTGATGGTCGCACCCATGTTGGTCTGGACCTGCGTGACGATACCAGGGATCGGCAGGGCGATCACGTAGCCAGTCCCTTCGTCATTGAGCTGGACATCCGGCACGGCTTTTGCGCGCATATGTACGCCCGTCGATCCGATCGTTGAGCAGGCCGCGTTCTGGCCGCCGGTGCGAACTCCGGCGCCAAGTGCGGTCATCACCATGTCGACATAGCCGAGACATACCGGCGTTCCGGCCAGCAGACCGGCGGCCTTTGCCGCTGTTTCCGTCAAGGGATGGCTGATCTCCGTTCCATCGACGATCTCGGGAAGAAGCGAGCGCCGGCGGGCAAGGCCGAGCGCATCGATGACAACAAGATCATATTGCCGATTGCGGAAATTGCCGAAAGTGAAGCTTGCCTCGGATGGATCGGTCGCGCGAATGCCTGTCAGATTGAGATAGAGCCAGTCCTTGCAATGCAGCGCCGTCTCGGCTCGATCGAGAAGCTCAGGCATGAAGCGATCCATATGGGCGAGCTGCGCGCCCTGCTGGCAGGTATTGAGACCGGTGCCGGTCGCCTCGAAGCGGGCGCGGTTACCCTCCAGGGCGCTCAACCGCGTGACCGTCGATGCTGCGCGGGCATCAAGCCAAAGCCAGGCATCATCGACGGGCGCATCGCCAGGACCAACAAGCCAGGTGCCATCGCCCTGCCCCGTAACCGCGATCGCAGCCGTCCTGGTGGCAAGATTTTCGACCTTCTCCCCAAGCCCGCGCAATGCGCTGACACAGTCCGTCCAGGTCTGGCCGAGCGACTGCGTGACCGATCCGTCTTCACCCGTCCGGTAGCGATTTCGCGCCGAAGCGGAAGCGATCTGCTTTCCGGTTAAGTCGAAGGCAACCGCCTTCAAAACAGAGGTCCCCGCATCGATCCCGATGATGATCCCGTCACTCTTAGGCATTGGACGCCAACCCCGCCATCCCGCGTCTTGCAACACGAGCGCAAGCAAACATCACAAACATTTTCATTCCTCCCCTTACGACCAAGGGCATAAGCTATGCTTGTCCGCATTCGTCGTCGCTATATTTGCCACTCCACAGACAGAATGACGAATGAAGCACCACTTAACAGACAATGGATTCACGATTCATCCGAATGCCGCCCTCATAACACAAAGATATCGCGGCTGCAGTAATAATTTTCTGGTATTGTAATTTTTTTCATATAAAATAGATGAAAATAAACGTCGCGTCACCGCGGGCAGGAGCAGCGACTGCAATCGAAGAAAATTGACGCAACGAGCGGAGCTCCTCGAAGGGGTCAGCAAGACGCTGCAAAATATGTGTGCGCCGTTTCCATATTCACCAATTATTTTAATCACTTAAGTAATTTCCCTGCAGTTAAGGCGGCTAAAGCGGCACCGATCGCAGGACGCCCGTAGCGCACCAATAGAGCAGCAAGCTTAGGCGCGAAAAAACAGGAAACACTGAAACTCATAGAGGCCCACCGAATACAAAGCGCACTAAATCACGGTTGACAGCCTTAAAGATTTATAACATATGAAGTGCAGTTATTAACATACTTATATCACAAATATCGCATAGATGCGGAAAATGTGAAGAGGGCGATTGGAGGAGACAGTCGCCTATATGCTGAGGAGGCTCCTGATGTTGAATTTCCCTTTCGGTGACGGCGTAGCCCGGAGCCAAGCGGAACGCGCCCCGCGCCAAATGCGCAGACCCGACTGCCACTAAGCCGGATCGCGGCACTTTTCTCCCTTTCTCCATCAGGCAATCCGGCTGACATGCCCGAGGTCGTTTGAACATGAATACGCAAGCTCAATACGCAACTGCCAAGCCGACCGGCTCCAAGGTGAAGATCGTCACCGGCATCGCCGCCTTTGTGATCGTGATCGGCGCCATCGCCGCCGATACCAAGGTGGTCAAGATCGGCTCCGAACACGACGTGCGCGAACAGGGTTTCCAACCGGACACCTATGGCACTGCCGAATTCCCGAAAGTGCAGGCCGATGTCGAAAAGCGCGCCGTCGATGCGGTGACGCTCGCCAGTGCGGTTCTCGCCGACAAGAAGGCGGCCGGCGAGAAATATGGCGTCGCGACTACAACCGGTCCCGTTCTTCCCGTCTCCTTGACGGGCGCCTTCGGCGAACGCAAGGCTAACCTCAACGAATTCAAGGTCGACGGCATGCCTGACGGCATCACCGTTCGCATCCAGACGGGCCCTGCGATCAACGGCACCGATCTTCGCGATGCGACTGGCAAGATTGAATTCGGACAATTCACCAACCAGATCGAATATCAGGACGCGGGCTCCGCCATCAACAACGAGATGAAGAAGGCGACCCTTGGCGGCCTGGACCCTGAAAAGCTGACCGGCAAGACGGCAACAGTCGTCGGAGTCTTCAAGCTCATCAATCCGAAGAACTGGCTCGTCACCCCGGTAAAGGTCGATGTGAAATGAGCCAGGTCCAGAACAATGGCACGCTCACGGGAGAAGTCGTTCTTGCCGCCCGGAACGTTGCCAAATCCTATGGCAGCGTCCATGCGCTGAAGGGTGTCAATTTCGATATTCGCCGCGGCGAGGTCACCACCCTCTTCGGTGAAAACGGCGCCGGCAAATCCACCCTGATGAAGATCCTGTCCGGCGTCATCCAGCCGACATCGGGCGAAATCATCCTCGATGGCGCCCCCATTTCCTTCGCCTCCTCCACGCATGCGCGCGCCTGCGGCATTTCCATCATCCACCAGGAATTGAGCCTAGCGCCGAACCTCAGCGTCCGTGACAACATCTTCATGGGTCGCGAGATCATGAAGGGAGGCGTGGTCGACTTTGCCGAGGAAGAACGCCAGACCCGGGCGCTGATGGAGGAGCTCGAAGAAAATATCGATCCGATGACACCGGTTGAGGATCTGCGTCTCGGCCAGCAACAGATCGTGGAGATCGCTCGCGCTCTATCGGTCAATTCCCGCATCCTGATCATGGATGAGCCGACCTCCGCGCTCAGCGCCAGCGAGGTCGAAGTTCTCTTCAAGGTCATTCGCGACCTGACGAACCGCGGCGTGTCGATCGTCTATATCTCGCATCATCTGGAAGAGGCGCTGCAGATCACCCATCACGCCGTCGTTCTGCGCGATGGCAACATGACCGCCTATGCCGAGCGCAAGGACATCGATCTCGAATGGATCGTGCGCAACATGGTCGGCGACAATTTTGACCTCGGCAGCCCGCCGACCGGCCACAGAATGGGCGACGTGGCGCTGACGATCGACAATCTCACGGTTCCTGGCCCTTCGGGCGCCGCCTATAACGCTGTCGATCGCCTATCGCTTGAAGTCCGCGCCGGCGAAATCGTCTGCATCTACGGTCTGATGGGCGCCGGCCGTACCGAACTGCTCGAATGCGTGGCGGGACGGCTGCGCTCGAGCGGCGGCCGCGTGCTCCTCGGCAACACGGATGTCGGTGGTCTCAGCATCGCCGGACGCATCGCACAAGGTTTGGTGCTGGTCCCCGAAGACCGACAACGCGACGGCCTCGTTCAGACGATGACCGTCGGCTCGAACCTGTCGCTTGCCAGCATCGGCGCCTTTACCAAGGGTCTTTTCACCTCAAGCGGTCGCGAGCGATCGCTGGTCAGCGACTCCATCCGCAAGGTTCATATCAAGACCGACGGCGGCGACGCGGCAATCGGCTCGCTATCGGGCGGCAACCAGCAGAAGGTTGTCATCGGCAAAATGTTGGCGACGGCACCTCGCGTGATCCTGCTCGACGAGCCGAGCCGCGGCATCGATATCGGCGCGAAGGCAGAGGTCTTCAAGCTGCTCGCCGAGCGCGCCAAGGAAGGTCTGGCGGTGATCTATTCGACCTCGGAAGTCGCCGAGTGCCTCAGCATCGCCCATCGCATCATCGTCATGCACCGCGGCAGGATTTCTGCCGAATTCGGTCCTGATGTCACCAAAGAAAAGATCATGGCCGCCTCCGGCGAAGCAGTGGTCGCGCACTAGCCGCATTCATGGAGCACTGATTATGTCAGTCACAAACATCACAGATAAGAAACCAGTATCCAACGGACAGCGGCGGAATTTCAGTCTCGTGCGGCTGATCCTGGAAGGACGCGCCTTCTTTGCGCTGATCGTCATCATCGCGGTCTTCTCCTTCCTGTCGCCCTATTACTTCTCGCTCAGCAACTTCCTGACCATGGCCTCGCATGTGGCGATCTTCGGCATCCTTGCCATCGGCATGCTGCTGGTCATCCTGAATGGCGGCATCGATCTTTCCGTCGGCTCCACGCTTGGCCTTGCCGGCTGCATTGCCGGTTTCCTGATGCAGGGTGTCACGCTTTCGAGCTTCGGCGTTATTCTCTATCCGCCGGTCTGGGCCGTCGTCGTGCTGACCTGCATTCTCGGCGGCGTGGTCGGTGCGGTCAACGGCGTGCTCATCGCCTACCTGCGCGTTCCGGCCTTCGTCGCTTCGCTGGGTGTCCTGTATGTTGCCCGCGGCATCGCCTTGCTGATGACCAACGGACTTACCTACAACAATCTCGGTGGCCGCCCCGAACTCGGCAACACGGGTTTCAACTGGCTGGGCTTCAACCGCCTCGCCGGCGTCCCGATCGGTGTCATCGTCCTTGCCGTGCTTGCGATCATCTGTGGCATCGTGCTTAGCCGTACCGCCTTCGGCCGCTGGCTCTATGCGTCTGGCGGCAACGAGCGCGCTGCCGATCTTTCCGGTGTTCCGGTCAAGCAGGTCAAGATCGCTGTCTACGTGCTTTCAGGCATTTGTGCCGCCATTGCCGGCCTCGTCTTGTCCTCGCAGCTGACCTCGGCCGGTCCGAATGCCGGCACCAGCTATGAGCTGACGGCGATCGCCGCTGTCGTCATCGGCGGCGCCGCATTGACAGGCGGCCGCGGCACGGTGCGCGGCACCATGCTCGGCGCCTTCGTCATCGGCTTCCTGGCGGACGGCCTCGTCATCATCGGTGTCTCGGCCTACTGGCAGACGGTCTTTACCGGCGCGGTCATCGTGCTCGCCGTGCTCATGAACAGCATCCAGTACGGACGTCGGACCAAGTCCGGCTGACACTTACCGAAACTTGTCACCGACCGGTGAAAAACGCCGATCGGAGAAAGGACCGCTGGTTCGCCGGCATCACCAGAGCTCATCAAAGGGAGAGAGACTAATGTTTAAAAAAGGCTTGCGCATCGTCATGGCAGCAGTTGCTGTGGCACCGCTTCTGACCGGGGCCGCTTGGGCCGCCGGCCAGATCACCGTCATCGTCAACGATCCGTCCAACCCCTACTGGCTGACGGAAGGCAACATCGCCAAGGCGACCGCCGAGAAGCTCGGCTATACCGCCACGGTCGGTGCGCACAAGGGCGATACCAACACCGAAAGCAACCTGATCGATACGGCGATTACCAACAAGTCGGTCGCCATCATCCTCGATCCGGCCAATGCGGACGGCTCGGTAGGTGCAGTCAAGAAGGCCGTTGCAGCCGGCATCCCGGTTTTCCTGGTCAATGCCGAAATCAACCAGGAAGGCCTTGCCAAGGCTCAGCTCGTCTCCAACAACGCTCAGGGTGCGGCGATCGGCGCTCAGCAGTGGGTCGAAGCCGTTGGCGACAAGGGCAACTATGCCGAACTCTTCGGCTCGCCCTCCGACAACAATGCCGCCACCCGCTCGAACGGCTATGAAACCGTTCTGACGCAATATCCCGACCTGAAGAAGGTTGCCAAGGAAGTTGCCAACTGGGACCGCACCCAGGGCCATAACAAGATGCAGTCCATGCTGCAGGCACACCCCGACATCACGGGCGTGATCTCCGGCAATGACGAAATGGCGCTTGGTGCAATTGCTGCATTGAAGGAAGCCGGCAAGCTCGCCAACGTCAAGGTCGGCGGCTTCGACGGTTCGCCGGACGCTGTCGCCGCCATCAAGGCCGGTGAGCTTCAGTATACTGTCCTGCAACCGGTCGCTATCTTCTCCGAAGAAGCCGTCAAGCAGGCCGACAGCTTCATCAAGACCGGCAAGACCGGTGCCAAGAGCGAAAAACAGCTTTTCGATTGCATCCTGATCACCAAGGACAATGTCGACAAGTACACGGCACCCTTCGTTCTCGCCCAGTAGTGACATTGGGGACGCCGCACGCCGGCGTCCCCATCCCTTGGCCGCGATGAGCGGCATCCTGGCTGAACATCAGACAGAACTTGCAGAAATCCTGATAGCGAATTGTTCTTTCATATTTTTTCACGACATTCGCTGCAGTTAGCCGATCTCCGCAAGGCTCAGCGTCAGAGGCCAAAGTGACAGACAAGACAAGCCCCGTAGCATTCCTGCAGGACGAGCTGCCAAGCGACAGTCGTCATTCTCGTCAGATCGCCAGGCGCCAGATGATCGCCGAAGCCGTGATGGCGGAAGGCTCGATGCGCATCGAGGATCTGACCGAGCGTTTCGGCATCAGCCTGATGACGGCCCATCGCGATGTCGACGAGCTGGTCAGCCGCGGCCTGTTCCGCAAGACACGCGGCATCGTATCGGCCGCTGCCACCAGCCTGATCGAATCGAGCGACGTCTATCGCGCCAATCGGCAGGCAAGCGAAAAGAAGATGATCGCCGCTGCTGCGATGCAATTCATCGAGCCTGGCCAGGCAATCTTCCTCGACGATTCCACCACCGTCCTGCAGATGGCCTCGCAGCTGCCGGCCAAGGTTCCGCTGACGGCGATCACCAACTCGCTGACGCTGATGAATGCGCTGAAGGATATGCATGACGTGACGCTTCTGGCGCTCGGCGGGCAGTACTATAATTGGTGCAACGCCTTCATGGGGCGGATGACGATCAATGAGATCAACCGCTTGCGGGCCGATGCCGCTTTCATCTCGATGTCGGCCATCATCGACGACGTGGTGTTCCATCAGTCGCCCGAGATCGTCGATATCAAGCGCGCAATGTTCGAAAGCGCCGCCAAGCGCATCCTGCTGATGGATCATACCAAGTTCGAACGGCGGGCCCTGCACAGTTTTGCGCATTTGAGCGAATTCGATGTCGTCATCGTCGACGGCAAGACGCCTGCCGACCATCTGGAGCGCATGCACAGCAAGAATATCAATGTCGTCGTCGCCGGCGGCGACAAGGAATGATCCGGAGACTGAGCCGCCAGGGCTTACCCTCTTCGCTTGCGATCAGGAGCAATGAGAATGCCGAGTCTGCTCGGAATTGACAGCGGCTTGACCGTCACCAAGGCCGTCATCTTCGATATCGACGGAACGCCGCTTGCCGTTGCGCGCCGCCGCGTGACCCAATTCATGCCGAAGGCCCGCCATGTCGAGCGCGACATGGACGAACTCTGGACGCAGACGGCAGACGCCATTGCCAAGGCGATCAAGCTCAGCAACCGTCCCGCCAGCGATATTCAGGCGATTGCCGCTACCGCGCATGGCGATGGCATCTATCTCCTCGACAAGACAAGGAAACCGCTCGGACGCGCCATTCTCTCGCTCGACAGCCGCGCCGGCTCGATCGTCGAACAATGGCTGAAGAGCCCTGTTGCCGATGAATCCTTGAAGCTGACCGGGCAACTGCCGCATGTCTCGGCGCCATCGGCCTTGCTTGCATGGATTAAAGCCAATGAGCCCGAACGCTTTGTTGAGATCGGCCATATCCTGAGCTGCAAGGACTGGCTGCGCTTCTGCCTGACCGGCGTTGTCGGCACCGACCGCACCGAGGCGAGCACGTCCTTCACCAATGTCACGACGCAGGATTATGCGCCGGATGCGCTCACGCTCTTTGGTGTCGATGAAATCACGAGCGCCTTACCGCCTGCCTCGCGATCGGATGAGATCGTCGGATATGTGACCGAGGCCGTCGCAAGGCGCACCGGCCTTGCCGAAGGCACGCCCGTCGTTGCCGGCCTGCATGACGTCACGGCATCGGCCCTCGGCGCCGGCGGTTATGCGTCCGGTGTCGTTGCTGTCATCGCCGGTACCTATTCGATCAACGAGACGCTGTCATCGAAACCGAGCGTTGATCGCCGCTGGTTCTGTCGCAACGCCATTGCACCTAGCCAATGGAACAACATGTCGATCTCGCCGGCATCGTCAGCCAATTACGAATGGTTCCTGGATAAGCTGTGCGCCAGCGACATTGCCGGCGCCGAAGCTGCCGGCACGTCCATTCATACCATGCTCGGTCCCGAGATCGAGGCAGCGTTCAATCGACCGTCGAGCGCGCTGTTCCATCCCTATCTGTTCGGTTCGCCCTATGGTGCCGAGGCCACTGCCAGCTTCTTCGGGCTTGGCGGCTGGCATGATCGCGCCGATATGCTGCGCGCGGTTCTGGAAGGCATCGCGTTCAACCACAAGATTCACGTCGATGCCCTAAGTGCCGGTTTTTCCTTCGATCAGGCAAGGTTGGCAGGCGGTGTCTCGCGCAATCCGATCGTCGTGCAGATGTTTGCCGACGTGTTCGGCATGCCCGTTACCGTGACGGAAACCGATGAAGCCGCTGCCTGGGGGGCAGCCCTTTGCGCCGGAGCCGGCATTGGCGTCTATTCAAGCCCGCAGAGCGACCCGCGCGATGTCGGCAAGATCGCCAGAACCTATTCTCCGGATCCCGGCCGCAGCGCAGACTACCGTATCCGCTATCAGCTCTTTCGCGACATTGCCGAAGCAATGACGCCGCTCTGGCCGCGGATCGGCAATCTCGCAACCCAGCACTCCCAAGGCTAGACCGCCACTTGCGTCGCGAAGACAGGGTCTGTTGCGGCAATACACCAGGACGATGATGTTATGACCGATAGGACCGCCGATCTGAAACAACGCTTCTCGCAACATCAAGACGGAGATGTCGATGTCGTCATCCTCGGCGCCGGCGTCAATGGTGCCGGCCTCTTCCGCGATCTCTCGCTGCAGGGCGTCAACTGCCTGATCGTGGATAAATCGGATTTCGGCTCGGGAACGAGTGCTGCGCCATCGCGGCTGATCCATGGCGGCCTCAAATATCTCGAAACCGGCGAGTTCCGGCTTGTCGCGCAGTCGGCGCTCGAGCGGAATCTGCTGCTCCGGAATGCGCCGCATTGCGTCGAAGCTCTGCCGACCTTCGTGCCGATCTTCTCGTGGACGCGCGGCATCTGGGCCGCCCTTCGCACGCTGACGGGCTCGACCACCGCCCCGCGCAGCCGCGGCGCCTTGCTCATCAAGATCGGGCTCGCGCTTTACGATTTCTTCGGCTCGCGCAACCGCGTCATGCCACGTCACCGGTTCCTCTTGAAGCGCCGCGCTCTCAAGGAAATGCCGCATGTCACGCCGGAGATCGTCGCCGGCGGCATCTATTACGATGCCAAGATCAGCCGACCGGAACGGCTGGTCTATGAACTGGTCAAGGACGGGCTGGAGACGAACCAGGCCTCATTGGCGGCAAATTCGACCCGGCTGGTTTCGTCAGCCGACGGCCTGCTGACCTTCCAGCGCGCGGATGGCTATGCCTTTTCGGTCAGGCCGAAGCTCGTCATCAATGCTGCCGGCCCATGGATCGATCATGTCAACGCCGCTCTTGGAGCACCGGCGCATCTGATCGGCGGCACCAAGGGATCGCATATCCTGCTCGATCATCCGGAACTGGTGCGCAGCCTGAACGGCCATATGATCTATTTCGAAGCCGATGACGGCCGCATCTGCCTCGTCTATGGCTATCTCGGCCAGGCGCTTGTGGGATCGACCGATATTCCTTGCGACGATCCAGACAATGTTCGCTGCGAAGAGCCGGAAATCGACTATTTTCTCGACAGCGTCAGGTCGCTTCTGCCGAGCCTGCGCTTCGACCGCGATCAGGTGACCTACAGCTATAGCGGTATTAGGCCCCTGCCCGCCTCGGATGCCTCCTCGCCCGGCCTGATCAGCCGCGATCACTCCGCACCCGTCTTTGAACCGCAGGCCGGACGGCCCTTCCCGATCATCTCGCTCGTTGGCGGCAAGTGGACCACGTTCCGCGGCTTTGCCGAGGAAGTCACCGATACCGTGCTCGCACGCCTCCAACGCAGCCGCAGGACATCGACCGAGCGCCTTGCGATCGGCGGCGGACGGGATTTCCCGATCACCTCCAATGAGCGGGCGAATTGGATCAGGTCCGTTGCCGCAAAGAGTGGCGTCGAGGCAGATAGAGTAGATGAGCTGCTTGGACGATACGGCACGACCGCCGCGGAAATTCTTGCCCACCGTTGCGACTATAGTGACAGTCAACGCGTCAGCGGGGCGCCACGTCATAGCGCGCTGGAGATCGACTGGATCGTGCGCCAGGAGATGGTCGTGCATCTCTCCGACATCGTCTTCCGCCGCACGACCATGGCGATCGAAGGCCTGCTGACGATCCCAGGCCTGCGCGAAATCGGCGCCATCGCCGCAGCGGCCCTGCAATGGGACGCCCAGCGGCTTAACCAAGAAATCGATGACGTCGTCACGGCACTGTCGAAATTCCACGGCCAGACACTGACCGAAGAAAACATGCGCCGGGCGGCAGGTCCTGCGGCGCGCTGATCATCCTCGGCCCCAAGAAAATAACGGATCAGGCAAACCGGCCTTGTGGCGCGCGAGTTCTATGACTGAATGCGTAAAACACAGCCCACCACCCGAACCGCCCGAGCATTCTTCCAGAGCTCCCAGTGTAGCCAGGCTGGCCCCGATCAGGCCGCTACAGCAAACCCGCTGAGGGAAATGCTCTGTTATCGACATAGAAAACATTTGACGGCCGGCGACTTCAATGTTTTCTATGGATAAAAAACAATCACTGGCAAATGCGTGGATCTCCGCATCCCCACACATGGTCTACCAACAGCATTCATATATGAGGATATCGGCTTGAGCTCACGGATCATCCAATTTGGCACCAGCCGGTTCCTGCAGGCGCATGCGGCGTTATTTGTGCATGAAGCACAGCAATCCGGCCAGGATGTCGGTCCGATCGCCGTCGTTCAGGTCTCAGGCGCCAGCAGCCGCAGCGGACGTGTCGCCGCCTTCGGCGATCCGCAGGGCTATCCGGTCATCATCCGCGGCATGTTGGATGGCCAGCCAGTCAATAGTACCGTGCAGGTTACAAGCGTCGATCGCGGCCTCTCAGCGGTCGAGCATTGGACGGAGCTGTCAAAACTCTTTGTAGAGGATGCCGAATTCGTCATCTCCAACACCGGCGACACCGGCTATCAGACCTGGCCGGAGGATGATCGTTTCGGTTCGGACGGCAATGTTCCTCGATCTTTCCCCGCAAAACTTGCTGCTCTTCTGGTCCAGCGCTGGCAGACCTCCGCCCGCCCCCTGATCATCCTTCCCTGCGAACTGATAACGGGCAATGGCCGCGTTCTGAAACAGGCGGTCGTCGATTGCGCCAGGCTCAACAATGTGGCGGCTGGCTTTTATGACTGGCTTGACGGCCACGTTGCTTTCGCCGAAACCCTGGTCGATCGCATTGTTTCCGAGCCGATTGAGCCGATCGGTGCCGTTGCCGAACCTTATGCCCTATGGGCGATCAAGCGCGCGCCCGGCGTGCGAGCGCCATGTCAACATTTAAGCATCGTACTGACGGACGATCTCGAACCTTACGAGCGCCTGAAACTGCATATCCTCAATCTCGGCCACACGTTTCTTGCCGAAATCTGGCAGCGCGAAGGCCGGCCGGCGGATGAAACCGTGCGTACCATCCTGGCCGACAAAGATATACGGACCAGGCTAGACACCCTCTATGAAAGCGAAGTGCTGCCCGGCTTTGCCGCAAACGGCATGCGTGACGAGGCAAAAGCCTATGTCTCAACGACGCTCGACCGTTTCCGCAATCCCTTCCTCGATCACCGAATCGCGGACATCAGCCAGCATCACCCCGAAAAAGTTGCCCGCCGTATCCGCGCCTTCCTGGATTGGGCGAATAAGGCGGCCGGCACCTCGGGAATGGCCACGCTGCGGCAGATTGCGGCGCGCTATAATTGAATGAATGTGAGGCCTGCCACCTTGCTGGCCGAATAGGGGCCGTTCAGTTCATAGCGATTGAGCGCACTGAACGGCGCATCATCCCTCGACAGCATGCCGTAGATTGCCATCACCCCTGGTAAAAACCGGAGGTGACGGCTAAAAGATCTTAGCTCAGGGCGACTTGAGCCCTGAGAAATCGCATCTATGCTTGGCCTTATAGCAACTAGGCTTCTATCTCCTAAAATCAAATCACGCAACCTGAGGTCACAGATAGTGCGCAAGATTCGCAAGGTGACCAACGTGGTGCGATATCCAAATTACGAAATACTCAAATTGAGCCTTTATCCTCGCTACAGTCGATTATCGACAAAATACCATTGCTCTGGATGCAAGCGCACCATCGATTCTATCACCGCATTCAATTGTGCGACGTCCTGAACAAGGTGCTCCTCAACGCCGAATTTTTCGGGGAGCATGAAAGGCTTCAAGCCCCTTAGCGCAAATTGCGCCCCCTTCTCCCGAGCGATATAAATCGGATAGATCAGCGCATTTGTCTTCCTCGCCATTCGCGCAATGAGCGCATAATTGCCCTCAAGATGCACAGGCCTGCCCAAGAATGGCGCGCGGATGTGTCCGTTAAATCCCTCGTCACAGAACATCAGCAGATTGCCGCCGTTTTCCAGGATTCTCAGAGCCGGGCGGACGAAGCTGCGGCCGGGTTTCAGGATTCCGAGCCCCGCTCCTTTGCGCAGCCGGTTGACGATATAGTGGCGTGAGCGGCGTTTGGGCGGGTCGTAGTTCATGGTGACATCAAGTCCCATGTCGAGAAGACAATGCCAGAGCACTTCCCAGTTGCTGATATGCGGCGCAATGAAGATCACCGGGCCTTGGCTGCAACGCTCAATCAGTCCTTCGGTGCCAATCATGCGGACGCGCCGTCGCGCCAATCGCGGCACAACGGAATATTCCGCCATCTGCCGGCCTTGAGAATCGGCATAGGCCTCGAGAAGCTGCTGAAGCTCGATATCGGTGAGCTCGGGCTTTATCATCTTGAGATTGGCTGCCGCGCGCCCGTAAGCCGCTTTATGAAAGCGGGGAGCAAGCAGACGCCCAAGCCAGCCGCCGAGATCGGAGCAGACGCTTGCCGGCAAGAGCATGAAGGAAAAATAGAAGAAGAGATCGACGGCATTGTCGATGTTCTCGAAGATCCAGTAGTGCAGAAATGCCTTGCGGCGGTTACCGCCAGCTGCGAAATCGGCCAAGGGCGGGGCCTCGGCAGGCTCATAGGTCCACGCCTTGCGCTTTGACGCGACAACTCTTTCGTCGCCTTCGTCCCCAGCCGTCATCCTCGACGCCGATGCAATGTCACGGGCATGCCCTCACGCGGACGCAGCGTCAGACGGCATTGTGGCTGAACCTTGTGTCCATCCGTGATGCGAACGCGAAAACGCTGAGCAAGGATCGCCAGGCAGAGAATTGCCTCGGTGAGGCCGAATTGCAGACCGGGGCATACGCGCGGGCCGGCGGCGAAAGGGATATAGCTGTAGGGCGCCGGCCGTGCCTCGCCGAGGAAGCGCTCGGGGTGAAAGCGATGCGGCTCGGGGAAGAGTGAATCCGTGCGATGCAATATCCATGGCACGATCAGCACAAGCGCAGCCTTGCGTACCTTCACGTCGCCGATCTGGTCGGCCTCGGCCGCCTGGCGTGCCAGGATCGGCACGGGAGGATAGAGGCGCAGCGTCTCTTCGATGACCGCACGGCACCAGTCCAGCTTCGCAACATCATCGATCGAGGGAACCCGATCGCCGCAGACGGCGTCGATTTCCGCATGAACCGCCTCTTCCACCCAGGGCGCACCTGCGAGCAGATACCAGGCCCAGGTCAGTGTTGCCGCTGTCGTTTCGTGGCCGGCCATGAAGATGGTGGCGGCCTCGTTTCGAAGCGCCACCACATCGAGTTTCAGCTCGGGATTGCGCTGCTGCCGTCGGATCAGCAACTCGACCATCGAACTGTTGTCACCCTTGCCGGCAAGGTGATCTTCAATCACCTGATCGATGATGCGGTGAATGCGTTTCACCGACCGGCTCAAGCTTGGTGTCTTGACGATCGGCAAGCCCTCGTCGAAGCCGAGAAAATAGCCGAAATTGACGGAGTCGACCAGCGACTGGTAGCTCGCAAACCCTTCGGTCACCGCATTGGCGCTTTCTTCGCCGAGGTCATTGCCGAAGACACTGCGGGAAATGATCTCCGCCGTCAGCCCCGCCATCTCGAACAGGGCGTTGACTTCAGCCCCTTCACCCAGGCTCTGCCAGCGGTCGGCAAGCTCGCTTGCCGTGCTCTGCATGATCGCGCCGAAGGCCGGCACGCGGTTTTTATGCACGATATCGGAGACCAGCGGCCGGCGCTGTTTCCAGGTTTCCTTATCGGATATGAATAAACCATCGCCCAAAAGATATTCCAGCGCGCGCCGCATCTGCGGTGTCTTGCGCTCGAAATTCTCATGGCGTTTGGCCACCACATAGCGGATGGCTTCAGGCGAATTGACAATGATGAGCTGCCGGCCCAAAAGCTTGAACTCCGCCACATGCTCGCGATAATCGGCGCGGCGCCAGATCGACAGGAAGTCGCTGCGCGCCTGCAGCATCAACTTCAACGGCTGGCCGGGCTTCCCGTTATAATAAGCTGCGTGAGCCGGCTCGAAATATCGCGAGGATTGATCGGTGTGTTCGACGATTTCGGTTTTCTGATCAAGCCAGGCCAGCATAGCGGTGCAGAACTTTCACGCCTTGCGGCCAGAGATGATAAGAGAGCAGTCGGACACGACACACGGACGTAGCCACTATATTCATTTCGCAACCGCGGAAAAGCCCCCGCTCAACCGAAGAGGAGGCTCCTTCCTTGCTTTGAAATCGGTTCCGCCTAGATCGCTTCCAGCATGAACAGCTCATCGAGTGTCTGGCGGCGGCGGATCAAGCGATGGGTCTCGCCGTCGATCAGGACCTCCGGTGCATAAAGACGGCTGTTATAGTTCGATGACATGGTTGCGCCGTAAGCGCCGGCACCATGAAACACGAGATAGTCGCCGACATGGGTTTCGGGCAGATCGCGGGTTTCCACCGTGCCATTGTCCGTTTGCGTGAAAACATCGCCCGATTCGCAGAGGGGGCCTGCGACGACTGTCGGGAAGATTGTTCCGGCAGCACTGCGAGGCGTCGTGCCCGGAATGACCGCGATGTGATGGTAACTGCCATACATCGCCGGCCGGGCGAGATCGCTGAAGCCGGCATCGACAAGCACGAAGCGGTTGCGGCCCATCATCTTGACCGCCCTCACTTCTGCCAGCAATACGCCTGCATCCGCTGTCAGGAAGCGGCCCGGCTCGATCTCAAGCCGGATCGGATGGCCGACATGCGTCTCGATCTCGCGCCGGGCCTTGTCCCAGAGCGAAAAGTAATGGGCAGGATCGATCTCCTCCTCACCCTCCCTGTAAGGCACAGACAGACCGCCGCCGGCGGAAATGGCCTCGATATCGACATCCAGCGTGCGGCAGAATCCGATCATTGCACCGCAGACACGCTGCAGATGTCCATAATCGACACCGGAGCCGATATGCATGTGCAACCCGACGAGCTTCAGCGAAAATTGCCGCGTCAGCGCCACTGCCTCCTGTAACTGCTCGAACCAGATGCCATGCTTGCTGGTTTCGCCGCCGGTGTTGGTCTTTTTGCTATGGCCATGCCCGAAGCCGGGATTGATGCGCAGCCAAACCCTATGGCCCGGTGAGCGCTCACCCAATTGACGCAGCATGTCGATGGAGCCGATATTTACCTCGATCTTGTCGGCAACGACGCGTTCCAGCGTCGGCCGATCGAAGACGTCGGCGGTGAAGACGACCTCCGCTTCTCCCGACGCATTGCCGGCGGAAAAACCTGCACGCATCGCCCGCTCGATCTCGCCGAGCGAGACAGCATCGACCCGCACGCCTGCCTTGCGCATCTCCTTCAGGATATGGATGTTCGAACAGGCCTTCTGCGCATAGCGAATGACGTCGAAGGCGGAGAGTTGGGCGATGCGGCGGCGGATCGCGGCAGCATCATAGATCCAGAGCGGCGTTCCATAGTCGGCAGCAAGCGCGCTCAGCGTTTCGTTGGAAGG
Organism: Rhizobium tropici CIAT 899; assembly: GCF_000330885.1. Lineage (NCBI taxonomy): Bacteria > Pseudomonadati > Pseudomonadota > Alphaproteobacteria > Hyphomicrobiales > Rhizobiaceae > Martinezella > Martinezella tropici. The sequence continues at coordinate 1,197,551 of NC_020062.1, forward strand.
GATGGTCATCTTGTCTCGATCGGGCCAGGGCGGGAGGGATCAACAATGAATAATAGTATGGGCGGAGCGACCGTGTCACTCCACCCCTTTCTGAATACAAGAGTGCTGCAGCCGGCTAGCGCCTCGCGGCGGCAAGGGCCTGCTCGAGATCGGCAATGATCTCCTTGGCCGAGTGCAGTCCGACGTTCAGGCGGATCGTGCGGTCGCTGACACCGAAGCGCGCGAAGACATTGGTCTCCGGCGAAATGCTGAGAGCTGCCTTTGCCGGCACCACCAGGCTTTCCGGTCCGCCCCAGCTGACACCGATACGAATGAGGCGCAACGCATCGACAAAATCGGCCACATCGATGCGGTCCGAAACCTCGAAGGAAAACAACCCGCCAAATCCGCTGAAGGTACGTTTTCCCGGATGATTGCCGAGTGCTGGATGCATGACATTGGTCACATCCGCATGGGCATTGAGCCACGACGCCACTTCGAGCCCGGCTTCATGATGATGCCGCATGCGGAATGGCAGTGTCTCGAGATTGCGCAGCACGAGCCATGCCTCAAACGGCGCGAGCTTCGCACCCGTATAGGGGTAGATTTCGCTGTTGATCCGGTCGATATGCGCCTTCGAGCCGGTGACCAGACCTGCAACCGTGTCGCTCTGGCCGCCGAGGTATTTCGAAGCGGCATGGATGACGATATCGATACCGACGGAGAGGGGCTTCTGAAAGAGCGGCGTTGCCCAGGAGTTATCGACCATTGTTACGACGCCATGGCGACGAGCGGCCTCGGCGATCGCAGTCAGATCCTGCAACTCGAAAGCCATCGAGGTCGGGTTTTCGAGATAGGCGAGCTTGGCGCCGGGAAGTGCGGCAAGCATAGCCCCCGTATCGGTGCCGTCGATATAGTCGACGACGACACCGAAGCGCTTCAGGACTTTTTCGAAGAAGCGGAAGGCATCGCTATAGACGTGCCGCACGGTGACAATACGGTCGCCTGGGCCGACGAAGGCGAGAACCGCAGCAGCAATTGCACCCATGCCGCTCGAAAAGGCGCGTGCCTCTTCCGCACCTTCCATTTCGGCGATCTTGCGCTCCAGAAGCCGCACGGTCGGATTGTCGCCGCGCGAATAGATCGGCTTCTTCGAACGACCGGCGAACACGTCCTCCAGTTCCTTGTAGCTATCGAACAGGAAGAGGGATGTCTGATAGATCGGCGGCACGGCGGCATCGAAGGGATCGTCGCGCGGCGGCATCAGCGTATCGGGAATGGCGTGGCGGTAGGCATCGAATCTCGGCGTCTCGTTCATGGCGTTCCTCTTGGGTCAGGAGTGAAGTGTCGATTGCCAGCAAGGTGGCCCGGTGCGTCGGCCGGCAGAATGGCGAGCCATTCCCGCCAGCAGATAAGACCGCCGAGGATGGCAGCAAGGATGGCAGCGGTAGCCACGGCGGCTGAAACGCCGGCAAAGCCCATCCAAAGCGGCAGCAGGAGCAGAAGCGGGATCAGCAGATAGCCCTGCGGCGCAAGCCCGACGAGGGCGGACAGACCCGCCCTGCCCCGCGATTGCAGCATGACGAGCAGGACGGATTGAAAGGCCGCAAGCGGAAAGATCGGAAAGAGGGACCGCAGCCAGGCGACTGCCTCATCAACGACGTCCTGGCTATCCGTGAACAGGCGTGCGATCGGCTCGGCAGCCAGGAACAGCAGAATAGAATAGAGCAATGCGACCGGTATCGTCACAGCAAGCATGAACCGGACAACGGTTTTTAGCCGCTCAGCATCGCCGGCGCCAAAGGCGTGACTGACGACACTCTGGGCACCGAGGCAAAAGCCGAACAACGGAAGCTGTCCCAAGGTCATCAGACGGATGGCAATCGCCGTTGCCGCGACACCTTTATCGCCGCCATGGATAGCGGCCTCCCGCATCAGGACCAGAAAGCCGAGGCCCGTGACAATGCTTGTTGCGGCAGCAGGAAGGCCGATCCGCGCGATCGGCCAAAGCAGTTGCCAGCAAATCGCCCCGCCAGTCACGCTCACCGTTCCCCATCGGCGCAGGAAGTAGACGGCATAGCATGCAAGGGCAGCGATGGACGACATAATGGTCGCCAGTGCCGCGCCGGACGCACCGAGCTTGAAGAGGAAGATGAAGACGGGATCAAAGACCGCGTTCAAGGCGAAGCTCGCGATCAGCACGATCATCGAGAAGCGTGAATTGCCCTCGGCGATCGCTATGAAATCGCAGATAGCCTGCAAAAGCCCGAGCGTCAGACCGAAAGCAAGCAGCCGCCCATAATCGAGCCCAGGAGCGAGGAGATTGTCGCTGGCGCCAAGTGCGCCGACAAAATCCGGCAGGCCGAGATAGATTAGGATCGACAAGAAAACACCGAGCGGGACCGTCGCCGCGAGCGCTGTCGCGGCGACCGACGCTGCAGCTTTGAGATCCCCTTCGCCAAGGTAGCGCGCAAGCAGCGTCGCGAGCCCGATGCCCAACCCCTGACCGGCTGCCGCAACAAGCAGAAACAGCGGCATGACCAGACTGATGCCTGCCAGCATGTCCGGGCCGAGCGTTCCCAGGAAGATCGCATTGATCGCATGATGGCCGGCACTTGCAGCCAGTCCTGCCACGGCCGGAAGCGCGACCGCCAGAACGAGCCGCTTGACGCACGGATCGTTCATATCGACGGCTGTTTTCATCAGGCGCCTCGCGCCAGCGAGCCGAGGACAGGCTGTCCATCCGCTGTGGACAAGCCGGTGAGATCCGGCAACAGCAGCCGATCCATAAAGAAGCGCTCGCGCAGGAGCATGACCAGCAGCGCCTTCTTGTGCGGGAACTGAATATGCTTGACCTTGGCGAAGCCGGAACGGTCGAGATTGCGGATCTGCTGGACGTGATGATGGATCGGCTCACCGACGATACGTCGCGTGCGTGGATCGGCCAGGAACATGTAATGCATCAGCGACGGTAGCCAGGCGCTGACGAAGGCTTTCCCGCGGAAGTCATCCTCGCCGATCGCCACATGCCAGCCGCGGTCATAGCCGTCGACCTCGTAATGTGGTCCGATCCTGTCTTCCTTCGCCCAATAGAGCTCGAAATAGCCGAAGGGCACACTGCCGATGGTTCCGATCAGCGGCAGCGTGCGGGGATCGGCAAGTCGGCCGGCGATGAAATCGCGGTGATAGGAAAGATCGCCGCTGTCTTCCCATATGGCGGCAACCCTCGGATCGTTCATCCAGCGATGGAAATGGGGAAGATCGGCCTCTATATCGGCGACATGGAAGCCGAGCTGCGCGTTCAGCCAGGGAATGAAGCGACTATAGACACGACCGGCGGGCTTCGGCGGCCGCTGCGGGTGAACAGCGCCATTCGTCAGTGTCGACACTTCCGGATAGCTGCTTGGCACGCTTCCGAGCCAAGATCTTGCCTGCTGGAAAAAGGATTCCGGCCGCACAATGAGGCGCTCGCCGCTGCGCTCGATCGCGCCGGTCTCCAGCAGTCGCTTTGCAAGATCATCATCCGCAAGCGTGATCTCGACGCAAATCAGATGCGGATTGCATGCCAGAACGGCTTCCGACACGGCGTTGACGATATCCTCGTCAGAAAGCGGCGGGACCGCGGTGAAGATTGTATCGAAGACCAGGAGATTGATGGCCGGCCCCGATAGATGACCTGAGGCCACCTTCACTCCGTAGTGCTCGACACGGAAACTCCCCGGCGCATGCCCTGCCGATATGATGAGCGGCTGGCCGCAGGCAAGCGCGCTGCTCTCGAAGCCCGAAGCCGGCAGGCGCAGATCAAAGGATTTCTCCGCCGTCCCATCGCTCCTGATCGCCAGGGAAGCATCCATCTTTCATCTCCATGTCTTCAGAACCACGCCGGCTGAAATCTGCAGGCCAAACACAGCGCTAATTCTGCGGTGACGAACGACGTCAGCAAAAATTCAAAATATTTTCCAAAAAAATATTTTCCGAAAATCATCTGAATTTTCCAAAACCTCATTCGTTATGCAGCTACGCCAATGTAACTTTCGGAACATCCGAGTTTATTGACGCCATAAGACATGGATATCGATCAATTGAACTTAATATCTCTCATAGATATTGAGATGAATACGTTATTGTATTTCGATCGATTGGATATGCATTTCAATACATTCAAGGAGAGCGGCGAAGAAATGACTATCCACGATCGCAACGCCAAGGCAGCAAACGATACGGATTTTCTCGCCAAATGCTCCCTATCGCCGACACAGTCACGTATCTGGCTCCTGTCCGAGACTGGTAACGAAGTCGTCTACGGGCGACAAATACTAGCCATCGCCTTTCCTCCCGTCCCTCTTGCTGTCGCGCATGAGGGCCTGTCAAAGCTTTCACGGCAACATCCCCTCATTACCTCGGAATTCGAGGCACGGGCAGGCGGCGCCGTCCAGCAGATCCTGAGGAACGACCGTTTCGTCGAGATCATCGAGACGAAGTTGGCTGCAGGCGAAAACCTGGACGACGCGCTGACCGCGGCTGCCACAGCGGAACAGGCCCGCCCGATCGACCTTACCGATGGCAATCCGGCCCGCTTCATCCTCCTGACGCAAGAAGCGCGGGCGGCGGGCGTCCTATTCTCCCTCCATGCCATCCTTGCCGACGCTGCGGCGCTCGACCTGCTTGCGACGGATTTCCTTCACAACATCGACGGTCATGACCCGGCGGATATCGCAGAGACCGTACTGCCCAACGCCGCTTCGTGGATGATTGCCAATGGCGCACCGCGCCATGCGGCACCGGAACTGGTCGACTTCTGGTTCCAGCAGCTGACGGCTCAGGAGAACATTGCGTCACTCCCGCCGCAAACATCGGCGGGAAAAAACACGGTCGACGAGGCATGGTTCGAGCATATGCTTGAAGTGCCAATACAGTCGTCCGCCGACACCTCCGGCGATATGCTTGCAGCCCTGGGGATCGCCCTGCGGCGCCATACCGGATACGGCACTCAAAGGATCGGCCTGGTCACGCGGCCGGAAAGGCAGAAAGTTGCCGCCCGCTGCGAGGACGTGTTGATCCTGACGCCGGAACTCGACGGCACCATGACGCTCAAGGACGTTCGTAACGCGTTCGTCAAGGAAATCGATATGGCTATCAGGCAATCCCTGCCTTTCGAGGCTCTTGCCGATGCGCTGATAAGACGGGACGAATCCTTCGACACCACCGGCCTCGTCAAGACGCTCCTCGATGTGGGTCCGCCCCTGCGTCTCCTGCAAGCAACCTCGAACGAAGTCACGTTGCGCAGCCCCATCGAACCGCCGGCGCGCCGCGATGCCGATCTGGTCGTTACCGTTTCCCCCGCATCCATCGGCAAATTGCGCATCGGCATCGGCTTCGACCCGCAGAAGCATGATCGAAAACAAATCATACGCTTCGCCGACGATCTTGCCTTGGCACTTGCGCAGGTACAGGCCAGCCCGGGCCTTCAGGTCAAACATATTCCCTTCGTGTCACCGGAAGAGCTGGACAGGCTTTCGGCACCCTATCCGGACGCACCGGAGCCGGACGACGGCATTCCGATCCACGAGGTCATCTCCGCACAGGCGAGACGGCGGCCGAATGCGTTTGCCGTCGCACAGGGTGAGAAATCCGTGACACATGGCGAACTCGAAGCTGCCGCCAACCGGCTGGCTCATCGGTTGATCGCGATGGGGATCGGCCCGGAAAAGCGCGTTGCCATCGCCCTTGAAAAATCGATCGACGCAATCATCGCCATTCTTGCTGTGCTGAAGGCTGGCGGCGCATTCACGCCGGTAGAGCCGGATCATCCTGAAGCGCGCAATCGTCACATCCTGACGGCCCCGGGCCTCTCGCTCGTCATTTCCCGCGCAAAGCACATCGCCAACCTGCCGAGCGATATCACCACGCCCTATCTCAATCTCGATGCCATCGACCTATCCGCGGAGAGCGTCGGCGCGCCGGCAACGACCATTGCCCCGCGGCAACTTGCCTATGTGATCTACACGTCGGGCTCGACAGGCGTCCCGAAGGGAGTGGCGGTCGAGCACGGACCACTCGCGCACCATTGCAAGGCGACCCTGCGCATCTACGAAATGAGCGAGGAATCCTGCGAATATCCTGTGCTTCCCTTCACCTCGGACGGTGGCCATGAGCGCTGGATGGTGCCGCTGATGGCCGGCGGCGGTGTGGTGTTGACGCAGGACAAGCTCGCCACACCAGAAGATGCCTTTGCGGCGATGAAGCGACACGGCGTCAACAACGCCAGCCTGCCCACCAGCTATGTCCGCGGCCTTGCCGAGTATGCTGGGGAGAACGGCGAAATCCCGCGGCTGCGGCTCTATTCCTTCGGCGGCGAGGCGCTGTCGCAGGCGGTATTCGACATGATCACCGAGAACCTGAAGGCGCAGCTGCTGATCAACGGCTACGGCCCGACCGAAACGATCATGACGCCGATGATCTGGAAGATTCCGGCTGGCACCCGCTTCGAGGGGACCGTCGCGCCGATCGGGCGCGGCGTGGGCGATCGGCGCATCTATGTGCTCGATGCCGACCTTGCGCCGGTTCCGGTCGGCGTGATCGGCGAAATCTATATCGGCGGCAGCGGCCTGGCACGCGGCTATCTCGGCCAGCCGGAGCTGACGGCGGATCGCTTCATTCCGGATCCCTTCACAGCTGGCGGACGGCTGTACAAGTCGGGCGATCTCGGCCGTTGGCGGGAAGACGGCATCGTCGAATTCGCCGGCCGCGTCGATCACCAGATCAAATTGCGCGGCTTCCGCATCGAGCCGGGTGAAATCGAAGCCGTGCTGCGCTCCGATCAGCGTGTCGCCGAGGCCGTCATCCTGCTGCACAATGACGGCGGCCGCAGTTCTCTGGTCGCCTATGTTGTGCCGCGCGAGGGTGAAAGCCTCAGTGTGACCGAGCTGCGCCGCACTGCCATGACGGCCCTGCCCGACTACATGGTGCCACAGACCATCATGCTGATCGACAAGCTGCCGATGGGGCCGAACAGCAAGCTGGACCGCGCGGCCCTGCCCGCACCGCGCATCGAATGCGAAATGGCGTTACCTGCCAATGACAAGGAAAAAGCGATCCTGGATGTCTGGAAGGATATCCTCGACATCGGCGATATCGGTGTCACGGAGAATTTCTTCGATATTGGCGGACAGTCTCTGATGGCCGTGCGCATCGTCTCGCGCCTGAAGATGCGCCATCCCGAATGGCCGCTGACGATCGCCGATATGTTCAACCATCCGACGGTGCGTGATCTTGCGCTCGCCATCGACGGCAGTCGCGACGAAACCGGCGTCGATGTCGTCTACCTCAGACGCAACGGTGACCGGCCGGTGCTCTACTGCTTCCCGGGCCTCCTCGTCAGCACGCGCGAATATATGCGCCTCGTCGATTATCTCGGCCCGGAACAGCCGGCGACCGGCTTCATTTGCTATTCGCTGACCGAGACCAAGACGCTCAGCACCCGCGTCGAAGATATCACCGCGCGTTACGCCGAAGCCGTACGCAGACAAGCCAAGGGTAGTCCTTGCGCCTTTCTCGGCTGGTCGTGGGGCGGGCTGCTCGCCTATGAGGCCGCCCGGCAGCTCGGCAACGATATCGACCTGCGCATGATCGGCATGGTCGATGTCTGCGATATGGACGAGGAGTTTACCGTCGGTATCATGCCGCGCTTCGAAGACGGTATCCGCGATCGCACCCATGCCGCCGTGCAGAGCTGGCTTGCGACCACGCCGATGCGCGAGGATTGGAAGAGGCTATTCGCCGCCATGAACGAGGAGGTCTACGAACAGTTCCTCCATCATATCGTCAAGCATAACGTCAAACTGCCGACGGACGGTCCCGATATCGGCTCGGAAGAGCATACGTTCTGGATCCTCATCGACAATGCGATGATCTTCCGCAACTACCGCCTGGAGCAATCCGATTTCCGCATCCATGCCTTTGCGGCCGAGGATTCTCTCACGCGTGCCCTCAACGTCATCGACTGGCGGCGATATTCGCCAAGCGCGACGGCATCGGAGATCGTTACCGGCACCAACCATTTGACGATCATCGGCAAGACGCCTTTCCATCAGCGTTTCGCCCGGCGGCTCGATCATGCCTTTGCGCCGGCGTCGCTGTCCAAAGACACCGTCAAGTAACCCCCTCTTCGATATCATTCTGGAGCTGCATCATGACATCGCACGTGCTCGACCTCGCCGGGGCCGGAATCGGTCCCTTCAACCTCAGCCTTGCCGCTCAGCTCGATTCGATACCGCAACTTTCCGTCCGCTTCTTCGAGCGGCGTCCATCCTTCGCTTGGCATCCGGGAATGATGCTGCCGGGTGCGGAAATGCAGACATCCATCCTCAAGGATCTGGTCACCGCCACCAATCCGACAAGCCGCTGGAGCTTTCTCTCCTATCTTGTTGCGAATAAACGCTTTTATCAGTTTCTAAACGCAGAATATGAAGCTGTTCCGCGCAAGGAATTTGCCGACTACCTCGGATGGGTCGCGCGCGGGCTGACGTCGCTCCGCTTCGGCGACAGCGTGCGAGAGGTCCATGCCAATGACGGCTTCTTCTCCATCACCACCGACGATGGCGCGATCAGCGCCCGCAATCTCTCCGTCGGTGTCGGCAAGATTGCGTCTCGTCCGGCCTGGGCCGAGCAACTGCCCAAATCCATGACCTTCCATAGCAGCGAAGCGATGCAGCGCATCGGTGACGTCAAAGCGCCCCGCATTGCCGTCATCGGCGGCGGCCAGAGCGGCGCCGAGATCGTCGATGCGCTCCTGGATCTGACTAGGGTTTCATCCATCCACTGGATCAGCCGCCGGCCGAATTTCGAGCCGCTCGATGCGACGCCATTCACCAACGAGCTCTTCACGCCAGGCTATATGGAACGCTTCCACGGACTTCCCGAGGAGCTGCGGCTCACGCACACGCGCCGGCAGGTGCTGGCCAGCGATGGCGTTTCCGCCTCCACCCTGAAGAAGCTCTATCGCCGGCTCTACGAGCGAAAGCTCGAAACGCGGGGCGCCTCGGATCAAGGCATATCGCTGCGCCCCTTCCGCAACGTCATCGCAGCCGAGCAGGATGGTCCCGAAATCACGCTGACGATGCGCAACGGCTTCGATGACAGCATCGAGACACTGACGGTCGACATGATCGTCTTTGCAACCGGCTATCGCTTCGTGCTTCCGGAGTTTCTGTATTCGCTCGAAAATCGCATCGAGCTCAACTCCATCGGCGAACCGGTGCTGGAAAGCGATTTCTCGCTCAGATGGGATGGGCCGCGTGAGAGCCGCATCTTCGTTCTCAATGCCGGACGCCACAGCCACGGCATTGCCGAGCCGCAGCTCAGCCTTGCCGCATGGCGCAGCGCGGTCATCGCCAACGCGTTGCTCGGCCGCCAGCATTTCGATCTCGATCAACTCGATCCCATCGTGCAGTGGGAAACGCACGGACAGCCCTCGAACCTTCCCTCTCACATGGGGCAGGCAGCGGAATAGGTGAAGGCGGGCCAACCGGAGGAAGAAACGTCGCAGGTGGAACTTCATAGCCTGCACCTGTCTGACGGGCTTCCCGTGCCGGGCTCGATTTTGAGCGAGGCAGAAAAAAGCCGTGCCGCAGCATTCAGATCGTGCACGGCGCGGCGCCTTTTCGTTGCCGGACGGGTCCTATGCCGAAGCATTCTCGCCAATCGGCTTGGCTGCGCCCCGCAAGCACTTTGTCTTGCGATTACCCCTTCCGGCAGACCCTACCTGCGCGATTATCCCGACATCGATTTCAATCTGTCGCACACGAAAGACCGCGTAGCGCTCGCGATCTGCCGCGGCGGCAGCATCGGCATCGATATCGAGCGCCTCGACGCGTTTTCGGAGCAGGAAGCCTCCGAGATCATGCCGATGATCCTTTCCGAACAAGAGCTCAATCAAGTCGATCAATTGGATGAGCGACATCGCCGCGATGTTTTTCTCGCCTATTGGGTCCAGAAAGAAGCCGCGCTGAAATGCTTCGGTCAGGGTTTTCTAGCCAACCCGCAAAGCGTGATACTGACATCCGAAAACGCAACCAATGGAAGCAAAGCCCAGGTATTGGGCGAAGCGATTTTCATCCATTCGGGTCGGATAAGCGACGGAGAAAGCAGAGGTTTTCAGTGGGCTATCGCGACATCAAACGCTACGGCGCGGCCGCAATGGCAGCATCACAAAAGCGGGATTTTCTTCTAGATCGCCAAAAAAATTAAAATAAAATCAGGTGGATAAACCGTGATTTAGGAGATGCTTCACTTTTCGACTCCGCTATCTTGACTACCATTGTCATGTTTTATAGGTTCCCTTTCAAAAAGAGGGGCACACAGAAATGCAACTTTGGATTTCAGCGAGAGCCCGACATGATTGCCAACCATTCGCAGTCGACTTCCAATGAGCAACTCCAAACAGCACTTCACGCCTATCCGAAGCTCCTCTCCGTCGCACGCCGGATCACCGGCTGCATGAGCTTGGCAGAGGATGTGGTGCAAGAGGTTCTCCTGCAGCTGATTTCCAAACCGCTGAAGGCGGATATAGCGGCACCCGCGCCATATGTGATGCGCATGGTGCGCAATCTGGCGACGGATCATATGCGGCGACTGCAATATGAGCGCGGCCTTTTCCTTGAAGAGGAAGTCGGCGGCAATACCTCCGCCTATGGAAGTCCCGAGGAACATCTTCACGAAGCTCAAGCCTACAAGGCCTTCCGCTGCACCGTCGAAGCCATGCCCGCAAGAACCAGAAAGTTCTATGAGGAGCATTACTTCGACGACGTCCCTCAGAAAACCATCGCCAAAGAGGCAGGTGTGTCCTGCGCGCTCGTATGCGGGCTTCTGCGCGAAGCTCATTCGCGTTGCCTCGCCGCAATCTCGCTCGAAGCCGCGCATGACTGCGATGCAGGCGGTACTCACAGGCGAAACCGGCCGACACGCGTGCGGGAGATACGGGCCTGATGGCCGCGCACTCCCCCGGTCTGCAATCAGTGCTCCACAACGAGGAAAGGGAGGAATAGATGCAGGAAACCATCGAGATAACCAAATCCAAAGGCGCCATCTGTCGTGACATCATGTCGGAACTCACCGACTGGTTCGCCGATCCGGATGTCATCGAAGCTTGCGCCGGCGCTGTGGAAAGCCTGCCGATGTTCGGCTGCGTCGAGGCTGATACTGTGGCCGGCTTCGTGTCGCTGCGCGCCCATCCGCCATCTGCGATGGAGATTCTCGTGATCGCAACGCGGCGCCGGCATCACCACAGCGGCGTCGGCAAGCGATTGCTGTCCGCGGCCGAGACCTTCGCCCGCTCTTCCGATTGCAAGCTTCTGACGGTCAAGACGCTCGCGCCGCGCGGCCGGGACGAACCGCAGTATGAAAAGACACGCGCCTTCTACGACAGAAACGGCTTCATCCGTGCCGAGATATTTCCAACCCTCTGGCGCGAAAGCGATCCGTGTCTCTTCTTCGTCAAGCCATTGACCTCGATCAACTAACGCATCGCTCACCGGCGACCGGAATTTTAGGGAGCCGGTGGGCTTCAGCAGGAATGATAATGAAAAACGACAGGATCACCGGAAACGATCAAAGTCACGCAACGGTCTTCGCGACGGAAGGCCTGCGTTTCGAGGTCGACGGCAAAACCATTCTTCACCCGCTCGATATCAGCTTCAAGGCGGGTGAGATTTCCGGTCTGATCGGCCATAACGGCTCCGGCAAATCCACGCTGATCAAGATGCTTGCCAGACAGATTCAGCCGACGGGCGGACGCATCCTGTTCGATGGCGTGGCCGCCGGCTCCTACGATATGCGTGCCTTTGCGCGCGCTGTCGCCTATCTGCCGCAGGACACCTCATCGGCGGCCGGCATGACCGTCGAGGAACTCGTCGCCTGCGGGCGCTATCCCTGGCACGGTGCGCTCGGGCGCTTCACCGATGTCGACCGGGCAAAGGTGGAAACAGCGATGAAGCTGACGCATGTCGATACCTTGGCGGGCCGCATGGTGGATACGCTCTCCGGCGGCGAGCGCCAGCGTGTCTGGATCGCCATGCTGGTCGCGCAGGACAGCCGCTGCCTGCTGCTCGACGAGCCGACATCGGCACTCGACATCGCCCACCAGATGGAAATCCTCGGGCTCGTGCGCGAGCTTTGCCGGACGAAGGATCTGAGCGTCATTCTCGTCCTGCACGATATCAATGTCGCGGCACATTTCTGCGATCATCTGCATGCGCTGAAGCAAGGGCGCCTCATTGCGGCAGGCCTGTCGCCGACCCTCATGAAGGCCGAAACGCTCAATATGATCTACGGCACAAACATGGGCGTCACCGCCCATCCCGTACACGGAACGCCGCTTGCCTATGTCATCTGAAAGCAGCCTCGAGAACCTGATGCTTTCGCGCCGCACGCTGCTTGCCGCCGCGGCGTTTTTTGCCGTTCCGCAAGTGAGAGTAGCTGCAGAAACCATGTCCGGCCCGATCGTTTCCCTCGATTATGGGCTCGCCTCGACACTGCTGGCGCTCGAGGTAGCGCCCGCCGCCATCGCTTCGCTCGCCGATTGGGACACATGGGTCGTCGAACCGAAAATGCCTGCTGGCGTCGTCGATCTCGGTACCACTGGCGAGATCAATCTCGAGGTCCTGGTAAGCGTCAAACCGGCGCTGATCCTGACCACGCCCTATCTCGCGCCTTTGAAGCCGCAGCTGGAGGCGATTTCGCCGGTCCTGGAACTGACGGTTTATGCTGAAGGCGGCGAGGCTTTGTCACGCTCCATCGAGGCGACGCGTCGGCTGGCCGACGCCATCGGCCGGCGGCAACAGGCGGAAGAATTCCTTGCCCGGTCGGAACAATTCTTCGATGACTGCGCAAACCGCGTCAAAAAGCTCAACCCTCCGCCGTTGGCGCTCATTAATTTTGTCGATCCGCGCCATGCTCGCATTTATTGCGGCGCAGGCCTCTACCAGAACGTCATGACCAGGATCGGCCTCAAAAACGCCTGGACCAGGCCTGGCGATTACTGGGGCTTCGAGACGATCGGGCTGGAGCAATTGGCGACGCTCGATCAAAGCTTGCGTCTGATCGCATTCGAACCCCTGCTTCCGCCAAATGTGCTCGACAATCTCCAGGATAGTCCGTTGTGGACCAGCCTTCCCTTTGTCCGAGCCGGGCGCGTCTCCGTGCTGCCGGGCACCTTGATGTTCGGCATGGTGCAGGAAGCGCAGCGTTTCGCGCGCATATTGCTTGACCATCTGGAAACATTCGCATGATCCGCACCGAAGCAAATAACGGCCTTGGTGCTCCAGCCGTGGCCCTGACGCTGTTCGCGCTCGCCAGCCTGCTCGCCTCGCATCAACTGGCGCCTGATGTTTCACGCTTGTTCGGGCAGAAAGCAGGCTACGACCCGCAACGCCTGCTACTCATCTATTCGACGCTGCCGAGGATCGTCACCGCCTTGCTGGCGGGTGCCGCGCTCTCGCTATCCGGAAGCCTGCTGCAGCAGGTACTGCGCAATCCGCTCGCCTCGCCCTCCACGCTCGGCATTTCCGCAGGCGCCAATCTTGCGCTTGTTGCTGTCATGCTTGCCTTTCCCGCTCTTCAGGGTCTCAGCCGCGATGCCGTTGCCCTGTTCGGGAGCGCCGCTGCCGCTGCCGTCGTCTTCCTGATCGGTGCAAGACGCGGCTTTTCGCCGTTGGCGCTGGTGCTTGCCGGCTTGATCGTCGGCGTCTGGAGCGGAGCGCTTGCCGCCATTCTCGTCTTGATGAACGATCGCTATCTCGCCGGCCTCTTCATCTGGGGCGCCGGATCGCTGGCGCAGCAAAGCTGGACCATACCGCTTTCCCTTCTCCCGAAAATCGCCATCCTGTCTTCCGCGGCCTTGCTGATGGCACGGCCGCTCGCACTCATGGAGCTGGGCGATAGCGGCGCGAGCGGACTCGGCCTGTCGGTCAAACGCACGCGCATTGCCGCCGTTTGCATCGCGATTGCGCTTGCCGCGATCGTCACCAGCGCCGTCGGCGTTATCGGCTTCATCGGTCTCATCGCGCCGCGCATCGCCCAGCTTGCCGGCGCTAGACAGATGAAGAGCCAGCTCATCTGGTCACCCCTCATCGGCGCGGGCTTGTTGCTGCTGACCGATGAAGCCCTCGTGCTGCTCTCGGGGGCTTCTTCGACCTTCCTGCCGACGGGCGCTATTACTGCACTGCTAGGCGCACCGTTGCTACTCCTGATGCTGCCGCGTTTGAAGGCCGTGCAGCGCAGCGCGCCCTCTCCCTCTCAGAATGCGAGCCGCGCCTTACATACGCCGCGCGTACTCTTGCTTGCATCAGTTCCGGCGCTCGTCCTTCTCCTGGCCGGTGCGATCTTCTTCGGGCGCGCACCGGATGGGACATGGACGCTGCTTGCCTATCTCCATTGGCCCGACGTGCTGCCCTATCGTCTGCCGCGCATCGCCGGCGCCTTTGCTGCGGGTGCCATGCTTGGCGTCGTCGGCGCGATCCTGCAACGCCTCAGCGGCAATGAGATGGCAAGTCCGGAGGTTCTGGGCATTTCGGCAGGCGCTACCCTCGGCGTCACCGCCGCGCTTTTCCTTCTGCCCGCTCCCGGCATGGTCGCACAACTGGGCTTCGGCGGTATCGGTGCCTTCGCCGTGCTCATCGCCATTTTCCTGTTCGGCATCCGATCCGGTTTCGCGCCGGAACGAGTGCTTCTGACGGGCATCGCGCTGGGCGCCATACTGGATTCCTTCATCAGCGTGTTGGCCGCGAGCGGCGATCCGCGCGCTATGATCGTCATGCAATGGATGAGCGGATCGACTTATCTCGTTGATACACCAAAGGCAATTTCGGCGACGACTGCAGCGACAGCGGGCCTTGGGCTTGCCTTTCTGGCTCATCGCTGGCTCGATCTGTTGCCGCTTGGGGCTCAGGCGGCGCAGGCAATCGGCATTCGCGTCAACTTTGCCCGTGCCTGCCTATTTGCCCTTGCCGCCGCCATGACCGCGGCCGCCACCCTTGTCGTCGGGCCCTTGAGCTTCATCGGCCTCATGGGGCCGCATCTGGCGCGCGAGCTTGGCTTGCGACGTGCGGCTCCTCAGCTTGCAGGTGCAGCACTCGCCGGCGGCAGTCTCATGGTGCTTGCGGACTGGTTCGGCAGGATGATCGCCTTTCCCTATCAGATGCCAGCCGGCCTTGTGTCGGCTCTCGTCGGCGCTCCGCTGCTGTTGATCTTGCTGATGAAACGGCGAAGGGCGGCATAGTCTCACGTAGTGGGCGATCCCGAGCGCGGCATATATGCAAACGGGATACTTGCTAGCCGAAGGCGGGCAGATTGCTTGCGTTGCTGTGCGACCACTTTCGGGAACCAAGTTCAAATCAAAACATTGGCTCCGATCAGACGCGATCCAGGAACTCAAGTACTCGGCTCGTCAGCAGCGCGGTTGCGCCCGCATCATACGACGGAAGCGAACTATCGGCGAAATAGTGCTGATCGCCGGGATAGAGGAAAAGCTTCGCGTCCTCGACCTTTGCCACAATCTCCCGGGCGGCATCGATATCACCCTCGCCTACGAAGATCGGGTCGTTTTCCATCGCGTGAATCTGGACAGGCACGCCATCTGGCCAAGGGCCGAACGCCCATTCGCCACTGATCGGCAGGCAGGAATGGAACAAGAGAGCTCCTCGGGCTCCGGGCCGTGTCTGGGCCAGTTTCTGCGCAGGCAGCACACCGAACGAGAACCCGGCATAGACGAGCGCAGGAGGCAGATCGTCAGCGACGCGAGCGCCGCGCTCCCGCATATCGTCGAATCCAACATCGCCGATATAGGCGAGCCCCTCTTCGATGCTTGGGAAAGTGCGTCCATCGAATAGGTCAGGCGTGTGCACGATGTGACCGACACCCCGCAACTCATCAGCGAATGCTCGCACACCGGGGGTCAATCCCTGTGCGTGGTGGAACAAAAGAACCTCAGCCATACGGAACCTCGCGATGGGATGGTCGGGCACATTTTCTGCCAGCTACAGCCTCATCGCCGCGTCGGCAAGAATGCGGGTATCTTATGCAACAGGCCTAGGCTGCAAAATAGCGTTGCTGACAGTAAGGTCGAGTTCAGCCGACGAAAGGAGGTTATCGGGGTGGAGCGGGCGCCGCACAGAATACGGCGCCCTGATAAGCTTACCAGCGATACTTCAGCGAGGCCGTGACGTTGCGGCCCTGCCCGAGGTAGCAATAGCCTTCGTTGCAAACCGTCAGGCGGCGGTTGGCGATGTTGCGGACATCGACGCTTGCAATCAGGCCCTTATATTTCTGATCGACCGCGCCGAAGTCGTAAGACACGGCCGCATCGAGATAGACGCTTGCATCATTCTTGTCGGCATTGGCCGTGCTGGTGTAGGTCTCGCCGGTATAGCGAATGCCGGCGCCGACGGTCAGCCCCTTTGCAGCCGAATCATCCTGGAACGTGTAGTTCGACCACAGGCTGGCAATGTTTTGGGGCGTTACGGCCGGTGCGTTTCCGGCATTGTCACCACGCGTGATTTCGGAGTGGTTATAGGCATAGGCGGCGACCACATCCCAGCCATCGGTGATGTTTGCCCTGGCTTCCAGTTCGATCCCCTTATTGGTCACTTCACCGAGCGAGGCATAAATGCCCATCAGCGGATCGACGAGAACCGGCTTGTTCTTCTCCACCAGATGATAGGCGACGGCCGAAAGCAGAATGTCGGTGCCTGGCGGCTGGTATTTTACGCCAAGCTCGTACTGTTCGCCCCTGGTCGGATCGAGAATACTGCCGGATGCAGACCGCTGCGTGACCGGATTGAAAGAGGTCGAATAGCTGGTGAAGGGCGCAATGCCATTGTCGAAGAGATAGAGCGCGCCAGCCTGGTAGGAAAATGCATTCTTGTTGAAGCTGTCTTTGGTTGTCGTATCAGTGGAGACAATGGTGGTGTCGGTCGACTGCTTCACCCAGGTCTGACGGCCGCCGAGCGTGAAGCGCCACTTGTCGAGTTCGATCTGATCCATGGCATAGGCGCCGAATTGCTGCAGGCTCGCGTCAACCCGGCTGAAATTATAGGCCGGTGTCGGGCCGGATACGCCATATCTCGGATTGCTGATATCGAAGTCATAGGCGGGGCTGGTCGTCGCATCCATCCCATAGGCGAAGGAATCGCTCATGCGGGTATAATCGAGGCCGAACAGCATGGTATGGGCTGCCGGACCGGTATCGAATTTGGATTCGAGCTGGTTGTCGACCTGGAAGACATTCATCCTGTCGCCGACCGCCGTCGCGCCGCGCTGGGCGACGTCTCCGACCCAGCCGAGGGTACTGAGATAGCGTGACTTCAAATCCAGATGAGAGAAACGGAGGTTCTGGCGGAAGGTAAAGCCGCCGTCGAACTTATGCTCGAACTGATAGCCGACCTGCTGCTGTTTGGTCCTCTGATAATCGTAATCCGGGTCGCTGTCGCGATAATCGAGAACATTGCCATCGGGGCCGATCATTGCGCCGGGATTTGCGTCCGTCTCGGTGGATTGCGCCGAGCCATAGATGGTGATTTTCGTCGTGTCGTCCGGCTTCCAGGTGAAGGACGGCTGGATCAGATAACGATCGTCGGCGATATCGAAATTGGTGTCGCCCTTTCGCGCCAGGCCGACGATGCGATACAGCATGCTGTCATCGTCCTGATTGACCCTGCCCCCAAAATCGAACATCGTCTGGGCACGATCCGACGTTCCATAGAGAACGCCGACCTCCCTGATCGTCTCTTCGGTCGGCAGCTTCGATATTTTATTGACGATCCCGCCCGGCGAACCGGCGCCATAGAGCACGGATACCGGTCCCTTGATGATCTCGACACGGTCGAGCGCATAAGGATCGGTCCGGAACATCGCATAGTTCATGTAGGGCTGCCGCAGCCCGTCGCGATAGTCGCCGTCGGTCGTAACATCATTGCCGCGAATATAGACCTGATCGAAGCGCGGATCGAAGCCATAGGAGCCGGTCTGGACGCCGGCGGAATAGCGCACTGCCTCGACGATATCCTGAGCGCCGCGCTGTTCGAGCTCCTCTTTGGTCACCACTGAAACCGAGCGAGGGGTTTCGACCAGGGGCGTATTGATCTTGGTGGCGCCCTGGCTCTTCTTTGCCGCTACGGTCGTATTGTCGCTTGCGTCACTCGATTGGCCGCTGACGACGATCGGCGCGAGCTGGGTGGCACCTCCATCATTCGCAGTGGCCGCAGCGTCCTGTGCAAAGGCATTTCCACTTAAAGCAAACACTGTCGCAAGTGCGGTGGCGCCGCCTGCAAGCTGGAATCTCTTACGTGTCAAATTACTGATATAGTTATGGGATTTCTGCTTCATAAGCCCTTCGCGCCTGCCCGTCTCGGAAAAAGATGGCGCAAATTAGTTCGCAGGCGCAGCCGGCGTCAAGAATACATGAGTACGAGAGTCATATTTTTTATTCGTTTCCACTCTCATGTTGCAGAATGGCTCCGATGGCCGAACACGGGATTGTGGAAGACACCTGAAGATTACGCTTAGCAAAGCATTTGGCCCGCTTGCCAGATCGCGCCAGCAATAATATGAGATTTTTCATCATCTTTCTGCAAATATCGGCGCTGTTATTCCGGCGCCCCATATGATCGGTCAGCCGGAGAGGCCATGTCTCATACATCATCACACAATGCCGCTTCCATTCTGGCGCCGGCCACCCTTCCCGGCTGCTCATTCATTGACCTGAAGTTTGACAATGCCGATCATCCGCACAGGATCTTTCTTTATCGCCCGGACAAACCGGCACCGCCGGAGGGTTGGCCGATCCTATACCTGACCGACGGCAACGCCTGCTTTGCGACCGCCGTCGACGCGCTGAAGGTGCAGGCGAGCTATCCGAACGGAACCAATGTCGCGGAAGGCGTCATCGTTGCCATCGGCTATCCCACGGACGAGTCATATGACCCGCTTCGCCGGTCCTGGGATTTGAGCCCGCCGCCCGGACGGGTCTATCCGCCGTTCTTTCCCGATACGCCGGATGTAAAGACCGGGGGTGCTGAACGCTTTCTGACGCTGATCGAGGACGAACTCAAACCCTGGATAGAACAGCAGGCTCCGATCGACCGCTCGCGCCAGACGCTTTTCGGCCATTCGTTTGGTGGCCTGTTCACGCTCTACGCGCTGTTTTGCAAACCTGATGCCTTCAGCCGCTGGATTTCCGCAAGCCCGGCGATCTACTGGGAAGATGCCGCCATTCTTTCGATGGAGAGAGAATTCCTCGACAGGCACCAAGAGCCGCTCGACCTGGTACTGCATCTTTCCGCCGGTCAGTATGAAGGCGAGAACCTCGCGCCCTTCCACAAAGGCACCGCCGAGGAGCAAAAACGACAGGAACGTGCGAAGGAAACGCGCACGATAGAACTTGCCCGCGAGATGGCTGAGAGATGGGGCAAACTAGTGTCATCCACAGGAACGATTACCTTTGAGGAATATGCCGCAGAGAACCACATGTCGGTCCTTCCGGTCGCGCTGAACCGGGCCGTCCAGATCGCACTTCGAAGAAAGAAATCATTCTGAAATTCATAGGCTTGCCGCCTAAAGTTGCAGCCCCTTCTTAGGAAAAATATCGTGCTTCGTGCATTCGGCACGATGGAGCGCATTGGCTGCGCATTTCTGGCCTCTTCCGGCACTCCAATGGGCGAAATTAACCATCGGTTAACCATAATCACCTTTATTTGCTATAGTGAATACAAGGGCTTGATTCCAAAGACCGTCGCGCAATTTGCCGATGAACGTGACCAGGATTGCCGCGATCTAAAAGATGCATTTTTCAAAGACGATAGTTTTGATAATGTTGGCCTGTATCGGGGCTGGTTGCACCACAACCGGTCAGGTTCGCCAATCGATCGGCGTGGAAACTGTCACAAGTGACAAGGCGCTGGCATTTTCGCCACCTGGCGGACCGGCGATCATAAACGTGGTCGAGCGCAGGCATGGCAAGGATGTCGAGCAGACGATCGCGCTTTCCACCTCGTCTTCCGTCTCAGGCCAGAACTTCCTCAAGATCCAATTTCAAGGCATAACCGGCCCCAATCCGGGATCTGGGAGCCGGCCGTTCGATACGATCAGCGACCGGGTGATTGCTCGCGAAATGGCGGCAGCAATACCTGGCGTTCGGCTCGCGCGCTCGGCAACCTTCGTCCAGAACAGCTACGGGCCGTTCGGCTATGCTTCCGGCCAGAGCCGGGCGGGCGATACATGTCTTTATGCCTGGCAGCAGGTGAAGGCCGGTTTTGCGCCACAGCAGGAGCAGCGCAATTTCGGCATGGTGCAGGTGCGCATCCGGCTCTGCGATGCCCATGCGAGCGAACGCGAGCTATTGAGCACGGTCTACGGTTATACGATCGCTGGCCATTTTGCCGGCGCCGCGCTCAATCCTTTCGGTGCACCGCGCGGTGCTGATGCTGCTCTCGGCAAGCCCGGCGAACCGGTCTATCCCGACGCGGCACCCTACCGCACTGCGCCGATCAGCATCGGCTACCAGTCCGCCCCCGTCACAATGCGCCCGACAATCAGGCGCCGGCCGGTCGTGATCCAACCTCAGCCGCAGACGGCACCAGCGCTGCCGCCAATGACTGGACCGCGCGTACCGCTGCCGGATGGTGGAAGCGACCCATCTCAAACCAATGGCGGAAGCGGCACGAGTTCGTCAGCTGCACCACCGCCTGCAAATACTGCAAGCAATATGATCGTGCCTTTACCGGACTGTAACAGGGCAACTGGCATATCTCAGGGGTGCCGCTAGTAGGCGGCGCCGCTTGGGGGCGCCAGGATGGCGTCTGGCAATACCTTTGAAGGGACACCGATGCAGACTGCACGCAGCATCTTGATATGGGCCGTGATAGCGCTATGCGGGATTGTGCTGATCACCTTGCCGGTCAACCTTCAAACGCAGCTGATTGCCAGCACGGTGGTCGTTACCCTGATGGCGATCATCAAGATCCTCAAGCGCCAGGGAACCTGGCGGCTGGTGGCCCTCGCCTTCGGCACCGCCATCGTGCTGCGTTATGTCTATTGGCGCACATCCTATACGCTGCCGCCCGTCAATCAGCCGGAAAACTTCATTCCCGGCCTGCTGCTCTACCTCGCCGAAATGTACAATGTCGCGATGCTGATGCTCAGCCTCTTCATCGTCGCCACGCCTCTGCCGCCCCGCACCAAGCGCGCTTCCGAAACCAAGAACTTCCCGAGCGTCGATGTCTTCGTGCCGTCCTATAACGAAGATACCAATCTTCTGGCCAACACGCTCGCCTCCGCCAAGGCTATGGACTATCCGGCCGATAAGCTGAGGGTCTGGCTGCTTGACGATGGCGGCACCTTGCAGAAGCGCAATTCGACGAAGATTTTGGAATCGCAGGCGGCAATCGCCCGCCATGACGAACTCAAGCGGCTCTGCGTCGATCTCGATGTCGAATATCTGACGCGCGACCGCAACGAACATGCCAAGGCGGGCAACCTCAATAACGGGTTGGAGCATTCGAACGGCGAACTGATCGCCGTTTTCGATGCGGACCATGCGCCCGCGCGTGATTTCCTGCGCGAGACCGTCGGCTACTTCGAGGACGACCCGAAGCTCTTTCTGGTTCAAACCCCGCATTTCTTCATCAATCCGGACCCGCTGGAGCGCAACCTGCGCACCTTTGACAGCATGCCGAGCGAGAACGAAATGTTCTACGGCATCATTCAGCGCGGCCTCGATAAATGGAATGCCGCCTTCTTCTGCGGTTCAGCCGCCGTGCTCAGCCGCAAGGCGCTGCAATCGCAAAACGGTTTTAGCGGCATTAGCATCACGGAAGATTGCGAAACCGCGCTTGCGCTTCATGGTGCGGGCTGGAACAGCATCTATGTCGACAAGCCGCTGATTGCCGGCTTGCAGCCGGCGACCTTCGCAAGCTTCATTGGCCAGCGCAGCCGCTGGGCGCAGGGCATGATGCAGATCCTGCGCTTCCGCTTTCCGCTCTTGAAGCGCGGTCTGACGCTGCCGCAGCGGCTCTGCTACATGTCGTCGACGCTGTTCTGGCTGTTTCCGTTTCCGCGCGTCATCTTCCTGTTTGCGCCACTCTTCTATCTCTTCTTCGATCTCGAGATCTTCACCGCATCGGGCAGCGAGTTCCTCGCCTATACGCTTGCCTATATGCTCGTGAACCTGATGATGCAGAACTACCTCTACGGCTCGTTCCGCTGGCCCTGGATTTCCGAGCTCTACGAATATGTCCAGACGGTGCACCTCTTGCCGGCCGTCGTCTCGGTCATGCTCAATCCCCGCAAGCCGACCTTCAAGGTCACGGCCAAGGACGAATCGATTGCCGTCAGCCGACTTTCGGAAATCAGCCGCCCGTTCTTCGTCATCTTTGCTGTGCAGATCATCGCGCTAGCGGTCACCATATACCGCATCTATGCGGAGCCCTATAAGGCGGACGTCACGCTTGTCGTCGGCGGCTGGAACATCATCAACCTCATCCTTTCCGGCTGCGCACTCGGCGTCGTCTCCGAACGCGGGGAGCGCGCCTCTTCACGGCGCGTGCGGGTCGATCGCCGCAGCGAATTCGGGATCGACGGACGGTGGAATTCCGCTTCCATCGAGGATGTCTCGGTCCACGGCGCCAGACTGAACGTCTTCAACAAGGATCTGGAGCCGGTTAAGGTCGGTTCGGAAGCAACCATACGCTTTCAGCCCTATAGCGGCGCCGAAATGGTGACCTTGTCGATTGTCGTCCGCAATATCGAACAGATGGGAGATATCACGGCCATCGGCTGCCAATATATTCCGAAGGGTGCTGCCGACCACCGCCTGATTGCCGATCTCGTCTTTGCCAATTCCGATCAATGGACGAAGTTCCAGCAGGCGCGGCGGCGCAATCCCGGCATCATCCGCGGAACCTTCTGGTTCCTCAGCATGTCGCTTTATCAGACCAGCCGCGGCCTGCTCTATCTGTTCAAAGGTGTGGGCTCCGATCGCACGCAGCGGCAGGATGCGAAGGCGAGAAGCTGATGAACCGCACCTTCCCCATCCTCCTGCTTCTTCTTGGCGCCGTTACAGCACAGGCACAGACGGCGCCGTTTGACATGTCCGGCGAGCGGCCAAAGGGCGAAGCGCCGACAGTACCTCAGATCATTATCCCGCAAACTGCCGCGCCGCAGACGGAGTCCCCCAAAACAGCAGCGCCTCCGGCTAGCGCTCCTCAAACCGTCGCACCTCAAGTCGCTCCGCCTCTGGTCATGACTCCGCCGGCCGTTGCGCCGCAAACTCCGGCGCCACAAGCCGTCCCGCCTGTTGCTCCCGCGCAGACAACGCCACAAGCGGCAGGGAAGACGAAGCAGGCGACCGCTGGCAACGATGCGTCGGCATTCCGGCGCTATGTCGTTCCCTTCGCAAAGCTGCGATTGGAGGGGGAGGCCGATCGCAAGTCCTGGTCGATCTATCTGACGCCTGAGCAGGCGGCAGCCCCGGCGAAACTCACATTTGCCTATCAGAATGCAGTTGTCGTCGCCCCGGAGGTATCCCAGATCACCGTTCTGGTGAATGACCGCGCCGTTCATCAGCAGCAGATCGGCTCCTCGGACAACGAGTCCGATATCAGCTTCGACATCCCGCGCGGGCTCCTTCAGCCCGGCGCCAATCTATTGACCCTCGAGGCGACGCAGAGACACCGCGTCGACTGCGACATTGCCTCGACGTATGAGCTCTGGACCGATATCGATCCCGCCAGAACCTATCTCAGCTTTGCCGGCCGCGACGCAGAAAAACTGTCGACGACCGACGCCATCCGCGCGATCGGTGTCGACGGCACCGGGAAGACGCAATTCAATCTCGTCGTACCGGGCCTGGCTCAACCAGAGACGACCAAGCCGATCCTGCATCTGGCACAGGGATTGGCGCTTCTGAGCGGAATGCCGAACCAGACCTTTTCGTTTGGCACGGATGCCCTAACCGCACCTGGCCCCGGCAAAATGACCGTGCTTATCGGCACGCCGGCGGAGCTGCAGTCCGTCTTTGCCGTTCCGGCCGCGGCGCAAAACGGCGCACTGGCGACCTTCGCGACAGACCCGCGCAGCGGTCAGCAGCTTCTTCTTCTCAGCGGTCCTTCCTGGCAGGCGATCTCGTCTGCGGTCGACATGGTGGTGTCGCCGACCGAACGCGCGCCCGGCACTCGCCGAGATCTGCTGGTAACACAGCGATGGTCCGCACCCGACGCGCCATTGATCTATTCCGGCACCAGCCTTTCCTTCGAACAGCTAGGCGTCAAGACCACAGAATTCTCCGGCCGGCGTTTCCATACCAGCTTCAACGTGGCGATCCCCTCCGATTTCTATGCGAATGCCTATGGCGAGGCGACCATCCTGCTGGATGCAGCCTATGCCAAGGATGTGCGGCCGGGCAGCCATATCGACGTCTACGTCAATGGAAGCATCGCCACGACCAAGCCGATCACAGCGACCGGGGGCGGCATTTTCCGGCAATTGCCCATCCGCATCACCATGCGCCATTTCAAGCCTGGCCTGAACACGATCACGCTTGAAGCCATGTTGCTGGCCGATGAGGATACCGCCTGCGCGCCAGCCGCGACATCGAGCACGACGCCGCGATTTGCACTATTCGACACGAGCCAGTTCACGGTGCCGGACTTCGCGAGGGTCGCACAGCGCCCGAATCTGGCGGCGCTCGCCGGCACAGGCTACCCCTACAGCCGCGAGACCGAGCCCGCCGCGCTCTTCATCGACCGCCCGGATGCTGACACCTTGTCTGCGACCGCAACACTCCTAGGCCAGATGGCTCTCACCGCCGGTCACCCGATCCCTTTCGAACCGACCGCCTCGCCGAATACCGTCGGCACCCGTAGTGCGCTGTTCATAGGATCCGTTTCGCAGCTGCCGTCGACAATCCTTGCGCAAATGAACATCTCCGCTGCGAGCCAGGTCGCCTGGCGTCCGCCCGCCCCTGGCCAGGGCAATATACCGGAAGCGTCCGTGACGATTGCCGATTGGCGCTCGCGCATCAATGGCGGGATATTGCAGGGACAGATGCAGAGCTTTCAGCAATGGATGCATCGCAATTTCGACATTACTCTGAGCTCGTTGCGCTTCATTCCCAGCTCCGAGCAGATGTTCACACCATCGAATGCAAACAGCTTCCTGATTGCCCAGGAGGCAAATCCCACCAATGACGCGACCTGGACCGTCGTCACCGCGCCCAGTGCCGGAGACCTGCGGGCAGGCGCCGAGGCGATGAGCGCGCAACATACCTGGTCGCAGATCGGCGGTCGCATTACGGTGTATTCGGGCAAGACGGGGAAAATCGATACGGTGCCCGTGAGCCGATTCAGCTTTGTCGTCTCCCAGCCCTGGTCGCTGACAAACTATCGGCTGATCGCCGCAAACTGGCTTTCCAGCAACATATTGTCCTACGCCTTGCTGTTCGTGATCGGCTCCTTCCTGCTCGGCGTGAGCACGGCAAGCGTTCTTTCCAAGATCGGCAGGCGCGAATGAAGCTTTGGCGCCTTGTTCTTGCTATCTGCAGCGTGGCCATATTGACGACAGCGCAACCGGCTGCCGCTCAACGAGCGGCAATCGATCCGCAGGCCTGGGCTGCCTACAAGGCGAAATTCCTCGATGTGAATGGTCGCATCATCGACAACGGCAATGGCGGCATCAGCCATAGCGAGGGGCAAGGATACGGCATGCTGCTTGCTTATCTTGCCAATAGTCCGGCCGATTTCGAACAGATCTGGTATTTTACCCGCACGGAGCTGCTGCTACGCGATGACGGTCTTGCCGTCTGGAAATGGGACCCGGCCGTCATCCCGCACGTAGCGGACACGAACAATGCTTCGGATGGCGATCTGCTGATTGCTTACGCGCTAGCCCTGGCGGGATCGGCCTGGAACAACAGAGATTATCTACAGACGGCCGCAAGCATGGCGAGATCCATCCTTGCTCATCTTGTCATCACGTCCGCAGGGACGACGCTGCTTATTCCAGGCGCCGAAGGTTACCGGCCACCGGGGCGCAAGGATGGGCCGGTCATCAATCCATCCTATTGGGTCTTCGAAGCGATCCCCGTCATGGCGCTGCTGGTGCCTTCCGATCGCTGGAAGAAGCTCAGCAACGACGGCCTTGCCCTGCTGCGCTCCCTGCAATTTGGCCCGCGTAGACTTCCCGCCGATTGGGTCAGCCTCAAGGCGAAACCGGAACCCGCGGACGGCTTCGAAGCGGAATTCGGCTATAATAGCGTCAGGATCCCGCTTTACTTGGCGCGCGCCGGGATCGACGACAAGGCGTTGCTTTCACGCCTCCAGCAGGGAATGACCGTCACGGAGGATGAGCCTGCCACGATCGATCTGGCGACCGGCAAGCCGAAGGACCTCCTTCCCGACGTGGGTTATAGAATTGTTAACGATGTTGTGGCGTGTGTGGTGAGCGGTACGAAACTGCCTGCTTCGGTCCGGCGGTTCACCCCATCGCTTTACTATCCGGCCACCTTGCAGCTGTTGAGCCTGGCTTTCGTCACGGAGAAGCATCCGGAGTGTTTATAAAGTCCACCTTGATCATGGCTTTCACGGCCGTCGCCGTGGCGGGGTTCACGCTCGCGACGAAGGATCACGATTCGCCGGAAGACAAGATCAAGCTGGCAAAGTCGGCACGTATCGAGCCACAGGCGATGCTTGCCGCCGATAACAGCTCGGCCGGCGGCAGCTCTGGACAACCCGCCGACTTGCAGGCGCTTGCCGACCATATACAGGCGGCTGCCCCGTCGGCTGTTCTCTCCGACACTCCCGCGAAGCCGGCAAATACGACCGCCGCGGATTCCGTCGCGCAAGCCTCGCCGGAGCAGGCACAGCCGCAAGCTACGCAGCCAACATCACCTCAGCAGTCCAACCCGGCACAAGCTGCCGATAATCAGCCGAAGGTCGACGAAAGCGCATTGCGCTATTTTGCAAGCCGCGGCGACAAGGCGCGACTGCAGGCCGAAATCTCCCGGCTGCAGGCGCTCTACCCCAATTGGAGGCCACCTGCCGATCCGCTGGCCATTCCGCAAAATAGCGACAAGCAGCTCGAGGCCATGTGGCAGCTCTATTCGGAGGGCCGCTACGCCGAAGTGCGCAAGGCCCTCGCCGACCGGCAGACTAGCGAACCCGGCTGGCAGCCACCCGCCGATCTGCTGGAGCGGCTCGATATCGCGGAAGCCCGCACCCGGCTCGTCAATGCCTCCGATCTGAAGCAATATCAGACCGTGATCGACATCGGCGCGAGAACGCCGAGCCTGCTGACCTGCAGCGATATCGATGTTCTCTGGCGGGTTGCCGAAGCCTTCATCCGTACCGATCGCGCTGCCCGCGGCCAAGATGCCTACAAATATATTCTGAAAACCTGCACCAATCCGCAGGAAAGGCTTGCGACCATCCAGAAGGCAGCGGCTCTGCTGCCCTATCAGCCGATGCAGGATCTTTTGGCTCTCGAAAGGCCTGATGGCAATGGCGGGCGGGAATTCGACAGCATCAGGACCGATCTGGCCCGTCGTTTCGTCGCCCAGGGCAATGACGATCCGAAGCTGGTGGTATCGCAGGATTATCTCTCGCAAGTCGAGCGTGTCGCCCGCAGCCAGGGTCTTGCATCCGACGATGCGCTCCTCGGCTGGTATTATTTGCGCCGCAGCAATTATCCCGACGCCGAGCAGTGGTTCAAGGCCGCCCATGAGAAGGAAGATTCGGCAACGATCTCACAGGGTTTGGCACTGGTGCTGATCGCCGATCGCAAGCCGCAGGAAGCCGAAGACGCCATGTATAAGTGGCGCAATGAATCCAAGGATGCGATGGCAACCTACCTTGCGGCCACCGCCAATCTGATGGCGCTGCAACCGCCGGCCAATCTCAGCGAAGATGCCCTCGGCCGCATCGCCGCGGAGGTCGTGAAGCAGAAATATGTCCCGACAGCCCAGCAGTTCGGGTGGTTTGCCCGCTCGATGAACCAGCCGCAGGCCGCAGCCCGCTGGTTCGAGACCGCTTTGCGCTGGAAACCGGACGACGAACCCTCCGCCTACGGCTTAGCCATTACCCGCAATCAGTTGAACGATCGTGTGGGCGTCGCTGAAGTCCAGAGACTGTGGGCCGGTCGCTCCCAACGCATCGCGGTGCTCGGCGAGCCCGCGCCGCGCACGCCGACCTCGGAGCCGCTGCCGT
This sequence comes from Rhizobium tropici CIAT 899, assembly GCF_000330885.1. Classification (NCBI taxonomy): domain Bacteria; kingdom Pseudomonadati; phylum Pseudomonadota; class Alphaproteobacteria; order Hyphomicrobiales; family Rhizobiaceae; genus Martinezella; species Martinezella tropici. The sequence goes on from NC_020062.1 coordinate 1,225,777, forward strand.
CGCCCAACCAAGCCGGACAGTCCGCACCACAGGCTCTGCCTCAAACATCGATGCAGCAAGGCGCAGCGCAGAATGTGCCCCCCGCAATCTCCCAGGCAGCACCTCAACCTCCGGTGACACGGCCCTATGTCAATGCGCAGATGCCCGAGCAGCCGATCGCGCCCACCCGCAGTGCACCATCCCAGGATTATGCTGAACCACAGGCCCGCGCCCGGGTCGCCACCCGCTCGCCACGCAAGACGGCAGGATGCAAAACCACCGTGAACGCGCAAGCGCTGACGCCTGGTAACGCTCTTTCCCGAGGCTGGTGCCTGATGAACCTCAATCGGCCCATGGAAGCAGTGGAAGCCTTTGGCGTCGCCTTGGACAGTGCGGATCCGAAGTCGCGCGAAGAGGCAGCCTATGGGCAGAGCCTGGCCTATTTGAGAGCTGGCCTTGCCAACGATGCGTCCGTTGCCGCCACCAAGGCGCCGATGAACCATCAGCGCGCCGCCGAACTACAGGTCGCCATCCTGGCCGACCGCGCCCTCTCGGCCTTCGAGGGCAAGCGCTATCACGAGGCTTTGCTCTATCTCGACCAGCGAGCGCAACTGCAGCAGGAACGCGTCGACCTGATGGTGCTGCGCGGATATTGCTACCTCAATCTGAAAATGTACGACGACGCCGAACGCATCTTCACCGCCGTCGCCGCAACCGGCAGCCGAGACGGCAGCCGTGGCTTGCGGGATTTGCAACTCACGCTACATCCGCCGCGGGGGGAATATTGAGTTTGGCGTGCCATGGTCGCAAGATAGCCGGGGTCGATGGATCGTTTGGGCGGGCCGCTCAAATTACCTGACATTAATCAGAGCAATATCCAACATTCTCCGTCACAGCAGAGGTAGGGCACATCATCGAATGTAAGGACTTCGCAAGCCTGCCGGGCACGATTCTTACTGGATGTTACCGTTCGGGTTGCGGGCGCATTCGCTCTGGCCTGAGCGAATAGCTGCATGAAAAGAACAGCCGAGACATCCTCTTTGTTGGGCTCAGCAAGTGTAATCTTTGCAAGCGGATGTTGGTGATCTTTGCATTTCACGTTGCGAACATGTGCAACAGACGAGATCAAAGAAACAGGGATTGATATCCACTGCTCACACGACAACGAAGATGAAAAACACAGAACAGAGCTGTCGTTTTCATCAACCTTAACCAATCCATATAGTGTTAAATCAACGGGTTCAATAAGCTGATTGGCAGCCAACTGTGAAATAAACTCAGATGGTTCGTAAGTGCGCATGCAGAATAACCCTCCAGTTTTATGTTGCTTGGCTTGAGTATGTTAATTTAACATAACACAATAAAGGAGAGTGCGAATACTCTTCGCCCGAACGACATTGCCTCCGGCGGAATTTCCAGCAAGATCGTCATACAGATTCTATCCGTCGGCGACGATGGACTTGGAAATAAGGCGCCTGGAATCTTCGAAACTCAAACGCCACAACCCGCGCATTGACGCCATCATGGCGTATGCTCGCCAACGACGGTGGTGCTTGGAACACCCACTTAAGGCATCTGCACCCCAGTGGCGGTCGTAAAGACACGATACAGCGAGCGCGTTGCAGCAACGAAAAGCTGGTTCCGCTTCGAGCCGCCGAACGTGAGATTGGCGACCGTCTGCGGTATCTTGATCTTGCCGATCAAAGCCCCATCAGCCGCAAAACAATGAATGCCGTCGCCGGCGCTTGTCCAGATATTGCCGTCGATGTCGGCTCGGAAGCCGTCCGGGATGCCGGTGTCGATGTTGCAGAAGACCTGGGCGTTCGCGAGTTTCTTGCCATCCACAACATCGAAGACACGAATGTGGCGGGGGGCGCTGACGTCGTGGCTTGCGGCGGAGTCGGCAACATAGAGCTTCGTCTCGTCCGGGGAAAAGGCCAAGCCGTTCGGCTGGCGGAAATCGTCCGCTACCACATCCAACTCGCCGGTGGCCGGATCGAGGCGGTAGACGTTGCGGGTCGGCTGCTCCGGCTCCGCCTTGTAACCCTCGTAATTGGAGAGAATGCCGTAGGTCGGGTCGGTAAACCAGATCGTTCCGTCCGAGCGGACGATCACGTCGTTGGGTGAATTCAGGCGCTTGCCCTTATAACTGTCGGCAAGAACAGTGATGGAGCCGTCGATCTCCGTGCGTGTGACACGGCGGCCGCCATGTTCGCAGGATATCAACCGCCCTTGGCGATCGCGCGTATTGCCGTTGGCAAAGTTCGAGGGCGCGCGAAAGATCGAGACATTCCCGCCCGGCACCCAGCGCAGCATGCGCTCGTTGGGAATGTCGCTCCAGATCAGGCATCCGGCATCGGCAAACCAGACCGGCCCCTCGGCCCAACGGCAATCCGAGTAAAGCTCCTCCAGGCCGGCGCTCGGGACGATCAGATTGCGGAAGCGCGTGTCGTAGATTTCGTAAATGGAGGCGTCGGTCGGCATCGCAGTTTTCCTGTAGGGGTCTTGGGAGAAAAGTGTCAGCGCCCGCCAGCGGGGCGACCGCCGGCAACGAGAATGACGGCAATAATGATCAGGCCGGTCAGAACAAGCCTTGGGCCTGCGCCGAAACCGTAAGTGTTCAGCATGGAGACGACCAGAAACATGAACAGCGAGGCGCCCCAGATGCCCGGTACGTTCGAGTCGCCGCCGGCAACCGCCGTGCCGCCGATGATGACGACGGCAATCGACATCAGCAAATATTCCGCGCCCATGTTGAGGGCTGCGCCGCCGGAGAAGCTCGCGAGCAGATAGCCACAGATCGAGGCGAGGATGGCGCAGAGCACATAAGTCGCAAGACGCGTTCCGTCGACGGGAATGCCGGCCATTCGCGCCGCGAACATGCTCTGGCCGATCGCCGAGATCCAGCGCCCATAGATCGTTTTTTCCAGGAGAATCCAGGCAAGCGCCGATAGCAGCAGGGCGACGATGGCGACATTCGGTATGCCGAACACCCCCGATGTCGTGAACTCGGCCAGATATTCTGGCGGCTTGATCCGCAGGCCGCGATTGCTCCAGATGGCAGTCGACTGAATGATGAAGCTCATAGAGAGTGTCGCAATGATCGGCGGAATGCGCAGCAGCTTGATCAGGGCATAATTGCCGAGACCAATGCCAAGGCCGATGACGACCGACACCAGCAGGCCTGGCACGATCATGCCGTCTTCGACATTCATGAGTTTCAGCGCGATCGTACCGGCGAGCGTCATGGTGGCCGGTACGGAAAGATCGATATTGCCCGGTCCGAGCGTGATGACGAACATCTGCCCGATGCCGACAATGACCGAGAATGCCGCAAAGGTGAGTGCCGCCTGCGACAGGCCGATGGAACTGGCGCCGCCGGTGAAGAGAACGGTGATGATCCACACCGCGATTGCCGCGATGAACGACCAGATCCAGGGTTTGCGGCGAAACGTGGCAAGCGCGATCATGATTGTTTCTCCCGCTTTTCGACGCGATTGAGCAAGAGCCGGAGGGCAAGCACGATGATCAGGATCGCGCCCTGCGCGCCGATCTGCCAGTCGGGCGATATCCGCAGAAACGACAGGAAGGAGCCCGCCAGGGTGAGTGTCAGCGCACCGATGACGGCACCCACCGGCGAGACGCGGCCGCCGGTAAACTCTCCACCACCGAGGATAACGCCGGCGATCGACAGCAACGTATAGCGCAGCGCGATATTCGCATCCGCCGAAGTGGTGAGCCCAACCAGGGCAATGCCGGCCAATACGGCGAAGAGGCCCGCCAGCGCATAGGCCGCGGCACGCAGGCGGACGACGGACCAGCCAGCCCGCTGCAACGACCGCTGATTGCCGCCGACGCCGCGGATCAGCACCCCGAAGGAGGAGCGCATGACGATCAGATGGGCAAACAGCGCGATGAGGATGCTGGCTATGATCGCAATGGGGACAAGCGGCGGCTTCGAAGTCATCAGCCAGCGCGCCCAATCGGGCGCAGTGCCGCCCGGCGCCGGCAGCAGCAGGACAGCCAGGCCACCCCAAACGAAGCTCATGCCGAGCGTCACCACGATCGACGGCAGATCCCTGATATAGATGACGATGCCGATTGCAGCATAGACTGCAATCGCAGCCGCCAGAATAAGGATACCGATGAGCGGGGCAGATTGCAGATAGGTCGCCGCCACACAGGCCGTGAAGCTGACGAAGGTCCCCATCGAAAGGTCAAGATCGTTGACCGACATGATCATCATCTGCGCAATCGTCGCCAAAGCAATCGGTACGGCGAGATTGAAAAGCAGATTGAGGCCGACATAGCTCATGGCGCGCGGCTGCAGATAAAAGACCGCAGCGAGCAGGACAGCAAGCGATAGCGCCGGGATAAGCAGGCGCAGGGTAGCGGAGGACGGACGGCTCATGCGCCCTCCCCGGCAAAGGAAGCCGCCAGCACATTTTCCTCCGTGATGTCCTCTCCAACCAGCTCGGCGACGATGGCGCCGTCGCGAAAGACATAGGCGCGGTCGCAGAGCCGGATCTCGTCCATTTCCGTCGAATACCAGATAAATGTCCGGCTGGACGAAGCCTCGTCACTCAAGATCCTGTAGACCTCCTGTTTGGTACCGATATCGACACCGCGCATGGGATCGTCCATCAGCACGATCGGCGCGGTCGTCGCCAAGGCGCGGGCGAACAGCACCTTCTGCTGATTGCCGCCGGACAGGGACAAGATGCCGTTCGCCATCGTCGGCGTACGGATTTCGATACGGCCCTTCCAGTCGGCACCGAGGCGATCCTCGCGCCCGCGATCGACGACCGACAGACGCGAAAAATCGCTGAGCGAGGCAATGCTGAGGTTTTTCAGGATGCTCCAAAGCGGGAAGGTGCCGTTCAAGCTGCGGTCGCCCGCGACGAAGGCGATATTGCCTTGCCTGCCCGGCAGCCAGTTGTGCGAAAGCGAGCGATGAAGATCGAGCAGCATGTCGGTCTGGCCATGGCCGGCGAGCCCGGCAAGCCCTATCACTTCGCCCTTGCGGGCATTGAAGCCAAGGCCCCTTCCCCCTCGCGCCGGCAGTGCAAGCAGAGGAGACGATGCGGCGCCTTCCCCGCCCCTGCGCGAGCGGTCCTGCTCCTTGACGACACTGCCCATTGCCAGGACCAGGCTATGAACGGTGAAGTCCTGAGCGATGCGATCGGCGACGACTCGGCCATCCTTCATGACCAGAATTCGGCTTGCGGTCGAAAGGATCTCGCCAAGAATATGCGAGATCAGCATGACCGCACCGCCTGCTTGCACGAAGCTGCGCACATAGGCCATCAACTGGGCGGCAAGTCCAGCATCGAGGGATGAGGTCGGCTCATCGAGGATGACTAGCTTCGGCGTCTCGCCGACGGCACAAAAGGTGATCGCGATCTCTACCATCTGCCGCTCGGCGATCGAGAGTTCGCCGACGGTCCGCATGACGTCGATCCTGTGACCGGCGAAAATTTCGTCGAGCTTGGCGCGAACAATTGCCGCCGCCTGCCGCCGCCAGTTCCAGCCGGCAAGACCGCGATGGACCACCCGCATGTTCTCGACGACGGTGAGATTCGGCGCGAGCGACAATTCCTGAAAGACGCAGCGTATCCCGTGGGCGCGCGCTGCGTTGATGCCGTGCACGCTGTCGTCTCCCTCATAGGTGACGCTGCCCTCGTGCGGGCTGAGGCCGCCGTTGATGACGTTGACGATCGTCGACTTGCCGGCACCATTATGGCCAACAAGCCCGATGCACTCGCCTGCCAGAACCGTCAGATCGGCGCCGTCGAGCGCCTTTACGGCACCGAAATGCACCTTGATGCCACGGGCGGAGACGACGGCCTGCGGGCCGGCATCCTGTCTCTTCAAAGTATTGTCTTTGGCTGCAATCATGGATCGTCCGGGTCGGGCGTTGCATCGGCGGGCGCCGCCTCTTTAGCGGCGGCGCCCGTCTTAACGGCTTACAGATATCGGTTATTTCGCCGCGGCGATCACCTTCTTGGCGTCGTCGAGCGTATATTCGACATTCGCGACACCGCCGGCCTGCGTGTTGGCAAGGTTGGTTTCGAGATTGTCCTGATCGATGCGCAGGAATGGAACGACCAGGTCCTTCTTCACCTCTTTGCCGTCCAGAATCTGCTGGGCGACCCAGAAGGCGAGCGTGGAGACGCCGGGTGCGATCGAGACCGACATGGTCTCGTAGCCGCCGGCATCCTTCTCCTTCTTCCACCAGGCAAGTTCATCCTGGCGGTTGCCCATGACGATCGTCGGCATGGGGCGCTTGGCGGCGGCAAAAGCCTGTGCCGCACCATAGCCGTCACCGCCCTGGGTCACGACCGCGGCAATATCGGGAAGGCTCGGCAGAATGCCGGCGACGGCGCGCTGGGCGACATCCTGAGCCCAGTCGCCGTGAACCGAACCGACAATCTTGAACTGCGGATATTTGGCGGCAGCCGCATGGATACCGGCTGAGATCTCGTCATCGACGGAGACGCCGGCAAGCCCGCGGATTTCGAGCACGTTGCCGCCCTTAGGCATCTTCTTGGCAAGATATTCGATCTGGCTGGCACCCATGCCCTTGAAATCGACGGCGATGCGCCAGGCGCAGGGTTCGGTGACGATGCCGTCGAAGGAAACGACGACGATCTTGGCATCGCAGGCTTCCTTGATCGCGCCGTTCAGCGCCGTCGGCGAGGCAGCATCGATGACGATCGCATCATAGCCCTGCAGGATCATGTTCTGAATCTGGGCGGCCTGCTCGGTTGCCTGGTTTTCAGCCGTCGTGAACGGATCGGCCGCGGCAACGACACCGGCCTTGACCGCTTCGCCCGTTACCTTCTGCCAACTCGTCAACATGGCCTGGCGCCAGGAGTTGCCGGCATAATTGTTCGACAAGGCAATTTTCTTGGATGACGTATCTGCAAGGGCAGCACCCGGCGCGGCAACGCAAGCGATGACGGCGGATGCCATAAGCATCTTGGCAATATTCATTTTTTCCTCCCAAAGCGCCTGTACTTCATCTTCCAGGCCAAGATTTCCGAGCGCGCTCCTCAACGAACGATCGAAAATAATATTTGCACTGAAGGTTACCCTGTCAGTAGAAACAGGATGTCCGAGATTGTGACGCTTGTACAGGCGCTTAAAGGGCGAGACCTTGCGGGATCCCGCAGAAAAGATGCGCAAGTCCGCAAGACGGATCGCTCGGATCGGCGCTTAATAGCGTCGGAAATTTGCATGCTGCGCGGCCGGAGGAGCAGAGGTCGGCGCTTTGCCTGGGAGGGCTTGTCCTTGCGCGATCTGGCGCCGCAATCGGTCTTCGACCACTATCTCAACATATCGAGGCTTCTTGCGGGTCAGCTCGATTTTCACTCGGTCATCCAGGCCGTCGCTGCCGAAATCAGCCATGTTATCCCGCATGACCATCTCGACGTCTGCATCATCCTGATGGACGAGCAATTTCATACAGCCTACGAGAGCGGCCTGGAAACGGATTGGGGTCGCCGCTTTCCCGCACCCGTCAGCAACAGCCCCATCCGCACGCTTCTCTGGGGCGAGACCGATTACCTCTTAACCGGCGATGCCTGGAGCGATCCCCAATTCCATTTTCAGGGTTCTTTCTCGCACCCGATCTTTCATCAATCGCTGCATAGCCGTCTGCACGTGCCCCTTAAAGTTCAGGGTCATATCATCGGCGCCCTGTCCTGCTCCAGTCACCAGACCGGCCTCTACACCATGCAGGATATCGAAAGTGCCCGCGTGATTGCCGATCTCCTCGCACCTCACTTCTTTGCAATCCGCGCCGCCGACCAGGCCAAACGGTCGGCGATCGTCGAGGCCGAGGCTCGGGCCCGCGAAGAGGGCCTTCGCCTTGGCGCCCTGAAACTGACCGAGGCGCTGGAGGCGGAACGCCAGCGCATTGGCATGGACCTGCACGACCAGATTCTCGCCGATCTGACCCGTCTCTCCCGACGGCTGGAACGGCTTGCCCGCCAGCCCGATGTCACCGGTGAAGCGCTGGAGCCGCTCTTTCGCGGTTTGCAGCACAGCATGCACGATCTTCGCCAGATCATCGAGGAGGCCAAGCCCTCGGTCCTTCAACTATTCGGCTTCGCGCAGGCGATCGAGAACCATCTCGAACGGTCGATCCAGGAAAGTGGCGCGACTTTGTCCTGGACATTGAACGACGAGACCGGCGGCGCGATCGACTGCCTTGAACAATCGGTGTCGATTGCCCTGTTCCGCATCGCGCAGGAGGCCATCAACAACGCCATTCGCCATGCCCAGGCTGAGAGCATCGCGGTTCATCTGAAAGCGGCCGAGGGTGCGGTCACCATTGATGTCGTCGATGACGGTGTCGGACTTGGAAATACCCGCAGATTATCGGGCGGCGGTATCGAAAACATGCGCACGCGAGCACGGCTGATTTCAGCGCGCTTCACGATCAAGGCGGCAGCTGCCTCCGGTGGAACGATCGTCAGTGTCAGCCTGCCTGCCATCGCGCAAACGGCCGGAGGAGCTGCCGCATGAAGGTTCTGATCATCGAGGACGATCCGCTCCATCGCTCCTATCTCAATGAAGCGATCCGCGCCGCACTCCCCGAATGCGATGGCGTGCTGGAGGCGGAAAATGGCAATACGGGCGAACGGTTGGCGCGGGATTTGAGATCCTCTCATATCGTCATGGATCTGCAGATGAGCCAGCGCAATGGCATCGAGGCGGCCCGCACGATCTGGAAGGAGCGACCGGAGACGCGCATCCTTTTCTGGTCGAACTATTCGGACGAGGCCTATGTTCGCGGCGTTTCGCGCATCGTGCCCGCCGGGGCCGTCTATGGCTATGTCCTGAAATCGGCCTCGGACGACCGCCTGAAGCTGGCGCTTCGCAGCATCTTCATCGAAAGCCAGTGCGTGATCGACCGCGAAGTGCGCGGCATGCAGCAAAAGAGCCTCGGCAATGTCAACGGGTTCACCGAGGCCGAATATGAGATTCTGATCGATATCGCTCTTGGATTGACCGATCGCGCGATCGCCCAGAGGCGCAATCTCTCGGTCCGCAGCGTCCAGAACCGATTGCAGCAGCTCTATGTGAAACTCGGCGTCTATCAGCCGCTCGGCGGTCAGGATGATGATGGCCGTTTCAATCTGAGAGCGCGCGCGGTTGCCGTGGCCTTCTTAAGAAAACTGCTCAACCACAGCGCGCTCGAACGTGCGGAAGCCGATCTTTCCGCTTGGGTGGCGCGCCAACCACGCGACTGAAAACAAGCCTCACCCACCGACGTCGATCTTACTTGACGTCGTCCATCGAATAATTGTCTATTGCTAGCAATAGACATTAATCCAACCATACGGAACTTCCCATGCCCGCCGTTTCGCCTGTCATCCTGCTCAACCCTATTGACGATGTTGCGGTCGCTCGCGTGATGATCCGCGCCGGCAGCCCGACCGGCATCGACGGCTTGATTACCGCAGACCAGATCCCGCGGGGCCACAAGGTGGCCGTTCGCGACATTCAGGCAGGCCAGGAGATCCGCAAATTCGGCCAGCCGATCGGCGTCGCGACACAGTTCATTCCGGCCGGGGGCCACGTCCATCTGCAGAACCTGGCCGTGATCGAATCCGACCATCCCTATCAGTTCAGTGTCGATATCGAAGAGACCGGCATGCTGCCGCGCGAGGACTGCCGGACCTTCATGGGCTTTGACCGCGGCGCCGGCGGCGTCGGAACGCGTAATTTCATCGGCATCATCACGACGGTCAATTGCTCGGCAACCGTCTCGAAATATATCGCCGAACATTTCAATCGCACCGGCGGGCTCGAGGGCTTCGACAATGTCGATGGCGTCGTGGCACTGACCCACGGCGGCGGCTGTGCCGTCAGCACGCAGTCGGAGGGCTACCGCTATCTGGCCCGTACCCTCCAGGGCTATGCGCGGCATCCGAATTTCGGCGGTATCCTCATGATCGGGCTTGGCTGCGAAACCAATCAGATCGCGCCCATTCTGGAGCATTACAAGCTGGAAGAAGGAAACCGGTTGCGCACCATGACGATCCAGGATCTCGGCGGCACCCGCAAGACGATCGCCGCCGCATCCGAAATGATCAAGGACATGCTGCCGGAGGTCAATTCCGCCACCCGCACCGTCCAGCCGCTTTCCGGCATCAAGCTCGCCCTGGAATGCGGAGGCTCCGATGGATATTCAGGCATTTCGGCCAATCCGGCGCTCGGCTATGCCTCCGATCTCCTCGTGCGCAATGGCGGCACCTCGGTTCTGGCGGAAACGCCGGAGATCTATGGTGCGGAACATCTGCTGACGCGCAGAGCGGTTACGCCCGCGGTCGCCGAAAAGCTGCTCTCCAGAATCGACTGGTGGCGCGATTATACCCGCCGCAACGGAGCGGAACTCAACAACAATCCGTCCTATGGCAATAAGCTCGGCGGATTGACGACGATCCTCGAAAAGTCGCTCGGGGCCGTCGCCAAGGGCGGCTCCATGCCGCTCAAAGCCGTCTATGAATATTCTGAGATCGTCGACGAACCCGGTTTTGTCTTCATGGACACGCCGGGCTACGATCCTGTCGCCGTCACCGGCCAGGTTGCCGGCGGCTGCAATGTGATCTGCTTCACGACGGGCCGAGGCTCCGTCTCCGGTTTCAAGCCAGCGCCTTGCGTCAAGATCGCCACCAATACAGAAATGTACAACCATATGCGCGAGGATATGGACATCAATTGCGGTGACATCGTCAGCGGTGACGATACGATCGAGGCGGCGGGCGAGCGGATTTTCGAGGAGATCATCGCTGTCGCCTCCGGCAAGAAGACCCTGAGCGAGACCTTCGACTACGGCGACAATGAATTCGTTCCCTGGCAGGTCGGCGCCATCACCTGATGGTGCCGCGCATCAGACGATGAATGGGTATTCGTCCGGCTGGTATTGCTCGCGGATATAGGCGGCGCGTGCCTGTACGCTCGGTTGCGAGTTGCGAATATGATCTCGCATGGCTTTGCGCAGCCCCTCCTCGTCTCGGTTTTGCACCATTTTGAAGACACCGACGTGCTCCGACAGGAAGGGCTCGTATTCCGGCCTCTTGATGCGACTGCCGACGATATGCTTGCTGAGCGTAAGGATGCAGTGCGTCCGCTTCAGGATGCTCAGGAACTCCTTGTTCGGGCAAGCCTGAAGGCTGCGCAGATGAAGATCGAGCTCCAGCTCGTACATGGTCGAGGCCGAGACATCGGGATAATCCGCAAGCGCCTGCGACAGCCGCGCGAGCATTGTGTCGACGTGGTCTCTGGAAAGCCCGCCCAAGGCGCTTGCGAGCGCCACAGGCTCGATCTGTTCGCGCACCTCATAGAGGTCACGAATACGCTGGCTGTCGAGCGGGACGATCGACCAGCGAAAATTGTCGTCCTTTTCGGTGATGCCAAGCGTCTCGAGCCTTAACAGCACATCGCGCGCTACGGCGCGCCCGACCCCGAAATGCCGTGCCAACTCGTTTTCGTTGATGCGATAACGGCCGAAAAAGGAGCGATGGACGACGATGCGTTCGACATCCTCGTAAAGCGCCTGCCATGCGAATACCGGCCTATCGCCATCTTCGTCGAACAATTTGCCGAGATAATCGCCGAGCTTGATCCGCTTCGGCGGTGTCCCCGCCCTGCCAACGATAAAGCCCCGCCCTTCGAGACGCGCGATCAGGCCGCCATCGAACAACATCTGCAATGCCTGACGAACCGGCGCGCGGCTGCTGCCGACCAGATCGACAAGGGCGGCCTCGGTCAAGACAACACCTTCAGGCACCGCTCCGGCGAGAATCTCTGCCCTCAATCGCTCGTGAAGCTGCTCATAGAGCTTGGTCTTGCGCAGGCCGCTGCTTTGCAAAACCGAAAGTTTCATTTCATGACAAATTTCATCATGGTATCTCCCTAAGCACGTTACCACGTTAGCTCAAAATCTTCTTTCCTGCATTGCCGTAAAATCGTCCTTGCGATCGGCTCCATCTGCGGGCGACAGAGTCACCATCGAAATCGCCGGATGAAAAATCCGCTCCTTGGCAGCGAAAATTGGATCTGACTCATATTTGATGATTTCGCAGTCGAAACTGGTGCGGTTATGAGAAAGGAATCAGCACCATGGCGACCAAATTTCGTCTGTCATCCCTGATCCCGGCCGGATTGATTGTTGAGCGTTCCGACGAGAGCGACGGGGTTATCATTGTTTCCGCGCGGGCTGCCGCCGATCGACGTTCCTGCCCTTTATGCAGCCGACTGTCGGATCGTGTTCATAGCCGCTACGTTCGGATAATTGCCGATTTGCCTTGTGCTGGCGTCAGGGTCCAACTGCGGTTGTCGGCACGGCGCTTTGTCTGTGAGGTGACATTCTGCCGTCGTCGAATTTTCGTCGAGAGGTTTGGAGAGCTTGTCGTTCCGGAGCGCAGCCGTCGAACTGCTCGGCTTGATACTGTTGTGCATCATCTCGGGTTGGCTCTGGGAGGGAGGCCTGCAGCAGCCTTTGCCAAACGCTTGATGATCCCAGTTAGCAATGACACGCTGATCCGCGCGGTAAGAAGAAAATCCGCGGCGCCGCGTGATGCGCTCAGCGTCGTCGGCGTTGACGATTGGGCTTTCCGCCGCAATCACCGCTATGGCACCGTCGTATGTGATCTTGAGAAGCGACGGATTATCAAACTTCTGCCCGATCGGGAGATCGCGACAGTTTCGACCTTCCTTGCTCAACACCCCGAAATTGCGATCGTTTCCCGCGACCGAGGCGGCGGCTATCGTGAAGCTGCCACTAAGGCTTTACCGCATGCCATTCAGGTCGCAGATCGTTGGCATTTGATGGAGAACGCCAGCGCAGCATTCCTCGACGTCGTGCGCAAATCCATGCGAGCAATCCGTGCCGCAATTGGTGCTACGACGATCAATCCTGAGCTGCTCACGTGTGCTGAACGACTGCAATATGACAGCTATCTGCGGCGGGAGGATGCGAATTTGACGATCAGGAAGCTCTCCTCCGATGGTGTCCCAATAAAGGAAATCGTTCGACAAACCGGCTATAGCCGCGGAACAGTTCGCCAGATCGTCCGCGGTCACAGGACCGATGTGTTCCGTGTCAGACAAAGTTCCCTTGAGGCCTATCTGCCGCTGTTAGATGAACTCTGGAGATCCGGGCAGCACAACGGCGCTGAACTCTGGCGGCAGTTAAAATGCAAAGGCTTTCGTGGTTGTTCTCGTGTCGTCGGGGAGTGGGCGGCAAGGCGACGGCGGTCTGAGCGGGTCTGCGATCAGCAACTTCAAAAGGTGCCATCCGCCAGAACGATTGCCCGGTTGATGACAACTGCTCGCGATCAACTCAGCAAAGCCGACACAATCACCATCGCGGCCATAGAAGCCGGCGTTCCCGCCTTGATCGAAGCCCGCAATCTAATTGATCGCTTCCAGACGATGATCCGACGGAAGGCCAAGACAGAACTCGATCAATGGATCGCTGATGCACGCGACAGTCTGTTCGCCCCCTTCGCCAACGGAATACTGAAAGACAAGGCAGCGGTGTCAGCGGCCATCACCGAACCCTGGTCGAACGGCCAAGTCGAAGGACAGATCAACAAACTGAAGCTTGTCAAAAGGCAAATGTACGGCCGTGCCAAGCTGGACCTGCTTGAGGCACGGTTGATCGGCGCAATATGAAAGAAATCCTCATCAAAAATGCGTCAGACCCAATGTTCCCTGCTGATTGACACTCCAGCCTTTCGATCCGCTCGTCTTTGCGGACTTCACGCGCTTGCGCCGCGATCAGCATCGCCTTCAAAGCAGCAATATCGTCGGGAAGATCGGTGGCGTCCAACATGGTGGAAGCTTACCAAAACCAGCGTCGCTTCGCCGTTGGAATTTGCCGCCCGAGTCATCGTGCCGCAGCTATTCGACAGCGTCTGGCGCTTTCGCTTCCACGGCGCGGACCCGACGCCAGTCGGGCCCGGCAAACAGCGCCTCGAATTGTGCATGACCCAGCGTCATCAGGCCATCCCTGGCGCCTGGCCAGGTGAAGGTGTGTTCCTCAAGCCGCTTGTAGGCCATCACCAATCCGGTGCCATCCCAATAGATCAGCTTCAGCCGGTCTGCTTTCCGTGACCGGAACACGAAGACCGTCCCTGTAAAAGGGTCCTTGTGCAGCTCGTTCTTGACCAGCGCGGCAAGGCCATCGTGGCCCTTGCGGAAATCGACGGGCTTTGTCGCCACCATGATCCGGACGCGGTTCGATGGAAAGATCATGTCGGAACCGTGCAGGCACGCGCGACAGCGGCGATGCGGGCGGCAGATGCGCCTTCTTCCAGACGGATGGTGACGGACCCGACGATGATCTCGGGACGGCTGGCCTTTTTGATCGGCGGTTCCGAAACAGGTGGTTCGACGATTACCGCTGCGAACTCCACCGCATCCTCAGGCGCAGGCAGAACCAGCTTGCCTTGCCGCGCCATCGTCCGCCAGGTGGAGAGGTGGTTCGGCTTCAAACCATGTCGTTCTGCCACTTCATTGACCATCGCGCCGGGTCTCAAGCTCTCCGAAACGATCTGCGCCTTGACCTCGTCGGGCCAATGCCGGTGAACCTCACGTCCAGACTTCCTGGTCGTGAGAACCTCCAATCTACTCTCCATGGAGAAACTCCCGTTGCTCGTCCATGGAAAGCCGATCACAAATTAGGGCGGCGAAAACAACGTGGGAGCGGAACACCGGTTACCATCAACGCGCGCCTTGCCACGAACCTTGGTCGGCAGGAGAGGCTCAATTACCGACCATTCGAAATCCGTCAAATCAAAGCGCGCCATCACTACCTCCAGCCATCAGAGACAGTGAATCACAAACTATTCAAATCTAAAACTATTTTATGGGTATGTGAGCTAGAGCAAATCCTGTTCAATCCGGGTCATATCCAGCGGCCCTGAAGTAGTTGGCGCATTCTGCGGGAGTGAATCGGGGTATCAAAGCGCCGACTGCGTCCCACAGGGCATCAATCTTTCGCTCCGCCCTGCCTCGCAGCATGGCTTTCAATTTGGAGAATGCGTTCTCGATAGGGTTGAAGTCCGGACTATAGGGCGGGAGGAACATGAGCTTGGCGCCAGCACCTTCGATGGCATCGCGAACACCTGCTGTTTTGTGCGCCGGCAGGTTATCCATGATGACCACGTCGCCAGTTCCGAGAGTTGGCACCAGCACCTGCTCTACATAAGCCAAGAAGACGTTCCCGTTTATCGCGCCATCGTAGACAAACGGTGCGGTCATTCCGCCGAGGCGCAGCGCGCCAGTGAAAGTCGTTGTCTTCCAATGTCCGTGGGGCACGCCGGCTCGGCATCGCTCGCCTCTAAGCGCACGGCCGCGTAGGCGTGCCATCTTCGTGGATAAACCGGTTTCATCGATGAAGATCAGCTTCTCCGGATCGAGGTCCAGTTGACCATCGAACCAGGCACGTCGACGCTTCAGGACATCCGGTCGATCTTGCTCCAGCGCATGTGCGGTCTTTTTTTAAAGGTCCATCCGCGGCCTCGCAACCACGCACCCAGTGCGCTCCGGCTGATGTTCAACTGCCGTTCGGCCGACAAGCGCTCGACCATTTCATCGAGGGTCATATCCTTGTGCTCTTCGATCAGTGCGACAACGAATTCTTCGTGTGCATCCACGGCCGATGGTCGCCTCCAGCCCTGCGGTCGGGAGGTCAGTTCGCCCTCTTTTGCTCTTGCGATCCAGCGGATCGCTGTCGAAATCCCAACGCCGAATCGAGCTGCAGCCTGCCGAGCTGACATACCCACTGCAGAGGCTTTCAGAACCCGTATTCGAAGATCGTCACTCAGTGCTTGTCCCATCATCCACCTCTTCGCCATGGATGTTGAATCAGCTTCGGCGTGCGTCGTCACATCACAATCGATTCATCGATCGCAGGACATGCTCTAGTTTGAAGGGTTCAGATCCGTTCAGATCACCGCCTCCGCGTTCATCAAAAATGCTCTAACTGCGCAGAAGTTTGTCACAATGGCAATTATATGCGAATGCATGCATCATCTTCTGCTCGTATTTCCAGGGGTGAAGCGGCCATCCTTTATGAGTAAATCCGAATAACTCTACAGTATCATTGGCCGATATTTTCTTCTTTATCCAGTGAAATGCTATATATCCAGTGCTTGGCATATAGTATGCAGAGCATCCATTTGCGGCCAGATCCCTCTCTATTTCCCACCCACATTCTTCTGAGGCTAATTCCATTGGGAAGTACGGATCAATTCTCTCCAATGTCTCAGGATAGGTCACGTAATACTCAGAGATAGATCGATTTAAATTCCATAAAAACCGTCTCTTTACCTCATATAGAGATGGGTTACGCGCGACCACAATAGTTGGCTTGAGCTTATTGCTCGAGAACCCGGTAAGGTACTCTGAGAAATCATAAGGATAGCCACTATTTGTAATAAATATAAATTTAGTTTTGGAAGCCGACACCTCATCCAAGTATATGCAGCTGTTAATCTGGATTACAATATCCGCGTCTGCTATTGCGGCTCGCGGGTCCAGCCCCGGAGCATTGCCTAAAATTAGGTATTTCATGATCTGAACCAAGGAAGTAAGGCATCCTTTGGTTGTTTATAGCCGAATTGGATAGCGCAATCTGTCAAAACAGGTGTATAGAGGTACCTGGACAATCTTCGAGTGCAATTTATCAGTAGCCGCCTCACTTTCGTTGGAACGATGCTCTCTGCCTTGTCAGCATCACCCAAGAAGATCCAAGATTCGTCTCTTGTACGGACATTAATCCAACTGACACACTCGTTTCGATACATCAATGGACTTCGGTGATAATTAGTAATCTTGTCGATGTGGCCAATTAACTTCTTCGAGCGATCGTCCAGGTTAGCGCGAATATCGACATTTGAAGAGCTGCCGAATTTAACCAGAGGCCATCTTCGGACAAAAGATCGGCGTCGGCGCACTAGTGCGGCAAATCCCACTTCGGCATCGCATAAGTATAAATTGGCGACGTCTATTCGGGAGCATCGAACAAAAGAGATTACTTGATACAAATTCTTTCCAACGCGAAAGCGATCCGGCAGCCAACGGCCGCCGTCCAAAACTGCCCAGCCTTCCAGAAGTAGGTAGTCATCTAGTCCGCTGCGCGGGCCGGGGCCATATGCGTCCAAGCGATCCACATGAGGATATTCATACAGTCGCAGACCATAAGACGGCTTTGCTAACTCAAGCTCGCTGAGCACTTTAACCGCGTCAAAGGAGTTCGGCTCCATGTCACCAAGAGCTCGAAAATATTCTATGTTTAGGCCTGCCGGTAACAACCGGGAAAGGCGAGCTAGAAAATTTTCTTTCTTTCTATTTTGATCGGCATAACGGAGTAGGTCTGATAAATCTGTGACGACATTGTGATTGAGCAGCGAATAAATTCGCTCATGATCGGCAGCCAGATTCCCATGGTTTCTCATTCCTTCGTCACTTATTCGATAATTAAACAGTGGTTCCGGAACAACACCCATGCGAACGTCGGCAAGCCAGGCCCGAATAAGAAACTCCCAATCCTCCCGACCAACGTCCCTAAGCTCGGTAAAGCCCCCCAAACGAAAGAAAGTGTCGCGCAATATGAAAAAGTTCGCGTCACCAAAACTATTCTTGAAAAATGAGAATACTCCCCCAATACCTATCGGAAAAATCTCTATCTTTCTCGCAGCTAAGTCTGGTGAGAGACCATCATCATACGATGTAAAGAATAGACTGGTTAATAACTCTGAATTTGAGTTAAGTGCTGCTTTGACAAATAGCTCAAGTTCAGAAGGTTCCGCAAAATTATCATCGTCATGAAACAGAAGATATTCGCCCTGCGCCTGCGATGCCGCGAGGTTTCTCGCTGCACCCAGATATCGGTTTTCAGAACGTATAATCCTCAACGAAAACGGATAGCTCCGTCGCTCTATTAAGGACAATTCTTTGTGTGTTACTGAACTTGGGCTCCCATCGTCGACGACTATGACTTCGAAATTCAGGTAGCTTTGCCTGGCAAGATAGGTGAGCGCTCTATCCAGAAGCCGCGTTCGTTCGTAGTGGGTCAAGCACACAGATATAAAAGGTTGTCCGGCCCTACTGACTGCCGGTTGGGGCATGAGGTTCTCTTCAAATGCGAAGAAATATGAAAGCTGCCCAACCTGTGCGCTTCTAGATTCCAAGGTTTTTATTGCACGATACAATGCAGGTGGATTGCCCTCTGCAATTTGACAACACCGTTCACCCTTTAAGATCTCTTCTGCTCCGTTACCGACGACGGAAACAACTGAAAATGATCTACGAAGGCATTCCAGTACCAGATAGGGATTGACAAAGTACTTTGAAGGGAACACGAAAACCGTGGAAAGGGTCTCAGAATCCAAGAAGCTCCACAAATCATCAAAGCGAAGACTATCTGTGAATATAATAGAGCCTGCGTAACTCCTTAAATTACGCAGGATAAATCCCGCACTGTTTTCAGAATTAAATGTCGATATGCTGGAAAGGAAGATAATGTCTGGCGAAAAATCTGCAGGAAAAACATCTAGCGTATCCAAAAACAATTGGATTCCACCCCAATTGTCAAGAGATCCGGCGTATACTATGCGAGATATACTTCTATTTTTGTCGATCTCCTCTTCATCTTCATTTCGTGTGGGGCGGCGCAATGACAGAATCTTGCAAGAAACATCATGACTCTTTTGTTGCAGCTGATAAAGGTTTGCAATATGTTTCGTTGGCGCAACTATAATGTCTGAGTTAAGTAGCTGCTGATGCGCCATTGTCTCTTCTTCGAGGGTGTTTATCTCGGGCGCATTCATAGTAACGCTCCTGCGAAGCCTTGTCGGCTCGCAGATATACGTTATAATTTCCGTGTTTATTAAATTCTGCTTCTTTGCTAAAGACAGATAGAATGCAATTCCCGCCTGATCTGTAGAATGTACCTGCTCAAAACCTCGCTCTTTAACAAATAAATAAACGCAATATGCCTTTGATGCATGATCGACAGGAGGGTAAACACAGTCTTTTGCTGCTGCGAAATCTGACAGAAACTCAACTCGGCAGCCGTGCGTATCTCCAGTATAGTGACCAAAGCTGCCTCTTGAAAGATCAGTAACAAGGACGGTGATGTCGGCATCATCTGATCTGAGCGACCTGATGATGCAGCCAAAAAAGCTCACCTCAAACCCAATTAGAACATCGTGGAACTGCTCCACAATAACGCAAATTTTCATGGTCCTGTTCGTTGCTCTGTAGTGACACCTGTTTTCAGCAATCTTGATAGCTTATAGTATCGGCCTTTGAATAGCCCCGAGTTTCCTAGACGCCCTCGGGTTAGATTTTCTGCTGCTTTTCGAACTCGACGGGCGACAGCATCCCGTTCCTGACGTGTTTGCGTTTCGGGTTGTAGAACATTTCGATGTAGTCGAACACGTCCTGGCGAGCTTCATCGCGTGAACGGTAGACCCTGCGACGTATCCGTTCTCGCTTGAGAAGATTGAAGAAGCTCTCGGCCACCGCGTTATCATGGCAGTTGCCGCGTCGGCTCATGGAATGAACCAGATTGTGATGCCTGAGGAACGCGGCCCAGTCCATGCTGGTGAACTGCGAGCCCTGGTCCGAGTGGATCAGCACCTTTTCCTTCGGCTTGCGTCGCCACACGGCCATAAGCAGAGCCTGTAGAACGACATCGGTGGTTTGGCGGCTCTGCATTGCCCAACCGATCACACGACGCGAATAAAGATCGATGACGACGGCAAGATAGGCGAAGCCCTCGCAGGTTCGGATGTAGGTGATGTCCGTCACCCAGGTAGTGTCTGGAGCCGTCACGTCGAATTGCCGGTCGAGCGTGTTGTCGATGACGACCGAAGGCCTGCCGCCGTGGATGCCGGGACGGCGTTTGTAGCCAATCTGCGCCTTGATCCCGGCAAGGCGGGTCAGACGCGCAACCCGGTTCGGGCAACATGTCTCTCCCTAATCGAGAAGGTCGTCGTGCAGCTTGCGATAACCGTAGACCTTGCCGCTCTCTTCCCATGCCTTCAGGAGCAGGTCGGTCTGTCGCTTGTCCTCGCTGGCTCGCCTGCTCAGCGGGTTCTTCAGCCAGGCATAAAACCCACTGGGATGAACCCGCAGAAGGCGGCACATCGTCCGCACCGAAAACTGCAAGCAATGCAGAGCAATGAACGCGTACTTCACTTTGCATCCCTGGCGAAATACGCGGCCGCTTTTTTTAGGATATCTCGCTCCTCGGTGACGCGAGCCAGTTCCTTCTTCAGCCGCCTGATCTCCTCGGCCTCGTCGTTGCCCTTGGTGTTCGACGCAGCAAACTTCTTTTTCCATTCGTAGAGCGAATGCTGGCTGACGCCGAGGCGCTGCGAGACCTCCGCAACCGGATAGCCTCGCTCCGTGATCTGGCGCACCGCGTCACGCTTAAACTCTTCGCTGAAATTCGATTTGCTCATGATGCTCTTCTTGCCTCAAAATTAGGAAAGAAGGCGTCTACAAATCTCGGGGCTATTCAGTTTCTTTGAGCAAAGGAAATTCATAAAAACTTCTGTCTGCGGGTGTAGTCTTGGGCATGTACCCCACCTTGAGCTATCTACACAATTCAATAGATGCCGGTGCGTCTCGTGGCCGGTTGTCGTCCCAGGTTAACTTGCGAATTCTCGCTCGCGCTCCCCCTAACAGTATCATGGAAAATTCTCAAATGCGCCTTTCGGGAGTCCGCATCTTCTATAAGCTGAGACATTAGCTCAATGTCGTGTGGGGTCATTCCTGCATAGGGATCGCCCATCTCGTTGGCCCATTGATATATCAAATCGACCGAAACTTGCCGATTTCCGAGTGCACCGCTGAATATATCGGTCAACTGAGCAAGCCACCCTTCAGTCAATAGATCAATCCGTGCCGCAGGATGATGCATTTCCGATCTTCCATTGGCTATCACCTCCAGGAACTTGGCATTTGAGCCAAGCAACCTTTTTACGCATCTGCGCTCAAAAGCACTAGAACCGCTTTCATGAAAAACGGTCACCCCCCGAAAGACATTACCGTGCACGATGACAACGCGAGTGCGATCTGCCCAAAATGCTAAGTTCTCCAGATGCTTCGGTATCTCACCTGAGACTTTGAAGAAACCCTTAATACCACGAGCACCACCTAAGTCGAACGCCTGGCCGAGAATTTCTGCCACTCTCGCTGCCGACTTGGGGCACACCGAGTTAAATTCCCTGTCGGCAACACGGGCAATCACTTTAGCAACAAATTCAACTTCAGCCTTGGACGCTCCAACCACAATCACGGGATCTTTCGAGAACCTCTCAAATCGGAGATTCGCATATTCACGGAGCTCCTTAACTGGCTTCGCAGCTTGCATTTGAAGCCAAAATGCCTCTGGCAACTGTTCGCAGCTGTGTTCAATTATATTTCGTTTGTTTTGAGCCAACTCAACTGCTCTAGGTAAGTTACTTGACACATATCCGACCACCTCGCTCTCATAAAACTCGCTAGATAAATCGATCTCAATGAAACTTGACCGTGATTCACGCAGGTTGGCTATCAACAGCTCGAAGTAATCCTCATATTTTTGTTTGAAACTCGCAAAGCTACTCCAGCCGTTAAGCTCAACAGCCTCGGGCTTTGCGTCAGTTTCAGTTAGCAGTACACCTTCACTAAGCTCCTGCTCGATGTATGCTGAAAACACTACCGCGTACTACTAGTGTACAACTGTGTGACGTGACCATTTCATACGTTCACCGATCTCACCATCGGTATGCCATGGCAAGATAAACGCGGTATAGGCTCCTACTTTTTCTCCTTCCTTGATCGCATCGTAGAGGAAAGTTAAGCGTCGATCATCTCGTAGAGCAATATCATCGTCGCGATAGCCGCCATAAATCGTGAGGTCATCTACGAATTCAATTCTTCGTCGGTCAAACAACGCTCCATGAACCCTAATATCCGGAAAATTGCGTACAACATTGGCTACTGATCGAAGCTCACTTCGGGACACACCACATATTATAAAGACCGGTTGATGGAGATAAAGTAAATCGCCCCACCAACTATCTGCAACATGTCCAATAAGACGGAAATGCTTATTCGGCATACCCCAGTAATCGACATAACGAGTATATTCATCAGTTCTCGTTCCTACGGCACGTTCTTCGAAAACAGCTCCTCGTTGTGAACCGTCGATATACGCATCTAATAGATCTCTTACATTCTTTGCATGCGGAGAGATTTTCCGCGCAAAGAAAAATGGTTGCCGATTAAGATATTCGGCATGATCATCACCATAAACTATTGGAACTCCACTGTCGGAAAATTGATAAAGCGTAAGTATCGGAGAGCGAGCCTTCGGCTCCGTCGCAGAGGCAACAATAGTCTGAATAAACATTTCATCAGGTATCCAGACAGTTTTGAAGAAGGAAGCCAGCTCGCCATTTCTTCCCGCGGCAAGAACCAGCTTGATCGTCGACCACGTCAGTGTCCACCATTGGGAGCCCATGTGAGGTTGATGTCCGCTGGGGAAGCCTCTCTCAAGTCCTAGCCTCTGTTGCAGTTGCCAACTTTGGTCAAATAGAAAACCGTGCTTCTTCCAGTTAAAAAAGTGCCGATACCGATAACGCTCGTGAACCAACCCCCCCTTAACCCATTGTTCACTGCGTAAGTCTACGCACTCTATGAACTCACGCCCGCGATTTTGCCGCAAATAATCTGTAAACTCTTCTATCGGACGAACTGGATAGTCTGCGCCACTCATCAGGTGAACGTAGTCGAAGTTTGAATCCGACCCGCTGATGGCCTCTAGTGCGTTAAGGGTCGCATTGACAATTGACCACTCCCCCCATGCAACTCTTACGCGACGGGGCCAAAGCACCCGATCTGCGAGACTCCCAAGTTCTCGCTTCAGCGCCAAGAAACTCGCTTCGGACGAGTTTAAATCGTAATGGACGCAAACTGTATGATTTTGCGCCAGAACTCTCGCCAATCTGGCAACTTTGTCTGGATTGTCGTGGGCAAGTATAACAAAGGCGAGCTTCATATCGTAACTCAATTTAAAACCAACGTCCAAAACTTAGGTAACCAAGCTCTGCTAGCTGCTGCGGCCCAGTATATTTTAAGGAATTTTCATAAAACAGAAAATCTTCACCGGCGCTGATTACATTGTGATATTTTTCATACTCGATTGAATCCTCATAATGTTCCTTCCGCTCTATTTCTTCTGACGCCTTCTCCGCCATCACAGAAAGAAATTTGAAATGGAGCAAACAGCCCGTAACAGAAAGGAAGTGTCGTGGATGAGGCCAGTTCAATTTAGCTGGTGAAAGCACGTGGGTAGACGACAGATAGCAGAATTCAGGTCGCCACTTGACGAGAGGCGTCTTATTCATTGCGGGAGACTTCTCAGGCTGGTCTTTGAAGAATACTCTTCTTCGCGGCCCCC
Source organism: Rhizobium tropici CIAT 899 (assembly GCF_000330885.1). Classification (NCBI taxonomy): domain Bacteria; kingdom Pseudomonadati; phylum Pseudomonadota; class Alphaproteobacteria; order Hyphomicrobiales; family Rhizobiaceae; genus Martinezella; species Martinezella tropici. The sequence continues at coordinate 1,249,238 of NC_020062.1, forward strand.
CCTGGACGAAAGTCTCCCCATACGAGGCATTAGCCTGCTGGGTATAACCTGTTCCGTCAAAATATGGAGCTACTTCTAGAGGATCCTGACCAATGGCGCTTATTGTCTCGCTCACCCGGCCTGCGGAGTACATGTCCAGCAACAAGCAGAACATGTGATCTTGCCCCTCGGAATCCAAAAAATCCAGTAACTCTCGCAGTCCTCGCGTCTTACAGTACGGGAATACAAAAAACTCGTCCGGATCCAACGTAAGGCACCAATGGCCTACCCCAAACTTTTTTAAAAGGGAGTTCGTCCAATGGACACCGAAATTTGCTTCTTTGTAGCTTGTTTTGGTGGTCCAAAGTGAACAATCTTCTTGAGATGCAAGGAAACCTCGCGCTTCATCTGTAGAGTCGTTGTCGACAAAAATAAAATGATTAACGCCCATCGCCCGGTAATATTGCAGGAAATAGGGGAGCCTGACGTATTCATTTCTAATTGTTGTAAAAATTAGAATGTCATGTTTTTTTATCTTCGGTGTCTTATCGGAAACAACGATCAGATCTTTTCCGTACTTTTCAGCCAACTGAGAAGGCAAGGTAACATATCTATAGTGCTCGTCTTTTGAGCTCTCATTTACATTTGCGTTCCCTATTAGTTTAGCCTTCAAATCGCCGAATCGAAGCAGGGTGCGCTTGGTTCTTTTCCACCTAAAAGCTTGTGGTACAGTGGCGTTTCTTGCCGACCATAAAAGCTTACCATTGGCCTCAATCCTTAGTCCTCTAAAGAACCTATTTAGCTCTGCAGGTCCTTCGGGAACTACGTGTTTGAGGGAAATGAAGAAGCCCGAATTCAAAGCCCTTTCACCATAGATGTCCTGCAAGTCGACCCTTGTTATCGATACAACTTTCGCCTTCAACTGTACATTTCCTACAAATACAGCGATGACCGGGCTATCGCCGCTCATGCAAAACGCCCACCCAAATACTCCCATGGAGTCGACTCTGTCGATGTGCCCTAATATCATAGCTAAGTACGCACCCTTTTCCTTGCTATCATCTTTGGGAAGATGATAAACTACAAGAAAGACACTTTGATCTATTGCCAAATTCTAAATATTGAGATCCCAGGTATTTTGCGCATTCGGATGACGCTCAAGTGCAACGATGTGCTGCCACATCGCTTCACGCTGGCGAGCGTACGGAAACTGGTCATGCGCCTGCTGGAGGAGCCTAAAAACAACCTGAATGTCTCTGGTATTATAGATTGCGCGCTCGACAATTTCGGGCGAGAGAGACCGCGTACATAGGAAAATTGCACTATTTTCCTCAGTATAACTCACCAGCCTCAGGTAATCTTTAAGGTATTGCGTCGTGGCAACAACCCATGGCTGCTGAAAATGCTGAAAATCCTGATGTATTACTAGGCTTTCGTTTGGAAGAAGAGACGGATAAAATTGCCTCATAACATGCCTTGTGGCTTCCCAACTTTTACAAATATCGACAAAAAGGATCTCTATAGGGCCTTCAGTCCACTCAGCGTCTTCAATTTGACCTCGATGAGTAACGACATCGCCAAACTTTTCAACGAATTGCTTGAAGAGAGCAAGCATGTCGTTTCCAATCAATTCTGGATACCCGCGGTCGTATAGAAACGCCTGTTTCCACTCATCTCCTATGGTGAACTGGTCAAAAGCGTGAACTATCCGCCCGGGCTGAGATCGATTAAGCCCGTACGCAAGATGAGCGGTTGATCCGCCCAAAAATGAACCGAGATCAATCACGGCACCAATGCCCGATGACCAATTTTCAGATACCCACGCCAACATACGAGTCTCCTCAACCGTAAGCATAGTTGGAACTCGAGAAAGTTCCTCAGGCATCGAAAACGATCGAAGATTCCAGTACCGTTGTGAAATTTTCTCTGCGATATTTAGCTTCTCGGCCATTAGTGGGGTGTACTCCTTGAGTCGGGGCCTGCGAAATATATCCGAGCGATACTCCGCAGCGCAATGAGTCAATGAGCCGCCTCAGGTAAATTAAGTTGTATAGAGGCGGAATTTCTGAACTGACCCCGTAAAGTTGGACGGTTTATTGGCTTGGCTGATTTAAGGGCTGGGTCCTGTATTGAACAGGGCTCAGCCCTTTAAGCTTTAGCCTGATGCGATCGTTGTTGTAATATCGGATATAGTCCTCGACACCATCACGCAGGCTTTCGATGCTGTCGAAGTGGTTGGGATAAAAGAACTCGGATTTGAGGGTGGCGAAGAAGCTCTCCATGGCGGCATTGTCGAGGCAGTTGCCTTTGCGTGACATGCTTTGGGCAATGTTGCGGCTTTCAAGCATTTGGCCCCAGGCCGGCATCTGATATTGCCATCCCTGATCGGAATGCAGGATCGGCCTCTCGGCATTGCAGAGTTGGTCCAGGGCCTTGTCCAGCATGTTCTTGACCAACGAGAAGACAGGCCGCCTAGCCGTCTCGAAGGCAACGATCTCGCCGTTGTGGAGGTCCATGACCGGCGAGAGGAAGAGTTTTTGGCCGGCGATGTTGAACTCGGTGACGTCCGTCACCCATTTCTGATGCATACGCTCGGCGGTGAACTGCCGCTGAAGGAGGTCCGGGGCCACGCGTCCCGTCTGCCCCTTGTAGGAGCGATACTTCTTCGGCCGGACCAGGGACTTCAATCCCATCTCGATCATCAGACGCTGGACGGTCTTGTGATTGACCGTCTGCCCGAGGGTGCGGATCGCAGCCGTGACCCGACGATAGCCATAGCGCCCCTTATGGGCTTCGAAGATCGCTTTGATCCTGGTCTTCAGCGCTACATGCCGATCGGCCGGGGACGAGACCTTCTGCTGATAATAGAACGTGCTGCGGGCCAGGCCCGCAAGCTTCAGCAGACCGTCGAATGGATAGAGCGGCCTTAACGCCTGGACGGCTTGCGTCTTGTCGGCGCTTGTCGTGCCTGCGTTAAGGCTTCCAGTTTTTTTAGATAGGCATTCTCCATACGCAGATAGGCCAGCTCCGCCAGGAGTTCCTCGCGGCTCTTGGCCTCATCGCTCTGCGGGGCATCCGTCTTGTCGGACAGCACAGGTGGCTCGGGCATCGATCGGGGCCTTCCTCGACGACGTGGCATCAGGGCGTCAATACCACCGGCCTTATAGCGGCGCTCCCAATCCGGCAGGCAACTCTTATTGCGCAGGTTGAACAACGCCGCCGTCCGACGGTAAGAGAGCCCATCCTCCCACATCCGGCGCAGAACCGATAGCTTGAACTCAGCAGTGTAGTGGCCGAACTTCCTGACCAGACCGTCAACTCCATGCGCCGCGTGCATCGCAACCCATGTGCGCACCGTCGAATGCTCGATCCCAAAATACGCACTCACCTCCTGCAGGCTGCGCGCGCCGCCGCCATAAAACGCCACAACACTCTGCTTGAACGACGTGCTGTATTTCGACATGCAAAACCCCCGATGTTGGTGGTCCAACTTTCGGGGGTCAGTTCAGGTTTCACCACCCTTTTCGATCAGTCTCTAATGAGAAAATTCGAAGTAGAAAATAGACCACATGCTAGATATTCGCTATAGGACATATTCGATCGAACGTTCGCAACGCATTAAAAGCAAAATAAGGCCATCGAGTTGAAGCAAGCGGAAAACTCACGTTTTCTAAGGAGCCCTAGATGAAAGTCGTTCGCAGATTGAGACGTTGGGACTCGTTCATCGATGCGTTGAAGCAAAAGCAGCACGTGATGGCGGCTGTGATTTTACGCGATATGCGATCCAGATTCTTTAACCACGGCCTTGGCTTTATCGTGCAGTCACTTTGGCCATTCATGCATATATTGATCATCCTGATCATCAATACATTTTCTGGTCGGGTCGCCCCCTATGGTGATAATCCTCTGATTTTTTTCGGTGTTGGAGTTATTCCAACTCTTACATTTACCTACATTTCGCGGTTTATGTCACTATCGGTTGCTATTAACAAGAACATGCTTTCTTTCCCCATTGTGAAAGTAACTGATATACTTTTTGCAAGAGCTTTTTTGGAGATTGTTGCAGGCAGTATAACTCTTCTTTTTATGTGGCTAATGTATATGTCACTTGGGTTAAGCCCCTATCCTGCGGACCCAACTCAAGCCGTTTTCGCATATCTGGCAACGATTCTATTAGCGATAGGGATCGGCACAATCGCCGGCGTCATAACCGCATTCATCCCGATGTTCGCGACAGGATATGCTCTGATGGGCCTTGTCTTTTACCTGACCTCAGGGTGTCTATTTGTAACCCCCAATCTTCCGGACCAGATCGCAATCCCACTCTCGTACAATCCTGTCGTGCAATGTGTTGAATGGATGCGCGTTGCATATTTCGAGAGCTACAGTGACAGACTGCTTAGCAAGGAATATTTGCTAGCGCTCGGAATGGCATCTCTCCTTATTGGACTGGTGGCCGAAAGGCTTCTTAGAAGGACCCTGATGGACGAAGGGTGAGGCCTCGAAGTACTCGGTTTATATTCGTGTTGCGGTAAACTTACAAAAATTGCTTGGCGTTTATCACCTGCCGTGATTCAATATTTCTGAATACACGCGCCTCTATGGAGAGTCGTCGTGATGAACTGACCGAGCAAGAATGATCAATCATATCACCGTTGTTGCCTAACAAGCCCGCGGCGACTGCATCTTCATTATCAACTCGACCTGTGTCCGCATTCACCAGCATGCGGCCACGGGAAAAGGGGGAGAGAGACGATGATGGCATGGGACGTTCCGTGGCATTAACATGACCTGATGTGGTGGACGGTCTCCGCTCCCGGCATCGCAGTGTGCCAAAGTGTGGCTGTCGAAAGTCCACATGAGGGAGAGCCGTCCATGGAACAGGTTAGCACAATCGGATTGGATATCGCCAAGCACGTCTTTCAGGTGCATGGCGTAGACGCGGTGGGCGCGGTAGTGGTCCGGCGAAAGCTGCGACGTGAGGATGTCGCCGCTTTCTTCAGGAAATTGCCGCCGTGCCTGATCGGAATCGAGGCGTGTGCGACCGGGCACCACTGGGCTCGGGTCCTCCTGGCGCTGGGTCACGAGGTTCGGCTAATGCCGGCGTCTTACGTCAAGCCATACGTGAAGCGGCAAAAGAATGACGCGACGGATGCCGAAGCGATCTGCGAGGCGGTGGCGCGACCGACGATGCGCTTCGTCCCGGTGAAGAGCGAGGAGCAACAGAGTGTCCTGATGCTGCATCGCGTCCGTGAACTTTTGATCCGGCAGCGGACAATGCTGGTGAACGCCTTGCGCGGCCACCTGGCGGAGTTCGGCATCGTAACGCGTCAGGGCATTGTCGGCGTCGGAATGCTGATCGCATTGGTAGAAGACGATGGCCAGAATCTCATCCCTCCGCTTGCGCGTTCCGCGCTTCTTTCGCTGATCGGGCAGTTGCGGGAGGTGCACGAGAGGGTCGGCGAGATGGATTGCCAAATTCATGCTTGGCATCGCTCCAACGAGCTGAGCCGTCGCCTTGAGACAATACCTGGAATTGGCCCGATCACTGCCAGCGCAATCGCCGCGACCGTGACAGACGCGTCGCTCTTCAAATCCGGCCGACAACTGGCGGCATGGATAGGCTTGGTACCTCGGCAGAATTCATCGGGTGGCAAAGACCGGCTCGGGAGGATAAGCAAACAAGGCGATCCCTATCTCCGTAGGCTTCTTGTCGTTGGGGCGCATGCGGTACTTCGCTTCAGCCGCAAGGCCAGAGTTCCACCGACGCAGTGGGCGGCCGAGCTTTTGGCGAAGAAGCCGTACAACGTCGTCGCTGTTGCTCTGGCCAACAAGATGGCGCGGATCGTCTGGGCGTTGATGACGACAGGCAGGCGATTTGAGGCCGCCGCCAATCTTTGACAAGTCACGAGGCTGCTGGAATTGGTGAGGTGCAAATGGTGTGATGGCGAACGGTCGAGCCGGGATCGGACAAACCCGATCAGTGGGTGCCGCTTGAAAGCGCGTTGACCTGTCTGGGATCCGATCAGCGGACTACATCAGGGCCAGCGGCATGAACAAGCCGCAATCAAAGGCCGAATACATGCCTGCACCCGACCAATCTGCCGGAAACAGTAAATTGCCCCTTGCCACGCGGAGGCCGTCCATACATGCCGGAAGTTTGATCCGGCTACGATTAGAGCCTCGGCTTCATTGAACCGCCCCAGGTTTCTGGACCAGCGGAGGCTGGAGTTTTCCGGCTTCATTCAAGGAGGCGGGCTGGTTGCGCCTCCCGAATTCATCAGCGAGATCGGGACCTTGTTGCCGATCGCACCATGAGGCCGTTCCTCATTATAGTATCGACGCCAATCCTCCATCTTTTCGCGGGCATCCGCAAGGGTCAGGAACCAATGCTGGTTCAGGCACTCCGCCCGGAAGCGGCCATTGAAAGCTTCAATAAAGGCGTTGTCCGTGGGCTTGCCTGGGCGAGAGAAGTCCAACGTCACGCCTTTGGCATAGGCCCAAAGGTCGAGGTCGCGTGACACAAATTCAGTGCCCTGATCCACCCTGATCGTCTTCGGATAGCCAACTTTCCGGCATACTCGTTCCAGGGTTTGCACGACATCTTCACCGCGATAGCTGTGACGTGGATCAAGCACCGGTACATAACGCGAGTAGGTATCGACCACCGTCAAGACGCGCAGCTTCTTCCCAGTCGCGAGTTGGTCGTGAACAAAGTCCATGGCCCGAACATCGTTCGGACCGACTGCCATTTGACGATCCTCCCGCAGCTTGGCTTTGACCCGGCGCTTCGGCGTCTTGTTGCGCAGTTGAAGACCCAAGTCCTTGTAAATGCGATAGGTTCGCTTGATGCTTGTGCCCCAACCCTCGCGTTCCAACAGCACATGCACACGACGATAGCCGTAACGGACACGGGTCTCGCAGATCTCTCGAATACGACGTTCCAAGCCGGCCTGATCGGCACGGCGAGAGGTGTAGTGGTAGGTCGAACGATCGAAGTTCAGCGCCCCGCAGGCGCGCCGGATCGAGATTGCCCAGTCCCGGCACATACCCTTCACCACCTCTCGCTTGCGAGCAGGCCTTAGAGCTTTCGCCGAATAACATCCTGCAACATCTCACGGTCCAGCGTCAGATCCGCGACGATCTTCTTCAGTCGCGCATTCTCGTCCTCGAGTTGCTTCAGCTTCTTCATCTCCGGCGGCAACATGCCGGCGTACTTTTTCTTCCAGTTGAAATAGGTCGCCTGGCTAATTCCCGCCTTCCGACAGATCTCCGCAACCGGCACACCTTCATCACCCTGCTTCAAAATGAACGCCTTTTGCGCGTCCGAAAACTGCGATGCCTTCATCGTCTTCCGTTCCTTTCCCAGCCAGGAAAATGCACCGGAAAACTCTAACCAAAACTGGTCCAGTTTGAAGGGTTCAGATCAGGTTCAGATCAATCGCTTGTCCAGTGAGGGCTGTCCTGAGAGATCGCTGCGACCTGCCAGATATTCGAACAACCGTGCGACGGCTTCCGCGCCGGGATCGATGTGGCCCTCAAGTTGCTTGGCATTGATGTAGGCGGCGCGTCCGGCCTTGGCATGGACGAGCGTGGCAGTCATGTCTGCGCCGGCGCGAGCTGCATGCGCCGCTGCTGCCAAACCGCCGTTGAGCGCATCCAGGGCCGGCAAGAGAGCATCGACCATGGTTCGGTCTCCCAGACGAGCACCGCCGATCTCCTGCATGCGGTAAAGCCCGGCCTGCAACGCCTCGCGAATGGCGAGCCCACTCGACGCTCCATCGCCGGCAGCTGCAAAGAAGATCGCTAGAAGCACCCCCGACGATCCGCCCATGGTCTGACTGAGTTCCTGCCCCATGGCCCGGAAGAGTTGCGTATAGTCTGAAAGAGGAAGGCGGTCGAGCGCGTCGATGAGCGCGCGTGCCGCGCCGGCCAGGGTCGATCCCGTATCACCGTCTCCCGACTTCGCGTCAAGCGCGTTCAGATCCATCTCTGAGAGAATGAGAAGATTGCAGCAATCCGTCAAAAACTGGCGGGTAGGCTCGTGCTTCGATGCGAGAGGAGCAATCGGCGTCAGCCCATCCGGGAGTGCAAGCGCCGCGACCGGTTTGATCGCTGCCAGGCCTGGCCAAGCCGGTAGCGCGACCGGCTTGGCCAACAGTGCCAGCTCTTTCTTGTCGGCAGGAAAGACCGAGATGGAGAAGCCGTGCATGTCAAGCGACGTCATCATCGCAGCAGGTCCGATCACGTGCGAGATCTTTCCTGAGATAGCCGATCGGGCAATTTCGTGGACAATGACCGACATTTCCAGCATCGATGCACCGCCTAGATTATTCACGAGCACGACATGGGGCCTGTCATCCATGGTTGCCGCAAGACGCTCAACCATGGCGGCAACGGCAGTTCGGACGCCGGTATACTCTACCAGCTCGACACCGGCCTCGCCGTGGATGCCGAGCCCGAGTTCGGCGCGGCCTTCCGGAATCCTATGTTCCTTCGGCGAGCCAGGCACGGTGCATGTGTCGAGCGACATTCCGATCGACCGCGTGCCCGCAATGACATGGCGCGCGGCTTCAGTGATAGTCTCCAGATCAGCTTCGTTCTCCGACAAGGCTCCCGCGATCTTGTGAACAAAGAGCGTGCCCGCCACACCGCGAGATTGCGGGAGATGCGGTAACGCGATGTCATCATCCACAATGACCATGCTGACATTCAAGCCAAAGGCGCGAGCCCGCTCCGCCGCCAATCCGAAGTTGAGGCGATCGCCAGTATAGTTCTTGACGATCAGGAGGCAGCCGGCCGGCCCTGTGACGGACAGGATACCGGCGAGGATTGCATCGACGCTGGGAGATGCAAAAATATCTCCGCAGACGGCTGCGGTGAGCATCCCCTTGCCGACGAAGCCCGCGTGAGCCGGCTCATGGCCCGATCCGCCTCCAGAGACGATCGCGACCTTGCTTTTGTCCCAATCCGAACGCACGACGACACGGATATGCGGAAAACCATCGAGGCGGCTCAGGGCGCCCCCCGATGCAACGAGAAGACCCTCGATTGCTTCGGTGACCGCCTTTTCCCTGCTGTTGAGGAACTGTGACATTCTCGCCTCCCTTAAACCAAGCGCATGCCGGCCGCGTCGAAATAGAGCGGGTTGTTCGGCTGGATCTTAATGATCTCGCTACCTCTGAGGGCCGTATGAGCCTCGGTGACGGTGATCAAATCGTGTTTCTTGAACGAAAGATGCAGGCGCGTCTGATCGCCCAGATGCTCGACACGGGTAACAGTCGCTTCCTGGCCATCACCTTGAGCGATATGCTCCGGACGCAGGCCTATCGATTTGGCGTTTGCCGGAGCACCGGGGAAAAGCTCGGCAGGCAGCACGTTGATGCGCGGCTGTCCGAGGCGAGTGGCGGCGTAGACGCTCACCGGCTGTTCATAAATTTCGCGCGGAGAACCGAACTGGGCGAGCCTACCCTCGTGAAGGACGCCGACATGTGTCGCCATCGTCATCGCCTCGACCTGATCGTGGGTGACGTAAAGCAAGGTTGCACCCGATTTGGCCTGAATGCTCTTGAGCTCGATACGCAGATCGGCGCGCAGCTTGGCGTCAAGCGAGCTCAGCGGTTCATCCATGAGATAGATCTGCGGGTTTCTCACCAGTGCGCGCCCTATGGACACGCGTTGCATTTCACCGCCGGAAAGAGCCGTCGCCTTGTTGTCGAGCTTATGGGAAATCTGGAGAATTTCGGCGATCGCATTCACCTTTTCGTCAATTATGCGTTGCGGCGTCTTCAGCAAGGGCGACTTCAGCGGAAATTCCAGGTTCTGGCGTACCGAAAGGTGCGGGTAGAGCGAATATTGCTGAAACACCATCGCGACGTTGCGCTGCGCCGGTGTCAGCCCGCGCATGGATCGTCCACCGATCATGATCTCGCCGACATCAGGGTTATCGAGGCCCGACACCATTCGCAAAGTCGTCGTCTTGCCCGCACCCGTCGGCCCCAGAAGAACGACGAACGAACCGTCGGGAACGATCATGGACAGCTCATCGAGTGCCCGGTGGCCGGCGAAAGATTTCGTAATATTCTTCAAGATGACCTCAGCCACGGCGCAACACTCCCTCGTTGGCCTCGGAAACAAGCGCAGCCCCGGTCACAGAGTTGAAGACCGTCAGGCTTCTGGAATCGAAGTCCAGTCCGATCAGTTCTTCGACATGTGCGAGCTGGTGGGATGGTGTACGAGCCTTGATCTCGCCATGCGGCGTGTCGATCGTGACGATCTGCGTCGTACCCAGATATTCCACGGCTATGACCCGCCCCCTATAAGCGGAATCGTCGTTGAAGCGTATGTGTTCGGGCCTGACGCCCAGCGCCAGCTCGCCGGTATGTTCTTCGCGAGACATTGGCACCCTCACCATGTGTCCGGCAAGGCTGACATGAGTTCCGCCGGTTCCGAGCGAACCATCGAACTCCAGGAAGTTCATGGGCGGCGAGCCGATGAACTTTGCCACGAATTTCGTCGCCGGCCAGTCATAGATCTCCTGCGGCTTGCCGAACTGCTCGACGACCCCGTGGTTCATCACCACGATCTTGTCGCCCATCTGCATGGCTTCCAACTGATCATGGGTGACATAGACGGTGGTGGCGCCCATGCGGTCGTGCAGTGCCCGCAGCTCTTGCGCCATGTGTTCGCGGAATTCGGCGTCGAGGGCGCCTAGCGGTTCATCCATGAAGAAGGCTTTCGGGTTGCGGACAATGGCGCGACCTACCGCCACACGCTGCCGGTCGCCGCCGGAAAGCCCGCCGATTGGCTTGTCGAGAATATTTTCGATCCGCAGGATCTTGGCCACCTCCGCGACCCGCTTTGCAACCTCAGCCTTTTTCATGCCCTGGCTGACCAACGGATAGGAAATATTTTTTCGGACATTCATATGCGGATAAAGAGCAAACATCTGGAAAACGAATGCGATATCGCGCTCGCTTGCCCTCTTCATCCCAACCTCTTCGCCACCGATATAGATTTCACCGCTGGTTGGGAGCTCGAGACCGGCCATCATCCGCAAGGTGGTCGTCTTCCCGCAGCCGGAAGGCCCGAGCAGCATAAAGAACTCCCCATCTTCCACGGTGAAGGTGGAAGACTTCACCGCGTTGAAAGCTCCAAAGTCCTTGCGCACATTGTGAACTCTGATTTGCGCCATGATTCACTCCGGGAAATGGCTGACGATGATGAACATGACTGTTCCTGCCAGCGTCACGAGGAAGGAATAGGAGTAAAGCGACAGCCACAGCGGCTGCATCAGCATGACGACGCCGAGTGCGATCAGGACCGAAGCGAGAATTTCCCACGCATCGCGGCGCAGACGTACCAAGCGATAGAGAAACGTCGTCATTTGCGTACCGCTCCGAAGGTGATGCCGCGCAGCAGATGCTTGCGAAGCAGGATCGTGAAGACCATGACGGGAACCAGGAAGATCGTTGCGCCGGCGGCAACCGCTGGCCAGTCCTGGCCGCTGACGCCGATGATGGTCGGGATGAAGGGCGGCGCCGTCTGGGCATTGCCTGATGTCAGCAATACGGCAAACGCATATTCATTCCACGCGAAGATCAGACAGAAGATTGCCGTTGACGCGATGCCGGTAACAGCCTGGGGCAGCACGACCTTGTAGAAGGCCTGAAACCGCGTATAGCCGTCGATCAACGCGGCCTCCTCGTACTCAATCGGGATTTCGTCGATAAAGCCCTTGAGGAGCCACACCGACAGCGACAGGTTGACGGCTGTGTAAAGCAGGATCATGCCCGCATGCGTGTCGCTGAGGCCGAGCGAGCGAAACATCAGGAAGATCGGGATTGCAACGGCGATCGGCGGCATCATGCGGGTCGAAAGAATGAAGAAGAGCAGATCATCCTTCAGCGGAACCTTGAAGCGGGAAAAGGCATACGCCGCCGTCGTGCCAAGCACGATGCAAAGGACCGTGGAACCAAAGCCGATGATGACGGAATTATAGAAGCGCTCGGCGAAGCGCGAGGCACCGGTGATGATCAAGCCGTCCTTGCGAACTAGCTTGTCGTACCACGTCGTAGGTTCACCAAGCGCTTTGAGTTGATCCTCAGGCACACGAGTCCGGGTGGTAAAAAGATTGACATATCCCTCCATCGTCGGCTGGAAGACCAGTTTCGGCGGATAGGAAATCGCATCGGCTGGTGACTTGAAGCCGGTCGCGATGATCCACAGCAGCGGGAGGAGGGTTATGACGGAATAGAGGACGACCAAAATACCGGCAAACCATTTCTGACGCGCGGATGGCTCGGTTACGGAATAGCTGCTCATCGTTGTTTGACCCTATTTAGAGCTTTGACGTAGATCGATGCCAAACCGAATACGGTGACGAAAAGAATGACGGCGTAGGCGGATGCGTAACCGGTTCGCCATTGTTCGAAAGCGGCGCGCTTCAAGTTGATGGATGTCAGCTCTGTGATCGATCCCGGCCCGCCACCGGTCAACTGTACGACAAGATCGAACATCTTGAAGTTCTCGATGCCGCGGAAGAGGACCGCCAGCATCAGGAACGGCAGTACCATCGGGATGGTAATGGTCCAGAACTGACGCCATTTGCTGGCACGGTCGCATTCGGCAGCCTCGTAGATGCTGCTGGGAATGGAACGCAATCCCGCCAGGCAGATCAGCATCACGAAGGGCGTCCACATCCAGGTATCCACGATGACGATGGCCCAAGGTGCCAACGTGGTGCTCGCAATCATCGAGAAGCTGGAGGGATCGTTCCCGGTCAGGAAAGCGATCACATAGTTGAAGAGGCCGATTTGCGGCTGGTACAGGAAGGTCCAGAAGTTGCCGACAACCGCCGGACTAAGCATCATCGGAAGCACGATGATCGTCGTCCACAGATCGTTGCCGCGAAACTTCTTGTTGATCAGATAGGCAAGAAAGAAGCCGATCAGAACCTGCAGGATGATGGTCCAGATCAAGAAATGGGCGGTTGCCTGCATGCTCCGCCATACATCGCCATCCGTCAGGATATTGATGTAATTCCTCAGGCCGACAAACCGTATCGGCTCGTTGGGTCGGTTCACCCGGAAGTTCGTGAAGCTGAGGCGGATCGTCCAAATCAATGGAAAGATGTTGATGGCAAGCAGCAACACGATCGAGGGCGCGACGAAAAGCCAGGCTATGGCGCGATCAGAGAGACCTTTGACGCGCGCTGCGATCGCGGGCGGCGTCGCACCGGCAATCCGATCGATCGGTGAGTGGAGCATGTCCGTCTCCTTGGCATGAAGTTGGTGGTGGGCAGAGCCAGCCCAGTCGGCACGGCTGACCCTGCGTGACGCCACTGTCGGGGAATACCCCTATGCCGGCGTCAATATTTTCCGTCGTCCTGGAAGACACCCTTCCAGTCTTTGACAAGGCCGTCGAGCGCGTCCTTTGCGGTACCTTGGTTTGCGACCACATAGTCATGAAACCGCTTCTGCGATGCCTGCAGGAGGGAGGCGTAGGAAGGCTCGGCCCAGAAATCTTCGACGATTGCCATCGAATTGAGGAACGGCTTTGCATAGGGCTGGCTTGACGCAAAGCCCGGATCATCCACGACGGCCTTCAGTGCCGAATAGCCGCCAAACGCCCACCATTTCCGCTGGATCTCGGGTTGCGCGAACCATTTGATGTAATCGAGGGCCTCGGTCTTTTTATCGGAGTTGGCAACCACGGAGATGCCCTGCCCTCCGAGCTGGGCGAACTGTGCACCCTTCGGGCCGGCGGGATTTGGGAAATAGCCGGTCTTTTTGCCACCGACATTGGCATCGGCATTGATGCCCGGCCAGGTGAAGGTGAAGTTCATCTGCAAGGCGACCTGCCCTGACTTATAGGCATCGACGTCTTCGGTCATATAGGCATCGGAATGACCGGGAGGCGTGCAGCACTCATAGAGTTTCTTGTATTTCTCCAGGCCCGCGACTGCTTCCGCCGAGTTTACGAAGCCTTCCAGATCATAGGGTTTGTTCGGATTCTGATATTGGAAGCCGTAGCTATAAAGGGCATTCATCGCCCCCATGGTGATGCCTTCAGAGCCGCGCTCGGTGTAGATTGCCGCGCCATAGACTTTCTTGCCGTCGATTTCGCGCCCCTGGAAGAAGGCAGCGATGTCCGTAAGCTCGTCCCAGGTCTTCGGAACGGCAAGGTCGCGGCCGTATTTCTTCTTGAACTCCGCCTGAAGCTCTGGGCGGGAGAACCAGTCCGCGCGATAGGTCCACCCAACGACATCGGCGAATGCCGGCAGCGCCCAGTAATTCGGTGTATTCTTTGGCCACTCGGCGTATCCGACCACCGTCGCGGGGATGAAATCGTCCATCTTGATTCCTTCCTTATCGAAGAAATCGTTGAGCTTGACGTATTGACCGTTTTCCGCCGCGCCGCCGATCCACTGGCTGTCGCCGATCATCAGGTCGCAAAGCTTGCCGCTGGAATTCAGCTCATTGAGCATACGGTCGGCGAAATTCGGCCAAGGCACAAATTCATAGTGCATCTTGTTGCCGCTCTTCTTCTCGAAATCCTTGCTCAGCTCCACCAGAGCGTTGGCGGGATCCCACGCCGCCCAGCACAGAGTCAGATCGGCGGCTTGAGCGTGCGACGCCGTAGCCGCGGATACTGCAAGATATATCCCGGCAGCAACTGCCGGGCTCAGCAAAAGAGACCTCATGGCTTCAATCCTCCCGTTGAACCTCTCGACCTCCATCGAGAAGATAAGTGAAAGCGTGACAGCCGGAATGTTGCGAAACGCACTCCAAACCCGGCCTACCCCCCTCGATCCGACCCGATGGCCGGACAATAAAGAAATAACTGAGGTGCGCACCTCAATGCAAGCAGTTTTTGAGGTCCGCACATCAATTCTTGCCTTTCTCTCGTTTTTGAGGGAAATGTCTGCTGTCTGTAATTCAAGTGGAGCTATCATGCGGCCAACAGCAAAGGACCTTGCGGAAGCCGCCGGCGTAAGCCTTGCCACAGTCGACCGGGTTTTGAACAATCGCCCCAATGTGAGCAAAAAAGCCGCCCGCAGCGTTCAAGAAGCCATTGAACGCATTGGCTTTATCCGAAACCCTGCCGCCGTCAGCCTCGCACGCAACAAGAGCTACAAGTTTCGGTTCATCCTGCCGAAGTCAGGAGATCTTTATCTTGGCGAGCTGTTGCGCCGGGTGGAGAATCTGAGAGCGGCGCTTAAAAGCGACCTGACCGATATAGACTGCGTTCAGATCCCCACCGAAGACGCCCACGGTGTTGCGAAATATCTGACCGGCATCAGCGAGGACACCGTCGACGGCATAGCCGTGATGGCGCCGGAATCGCCCCAGGTGCGCGATGCCTTGATGCGGCTTCTGGAAAGGGACATCAAGGTCGTCCAATTTCTGTCCGGTCAAGAAAAGCTTCCCGCCGCGGATTTCGTGGGCGTTGACAACTTCGCGGCAGGTGCAACGGCAGGACGATTGATCGGCACGTTTGTCCGTCAGACACGGGGGAAGGTGATGATCGTCGCAGAGACCATGCAATCACTGGACAGTATTCAGCGGCGTCACGGCTTCGATACCATAATCAATGAGCAGTTTGCGAACCTCACCTGCCTTCCATCGATCGAGACGCACGCTGACGAGAAGCGGGCAAGCCAGATTATCGGCCGCGTACTTGAGGGCAACAAAGATGTCGTTGCCGCCTACATACTGAGCTCAGAGGCGCGTATCCCCCTCTTGGCAGCCGCGGCGACAAGCGATCTGCGCAATCTTTCGGTCGTGGTCCACGAGCGCACCCCCTTTACCGAAGAAGGATTGCGCGACGGCAGCATCAATGCGGTCATCGCGCTGGATCCGGGTCACGCTGTGCGCAGCGCGGTTCGCATCATGCGCGCTCGTGCCGACGCACGTGAGCTATTGGCCGAACAGGAGCGATTGCGCATTGAGATCCTCCTGAAAGAAAATCTCTAAACGTCCCTCTCCTTTAGAACGCCCGCGCCCCGAGTCCTTGATGTGCGCAGCTCATTTGGCATCGCATAAAAAACCGTTGGAGACATGCCATTCTACGATGCCTAGAAGAATGAGGCGGACATTTCCGGTGGGCCTTCGAGCGCATGCGCCATGAAGTCGAGCGCGCCTTTCAGTCGGTCGCGGCCGATCGGCCCGCCAAGGCAGATGCGCACAGCCTCACTGACCGCACCATCGACTGTAAAGGCGTCGCTTGCCACGACGCCGATACCGGAGGAACGCATGTGACTGCTGAAGGTCGACCGGGTCCAGCCGTTGGTTAGCGGCATCCAGATGTTGAAGCTGATCGGATCGGCCTTGTAGCTGCCCTTGGGCAGAATATCGGCCACCATCTGCTGGCGGGCGGCTGCCTCGGCGCGGATGAAGCGCAGGATCGAATCCGCCGTGCCATCCTCGATCCACCGAGTGGCGAGCGCAACGGTCATCGGCGAGGCCATGACATTGTTTGTACGCATGGCGCTGACGAAGGGCCAGATCGCCTTGGTGTCCGGAGCAACCACATAGGCAAGGCGAAGGCCGGCACCGATGCATTTTGCAAGACCACCAATATGCCATGTCAAGTCTGGCGCGATGGCGCCAAGCGGCGGCGGCCCGTGCAAGGGAATGAAGCCGTAGGCATCATCCTCAATGATGGGCACATGATATTTGCGGGCGACGGCGACGATCTCCCCGCGGCGCTTCTCGGGAATGGTCAGCGTCAAAGGGTTCTGCAGCGTCGGATTGAGATAGAGCGCTTTCGGCTGCAGTCGCTCGCAAGCCTCGGCAAAGGCATCGGGCAATATGCCCTCATCATCCATCTGCAAGCCTGAGAGATTGAGGCGCAGCTGGGCAGCGATCGAGCGCATACCCGGATAGGTAATGATTTCCGACAGGACTGTCTCGCCAGGCTTTGCCAGAAGACCGAAGATCGCCAGCAGCGCCGGATGCGCGCCTGGCGTTACGAAGATACGCTCTTGCGAAGGCACCAGGCCGCGACGGCTGAGCCAGGCGGCAGCGGTATCCTTATCCATGCCTGATCCGCCGAAGCCCTGGTATCGCAGCAGTGGAACCAGATTGCTTGCCACGGCTGACAGGCCTTCGCGCATACGGGCAATCAAATCCGCATCGTCAGGCTCTGGTGGAAGGTTCATCGACAAGTCCACCAACGAAGCACGACGTGGATCGGGCATGGCATCGGACACGAAACCACGCCTTTCGCGATCTTGCCCGCCTGTGACGAAAGTGCCCCTGCCGACGTGCGAATCCACCAGGCCGCGCTTCTGCGCCTCGACATAACCGCGAGCCACCGTGGTGAAATCGATGTTCAGCCGCTTGGCCATCTCTCTTTGCGGCGGCAAACGGTCTCCCACCGCCAGCACGCCACTTCTCAGATCCATTTCGATCAGGTCGGCAATAGCCATGTAGCGAGGGCTGGAGGAGCGACTAAGGTCAGGATGCCAGTCTTTCATGTCGTGATCCGCAATGTGTGAGGCGCGTGGGCGAGTCACCATTGACCATATATTGTTGCAAAATTCCCTGTCACGGGAAAACGCCTGCGCATAAGTGCGATGCTTCACGAACAGCTGTTGGCGGTCATCATTACAATGGCAAATTGCCTCCAAAATTGATCTCTTAATTGAATGTCTCTTTGAAGAAATTGGATGCAAATTATGCAGCATCAATTTGGCGCAGCGCTTGTTATTTCATGGCACACCCCCACACGAGCTCTTCTTGGGGGCGCCATAATCCGATGCGCTCTTGCCTGATTGGCCATCGCCGAAGCCACGCTCGCCAGGACGGACTAGCCGGTGATAGGGGTCAATCGAACGGGTTATCGAGATATACCCGATCCACAAGCTTCAGGCTGCGGTCGGGTTGCAGGATGTAGGTCTCGCGCACTCGTTCGCCCCACTGATCTGTGAATGTGTGAGGGACAATGCTACCGATCGGTGATTTTAGTAACCGTTGGCTCGGCTGCCCGCCGTAGGTGATGCTTCCGGGAATAGGCTTCAGCCCCTCTTGGCTGGTTTGGCAGGCCGCAAGCATTCCCGCCAGAATTCCCGCTGCGACCATTCTTTTCATCGCCTGCTCCAATCTTGCTTCGATATACCAAACCGAATGTCGGCATGGAGGTTCCACCAAGTGGATCATAGATCAGCGAAGAGCATCAAGCCCGAATGTTCGCCCTGCCACCGGAGGTTCCTCCAATGACAGGGCAGACCGCCGACGGGTGATAATAGTGTCGGCGACCGGGGGCGGTCATCCACTATCCGAATAGACCTACGTTGAACACGGACCTTAGTCTGATGACGAGCGACACTCTTGCCAAGATGAGCCGGAATTCGGTGGGTATCGGACCATCGCAACGGCCGGATGCCGATCACGGGCCCCGCGTCCGATCGACTTCGACCGTTTCGGGAGGCCAAAAACCGTGACCATTGCGCTTCCAGCTGAGCAGACAAGGTCGCACGGGCGATTATTTGCGCTGCGGCTTAAAATTGACGAGCAATGATTTAAGCTCGATTTCACGCACGCGGCGCGCCGCCTCGTCGGGGCTGACCCAATCAATCCGGCGCTGTCCTCGTTCCTTGAACTCCGCCCCGACCTCCTTCACCTCGATTTGGAACATGTCGACGACGCAGGGCGCGACTTTTCCGTCAGGGAGTTCTTTAAGATAGGTGTACCGGCCAAACGGCACCTTCCTCACCTTGCCACGAACGCCCGCCTCCTCCCAGGCTTCGATCGCAGCCGCCTCATGAGGCTCCTTGCCTTTCATTGGCCAACCTTTTGGTACAATCCAACGGCCGCTCTCGCGTGACGTAATCACCAATATCTCGATTTCGCCTTCATCACCCTTGTAGCGGAAACAAAGTGCACCATACTGGTTGCGGAAAGCACTTGAAAACAGCTTCTCCGGCGTTCGCGCAAGCTGCTGCAGTAAGTGTTTCGGTTTGGATGATGCAGGCTTTCCGCCTTGCTTTTTCGACTTCATGCCGTCCAGCTTGTCAGATTTTCACCCGTGCCTCAATTACGTTAGCGACGTTTTTGAACCTGAAGATACTTCTGTCGCCTACCTGATATGACGGGCAGGCGGTGCAAGTCGTTCGACCTGGCACGCTTAAACATTGCGCGATCCATCAACCAAGATCCCAAAACGCCCGGCAATCGCCATCGCAGAAACCGGCGCAGCAGCGGCATCGTGGATGCAATTTAATAATAATTGCGTTTTGCAAGTAAATAGTTGACATTACGCTCTGAGTCCTGTGCACCTTATGCTGAACTCGCCGCTTGCCTGGATTACCGTCTGGCCACAAAGGATGTGAGATGACCGCAGCCCTGTTTCTTGCAACTGTGCTTTTTTGGGGCTCGGGCGCCATTGTGACGTCCCTTCAGGCAAGCGCTTCCGCACCTGAGCTATCGGTCGCCATTCGCATGTTTCTTGTTGGGTCAGGCATGCTCGGCTTTTCGATCGCAACCGGCAAACCGATCACAATTGTGCGCGGCGACCGTTCTTGGGTGGCAATGCAGGGCATATTGTTTTTCGGGCTAGCTTTCATCGCCTTTTACAAGGCGACGCAAGGTATACCGAGCGGGATCGCAGCTCTGGTGCTGTCGAGTTCCTCGCTTTTCGCCGCGGTAGCCAGCCGGTTTCTGCTGGATCTACGAATAAGCCGCCGCGCCGCGATCGGCATAATCTTTGGCCTATTGGGCCTCGGCATCGTGGCCGCCCCACAGATCTTTGCCTTGCATCTCAACCAGCAAACCATGAAAGGCTTTATCTGGGCCGCCATTGCCGCGATAGCGACCGGCGCAGGGACGGCGATCGCTGCGCGCAACCAGCGGCGCGGCGTGCCCATCCCAGTCCTCATGGGCTGGGGCGCATTGTGCGGATGCGGCTTCGGGTTCGCCTGGGCTCTGGTTGTCGGCACATCCCTGACAATACCTGTAACAACCGGCTATCTGGCACAGCTTGCTTATCTCGCAATTGTCGCCTCCTGCGTCACCTTTCTCATGTATTTCACGCTGATTGAAAAGGTCGGCCCAGCCCGCGCCGCTTATGCGTTAACCGTCGTTCCCATCGTTGCTATGACAATTTCCGTCATATTCGAAGGGCTGCACGTCGATACACGTCTCGCCCTCGGTGGCGCAACGATCATTCTGGGCAATATCCTGATCCTTAATGCCTGAAACCGGACCGTTAACAATCATTTGAGATCAGGATCGTACCAGGATGTGCATTGGCAGGCATTGGGATCATAACCGGCTATAGCTTAGCGGCTCCTGCGAAATCCGGGATAGGGCTATTCCAATCAGGGAGAATATCCTCTTCAGACAGCAATTGCCTCGGGCAAGACTGCCTCCAAAGAGATCGATTGCACAAAACTTATGCATGTCCAAATTACTTGCAAATAGCAATTGATTTCCTATCAAATCTATGTTGTAGTTTTAATCATAAGAGGTAAATCGCATCGCGATTACCCGTATAACTAGAATCTAGGGAGATGTCCGAACCGCAACAATTTTGGAAGGCATATGTTCATGTATATGTCCTCGACACCGATTGAATCTGAGGTCGTCTTTTCAGGTCGCCGCTCGGCGACCTACCGCGATGCACTCCACCTCTTCCCCGATGCCTGGCTTGACGATATTGCCGCCATGCGCCGCTTCCTGCAGCCGGTCGATGGCCGACGAGTCTTGGAAATCGGCGCCGGCAACGGTCATTTCAGCCGAGCAATTGCCGAAGATGTAGGCCCTACAGGCTTACTGGTCGCAACCGATCCGTCCACCGAACAACTTGAGGATCTCGAAATCGAAAGTGGCGGCCGGATCAGGGTCTTCGGTCAGGCAGCGCACATGCTCGACCTGCCGATCCGCGATTTTGACATGGCCTGGTCGCGCGGCGCCGTCCACCATATTTCCGACAAGACAGCGGCTTGGGCGGCTATCGCAGCCCATATGCGCCCCGGCGGCAAGCTGGTGATTGCCGACATCTTCGCCGGAACGCGACTTGCCGCCTATTTCGACGATTTTATCGCCCTGAGTTGCTGTACCGGCCACGAGGTCTCTTTCCTCTCGCGGGAATTTGCCACCAGCTTGTGCGCTCTGACCGGATGGGACAAGCCCCAATTTACCGATGTCACCACCCGCTGGCGCTTCGATACCAAGGCAGATCTCGGACATTTTCTGCGATTGCTGTTCTCGGCAACCGAGACCTTCACCGACGACGACTGCCTTGTTGCAGCGGAACGCCATCTTGACATCGTTTCCGACGGCAACGGCATCGCCCTGCTTTGGCCGATGACCGTGATGGAAACGACAAGGCTGCCCACCGCAAATTAATCATGGATGAGCGATCACAGGCGCTCGACGCGGGAGGGGGTTATCCTGCCCGCGGCGTGACCTGGCGTGCGCAAATCTCCTTCGGAGTTCGCCTATGACATCGACCGCCGCAAACCGTGGATCCACGCCCCCTCGCCCTGCGATCCCTTTCGATCCGAATACAAGTATATCGCCTCCGGTTGCCACGAAACTTGGTTCGGAGCTTGCGGTCCATAAGGTCGGATATAATGGTCGGCCCGGTGCATTTGCGGATGTTGCCTGCAGGATGGCGTTCCCATCCGCCGACCGCATCGCCCTGCCGAGCCTGGAGACCACGATTGCCAGCACCGTCCGCGGTGAAGTCGACCGGATCCTCCTGCCATGCGAAAACAGCTTGGTCGGGCGGGTGCCGGATGTGCACAGGATCGTGCCCGACAGTGGTTTGCACATCGTCGGCGAACATTTTCAACGCGTCGAACATTGCCTCATGGCGCCGCCAGGCGCTTCGCTTGCAAGCATCAGGCGCGTGCGCTCGCACCCCGTCGCACTTGGCCAGGTCAGCCGGCTAATTGCGGCACTTGATCTCGAGGCCATTGCCGCTCCGACGACATCGCACGCCGCCGAGCTGGTGGCATCTTGCAAGGATCCATCCGAGGCCGCGATTGCCTCGGATGTCGCCGCCGACCTTTATGGATTGGATATCCTTAAACGCAATGTCGAAGACGATCCGCATAACACGACACGGTTCTACGTGCTGTCTGCCGAACCTCAAGCGGTCGAGCAAAAAACACAGCTTCTGACGACGATCGTCTTCCGCACCCAGAACCGGCCGGGCTGCCTCTACCATGCCATTGCCGGATTTGCCGAAAACGGCATCAACATGACCAAGATCGAAAGCTACCTCGTCGGCGGACAGTTCGTGCCATCCCGCTTCCTTTGCGAGTTCGAGGGCGATCCAGCCACATCGGAGGTGGCCGATGCGCTCGATACTCTCGCCCACCATGCTCGCGAGCTGGTCGTGCTCGGGACATTCCCGATGGCAAGCCACCACCTGCGCAACCGCAGTGAGGAAAAGCTCTCGTCATGGGGGACCAAGCCTCCAGCCGCCTTTCGATGGTCCGATGGCCAGCAGGAGGCCGATCGATGACGACGGCGGTAAACCACTACGGACGCCATGGCGATCTTGTCGATGCGGCAATCGCGAAATTGAAGCTGCATTTTGGCGAGCGGCTGACAACGGCGACTGCCGTGCGTGATCAGCATGGCCATGATGTGAGTTGGCATCCCTCCTATCCGCCGGACGCGGTCGTCTTCCCGGATACGGCGGATGAGGTATCGCGTATCGTCGCGACCTGCCACGCTTTTGACGTGCCGGTGATCCCGTTTGGAACCGGCACCTCCTGCGAGGGTCATGTTGCCGCCCTTATGGGCGGAATATGCATCGACCTCTCGCGGCTGGATCGAATTTTGACGATTCAACCGGACGATATGACGGCGACGGTCGAGGCAGGCGTCACCCGCAAGCGCCTGAACGCCGAACTGCGCGATACCGGACTGTTCTTTCCCGTCGATCCCGGCGCGGATGCCTCACTTGGCGGAATGGCCTCGACGCGTGCCTCCGGTACGAACGCCATGCGGTATGGCACGATGAAAGACAATGTCGTTTCACTCGGTGTCGTTCTGCCCAATGGCGATCGGATCCGCACCGCAAGCCATGCCCGCAAATCGGCCGCGGGCTATGATCTGACACGTCTCTGGGTGGGATCGGAAGGCACGCTCGGCATCGTGACCGACGTGACTGTCAAATTGCATCCAATTCCGGACCACGTCGTTGCGATTTCGGCGAGTTTCTCCACACTGGAACAAGCGGTCGGCTTCGTGCTTGTTGCGACCAAGCTCACCGACAGTTTGGCACGCATCGAACTGCTCGATGAACTGCAGGTCGAGGCCGTCAACAGCTATTCGAAACTCTCCTTGCCGGTCGAGCCGACGCTTTTTATCGAACTGCACGGTAGTCGCGCTGCGGTCGAGGCCGCCTTGCCGTTCATAGAGACGGAGGCACATGCCGCTGGCGCCAGTCGATTTGACACGGCCGTATCGGCGGAGGCCCGAGGCAGGCTCTGGCAGGCACGCCATGATATATGGTGGGCCAACCTTGCGCTGCGCCCGGGCGCAAGCGCCCTGCCTACAGATAGCTGCGTGCCGGTATCCCGGCTCGTCGAGGCCATTCTTGCTGCCAAGGCCGATGTGAGAGACCTTGGCCTTCTCGCACCGATCTGCGGCCATGTGGGGGACGGAAATTTCCATCTTTGCGTCCTATTCGATCCCGCCGATCCCGATGAGCGTCAGCGCGTCGAAACCCTGACCAAGCGTCTTGCGGCCCGCGCAATCGCGCTGCAGGGGACATCGACCGGCGAGCATGGGATCGGCCACGGCAAGATGGCCGCGCTCGTCGCAGAGCATGGTCCCGCCATTCGGGTGATGGCCGCGATCAAACGCGCCGTCGATCCTCACAACATCATGAATCCAGGCAAGATTTTCAATCTCGCCGAGGCACCGCCGTTCAATTGAGCAAGATCCATAAACCAGGGAGGGAATAGAATATTCATGTCCAATCAGCATGGTCCGGCCTCCATCGCCGACTTCAGAATCGCCGCGCAACGCGCATTGCCGAAAATGGTTTTTGATTTCTTCGACGGCGGCGCCGGCTCGGAACTCACATTGCGCGAAAACAGGGCTGCATTGGATCGGATCCGTCTCGTCGGCTCTGCGCCGGTCGATGTTGGCCACCGCTCGGCGGCCATCTCGCTCTTCGGCAAACCGCTCTCAATGCCGATCATCATCGGGCCGACCGGGCTGGCGGGTGCTGCATGGCCCGCGGGCGACCAGGCATTGACCCGGGCAGCCGCACAAGCAGGAATCCCCTTTGTCATGAGTTCGGCGGCCAGCGCGTCCATGGAAGCCGTGGCAGCTGCCGGTGAAGGCAGGAAGTGGTTTCAGCTCTACCTGTTCCGGGACCGCGAGGTGAGCCTTAGACTATTGCAGCACGCTCAGGCCTTGGGCTTCGAAGCAATCGAGATCACCGTCGACAACGCCATTCCCGGCAGGCGGCTGCGCGATGCCCGCAATGGATTTTCACTGCCGTTCCGCTGGACGCCAAGAAAGCTCCTGAGCCTTGCCACCCATCCCGGCTGGGCATTGCGGATGGCGCGCGCCGGTGCACCGAGGCTGGAGGTCATGGCGGCCGAGTTCGACCTCAGATCCGCCGCCACCATCGCCGAGGTGATGGAACAGCAACTCGATCCGACCGTGTCCTGGGACGATATCGCTTTCATACGCGACCGCTGGAAAGGCCCCTTGATCCTTAAGGGGCTGCTCGATCCAGTGCAGGGGGCAAGGGCAGCCGAATTGGGACTGGACGGTATCGTCGTCAGCAATCATGGCGGCCGGCAGCTCGATGGAGCCGTTGCAAGTATCGATATGCTGCCGGAATTCGCCGCCGCCGTGGCCGGTCGGCTCGCCATTCTCGTCGACAGCGGATTTCGCAGCGGCACCGACATCATCAAGGCGCTTGCCCTTGGCGCCACGGCTGTGCAGCTCGGCCGTGCAACGCTCTATGCGCTTGCGAGCGGCGGCGAGGAAGCGGTCTCCCGCGCTTTGAGCATCCTCGCTGCAGAACTCGATGTCGCCCAGGCGATGACGGGTTCACCGACCATCGCCGATATCGGCCCTGCAAAGCTACGGCTGCCGCCGCCCTTGATCCGGACCGAAAGGGTGGCGACACCTGGCGAGCTCGCCTCATCCCGCCCGCAAACCTTCGCAGCCGCTTGAACGAATTTTCCGAAAACCCTTCCGAGGAGATCATTCCCATGCGCCGTAGAACTGCTCTGTTTCACGCCCTCGCCCTCTCAGCATTGCTGATGCCGCTGCCCACAGCGACCGCATTTGCAGCCGACAAGACGGTGGCACTGACCTATATCGTCGAACACCCGGCCATAGATGCGGCCCGCAAAGGGATCGTCGATGCGCTGGCGGATGCCGGCTTCGTTGACGGCAAAACCATCACGCTCGATGTCGCCAGCGCTCAAGGGAGCATGCCGACGCAAACGCAGATCGCAAAAACATTCGCCGGTAAATCGCCCGACCTGATCGTCGCCATTTCCACCCCCTCCGCCCAAGCTTGCCAGGCCGCGGCCAAAGGAGCGATCCCGATCGTGTTTTCTGCGGTAACAGATCCCGT
This sequence comes from Rhizobium tropici CIAT 899, assembly GCF_000330885.1. NCBI lineage: Bacteria > Pseudomonadati > Pseudomonadota > Alphaproteobacteria > Hyphomicrobiales > Rhizobiaceae > Martinezella > Martinezella tropici. The sequence goes on from NC_020062.1 coordinate 1,274,789, forward strand.
TGCGGCAAAATTGGTCAAAAGCTTCACGCAGCCCGACGGCACGCTGACCGGAACCAGCGACAGACAGCCTTTGAACCTCACCTTTGAACTCATCCACAAACTGACGCCAACGGCAACGAAGGTCGGCGTTCTCTACAATGCCGGCGAAGCCAACTCTGTCGCGCAGGTGGCGGACATGAAAGCGGCAGCGGCGAAATTCGGTATCAGCATCGTCGAGGCGACGGCCGCGCAGTCGGCCGCCGTGCCGGATGCCGCCCGCAGCCTGGTCGGCAAGGCCGACGTCATCCTGCTGCCGACCGACAGCACAGTGGTTTCGGCGGTTGAAAGCGTGGTCAAGGTCGGTGTCGATGCAAAGATCCCGGTCTATGCCAGCGACACCAACTCCGTCGAACGCGGCGCAATGGCTGCGCTTGGCTTCAATTACTATAAGCTCGGGCGGCTGACGGGCGAGATCGCCGCCAAAGTTCTGAACGGCGCGAAGCCCGCCGACATCCCGGTTGGAACTCTGGACAGCGAGGATCTCTACCTCAATCTCGTCTCGGCCAAGAAGATGGGCGTCACTCTGTCCGAGGCCACGACGCAAAGCGCAGCAAAGGTGATCGCACAATGAGCCTGATTGCCTTTTCCGGCGCCTGCGAGGCAGGCCTGCTGTTTGCCCTCGTTGCCCTTGGCGTCTATCTTTCGTTTCGGGTGCTCGATTTCCCCGATCTGACTGTCGATGGCAGCTTTCCGCTGGGCGCTGCAGTCGCAGCATCCGCGATTATGGCTGGCATCCCGCCTATCGTCGCAACACTCCTCGGCTTTGCGGCGGGCGCGGTCGCCGGCTTCGTAACGGCATTTCTGTCGGTTCGCTTGAAGATCATGAACCTGCTGGCGGGTATCCTGACCATGGTTGCACTGTTTTCGATCAACCTGCGCATCATGGGCAAGCCGAACATATCGCTCTACGGCACCGACACCATATTTTCCTGGATCGGCACGATCGCCGCACTCGGGGTCTGGGGCAATACAATATTGCTTCTCTGCATCGTAGTGGCCGCAAAGAGTCTGGTTGACTGGTTCCTCGCGACACACATGGGACTTGCCTTGCGTGCAACCGGCGCCAACCCGAAGATGGCCGAGGCGCAGGCCGTCGACAACGGCCGCATGGTCATGCTTGGCATGGCTCTCGCCAACGGCCTCGTTGGCCTTGCCGGAGCGCTGTATGCCGAAAGCCAGGGCGTTGCCGATGTCTCCATGGGTATCGGCACCATCGTCACCGGTCTTGCCGCCGTCATTATCGGCGAGACAATCGTCGGCACCGGGTCGGTTGCACGCGCCACTCTGGGCTGCATCCTCGGCGCTTTGATCTACCGGCTGGTCATCGCGCTGGCGCTCGATGGGGGCGTGATCGGGATCCAGGCGCAGGATCTCAATCTGGTAACCGCACTGGTGGTCGCCGTTGCCGTGATGATTTCAAAAACGCGGATGAAGAAGCTGCCCACCATCAGGCGTACCCGGCTGTCGGAGCCGTCGAAAGCAGAAGGAGCAGCCTCATGATGCTGAAACTCGATACGATCTCCGTCACGTTCAATCCTGGCACCGCTCTCGAAGTAGCCGCCCTGCGTGGCGCTTCGTTGGCCATTCCCCATGGCCAGTTCGTAACCGTGATCGGCAGCAATGGTGCAGGAAAATCCACGCTGCTTTCGGCCATTGCCGGCGCAATTTCACCCGACAAAGGCCGGATCGTGATTGATGGCGTAGACGTCACGCGACTGTCCGCCCAAGCGCGGGCGCGATTCATCGGCCGCGTATTTCAGGACCCACGGATCGGAACCTGTGAAGCTCTTACCGTCGAGGAAAATCTTGCGCTCGCCTCCGCACGCGCCGGGCGACGAGGACTGTCCCTTGCGCTTGGCGGGAGACGTGGCCGCTCGCGATTTGAGGAACAGCTCGCCGGCCTTGGGCTCGGACTTGAAACGAAGCTTAGAGCGCGAATTGGCACACTTTCCGGCGGTCAACGGCAGGCGGTAAGCCTGCTGATGGCAACGTTGCTGCCAATGAAGATACTTCTTCTCGACGAACATACAGCCGCACTTGACCCCAAGGCAGCAGCGCGCATCCTGGCACTTTCGGCGGAGATCAGCGAGCGTCAGCATCTCACCACGCTGATGGTCACGCACAGCATGCGGCATGCTCTCGATTATGGCCAGCGCACAATCATGATGAGTGGCGGACGCATCGTGCTTGATGTTGCAGGCGATGAACGGGCAGGTTACGACGTCCCCGACCTGATCGCCCTGTTCGGGGCAGTGAGCGGCGGCGAGATCGCCGAGGACAGGCTTCTGCTTGCTTGATTGCTGCCCGGAGTGGCCGCTTGTTTTCACAGTTGCGCTGGAATATATCTGCAATATGCAATTAAAAAATGATCAACCTGAAAATGGGCTGGCGGAGGAACGCGAGGATGGGACGGCATTAAAGCCGGCCTTCCGGCTCGATCGCTGGATACCCTATCGAATGTTTCTGGTGGCAAGCAGCACCGCTGAGCTGCTCGCGTCCTATTACGGGCCAAGATACGGTCTGTCGCAAGCCTCGTGGCGAATTCTCGCCATCGCCGGTGGCCGTCCCGGGCTTTCGAGCAAGGAAATCTGCCACGCAGGCGCGCTCGATCAATTTGCCGTCAGCCGCGGTATCGCGCAACTGGTTTCGCTGGGCTTTGCCCGGCGCAACGCCGGCGCGGGCGACCGGCGGTTTTCGGCCGTCGAACTCACATCCGAGGGCTACAAGGTGCTCGACGAGATCGTGTCGATCGGTCAAGCGATGGAGGCACGCATCCTCGAAAGCCTGTCTGAACACGAGCGCGAGTTGCTCCATGCCATGCTCGATCGCATCGAGGATGCTTGCGCTGGAGCTGTCGCTCGTGGGTGGCAGGCCGTGGTTGGCGACGTCAGATCTGGAGGCTGATCCAATTCGGCATGCAAGCGGCCCGGCACATGGCTGAAACCAGCCGCTTGTTCTTCCCGACATTTGCGGCATGTGCCGATGGCGAGCCGAGCCTTAGTTCGAGACTCGATCGGCTCCTTTTTCCACGTCCTCTACCGCTAACCTAGCGAGAGCGAGTATAGCTTCCCGCGTTTTGGCGGCGGCAATAAAACGGCCGTTATGGCAGAAGCTGGCTCCCTCGACCCCCGTCGCCACCTCCAAATCGCGCCCGCTCAACCCCGCCCAGGCCGCCGGCAGGTCGGCGCGCAGCTCGAAACCTTCCTCCGCGCGGCGAATTCCCGTCAGGCACCAATCGGTCTCGCGCGGATGGACCACGAACAGGAGGTGATCGGCACCTGCCTTCATGATGGCCGGACGAAACGGCATGCCCATCGGCAGCTCGAGAACACGGGCCTCCCCCGCGGACGCAATCGCCTTCAGAACCAGGGTTTCAGCGCGCAGTTTCGCATGGATCCCGGCAATCTTTGCTTCAACAAAACTGCGGGCGATCGCAACCGCGGCATGGAAGGCTCGTTCGGTCGCCTCCGAATCCGGATCGTCGAAGACAGGCTTCAATGTTTCGAGCAGGGACGGCAGGGTCAATCCCGCCAGCAGACCGGCGCTATCCGGGCTGAGTGCGCCATTGTCGACCAGGTCGATCGGCAACACGAAGCTGGCATCGAAGGCGGCATGCATTGTCTCGACGAAGGCGCCCGGAACAGAGAGAGCGGTCAGATAGTCACGACCGAAATGTTTCCAGATCAAGCCGAACGAGCTGAAAGGCTGACCATCGTTGCGCTGCGGGGCGCCGCGCTGGTGATGATCGAAAATCCCGGCAGCCACGTCATAGGCGCCGCCGACATCATAGACGATGCGATCGGCGCCGGGGGTGATCCATTCCGGCGCCCTGCTGCGAACAAGCCGTGCTTCAGGGAAAAGCTGCGTGAGAATGACACTGGACAACACTTCGTCGGCATGAAAGCCGCCGGAATGCGTGACGAGGAAATTTGGAGCCATACGGCCATAGCCTTACTGTTCGCGAATTGGACAGCCCGGCAGATAACGAGTTTCGGCCATCATCTCAACCGCCTATAGCAAAAGTAAGGGATCAGGTGCTGCCGTTGCTGAGCAGCAGAACGATGTGCAAGCGTGAATCGACATTCAGGCAGCGCGAACCCGATCGCGGCCGCTAAGCTTAGCAGCGTAGAGAGCCTGATCGGCACGCCGATACAAATCTGGGGCGCTATCGGTTTCCAGGCAGGCAGCAATGCCCGCCGAGCAGGTGTAGCCGAAATCCGGCGAGGCCGTGAGCGGTCGGGAAAACCGGATCGTCGTCAACATCCGTTCAATGAGTTCGATTGCATCTTGCTGCGCCGTCCCCGGCATGACGAGTACGAATTCCTCGCCGCCGACGCGCCCGAAACAGTCGGTACGCCGCACATATTGATGGAGCCTATGTGCAAAATCCTGCAGGACGAGATCTCCAGCGTCGTGACCGTGCCTATCGTTGATCAGTTTGAAATTGTCGATATCGAATACGGCAAGGCATCCGATATCGCCAACCCTGGCGCCGGCCAGCATATCGTCTATTCGCGCCATGACGAAACGGCGATTGCCGATCCCTGTGAGCTCGTCGGTTTGAGAAGCCTTGATGGCCTGGTCGCGATCTTGCCGGACGCTTCGGCTTTCGGCACGCAGCGTTGTTATATCGCTCGCAATGCACAGCATCCAGCCATTCTTCTGCATGGTTTCGGTCATCCAAAGCCAGCGACCGTCCACCAAATCCGTCTCGAAGGCGCGATAGCCGATCTTCCCGCGACGTGACTGCGTCGACCGTAGCCATCCGTCGAAGTCGACTGTGCGAATGACCGTACCGCGCCCAAGTGTGAAGTTGCGCCGCATCAGATCCGGCCATAGCGGAGCTTCATCGGGATCGATAAAATAGGCTGATCGAAAGGCAGGGTTCGCATATCGCAACCGATCCTCGGCGTCATAAACCGCCATAAGCGTCGAACTGGTCGCACAAAGGTGCAGAAGCTGTTCGATCATTTCGTCCATATCGGTTCCTGCTAATTCAGCCGCACAATACTTATCGCAGAATCGCCGCGAGAAAAGGGGTGGGGCAGCTGGACGGAATTGGCTCGCCCCTTCCATTTGCTTTAGCGGCCACCCGATCGATTGATTGCGCGAAATCGCCGAATCATTGGAAGTACTTATGCGATTTCCGCACCAAGCATCTTTAAACCTATAGGCGCAATCCCTACGTGGTCTACCGTTATGTCTATCAAGGCAACACCGATGTGAGATTACTCACGACCACGCAGTTCCCCAGTGGGGACTGGGGACGCGCGGTCATTTTTCCAGACAATAAGCAGCCCAAACCTTCGACACACCCTTGGTGCGTCGAGTGCTTAGGCGCGCAATCTCCCCGTCTTATCAACCAATACCAACCGGGCGGCTGTCGGGTGGATGAACCCGTGCGCCCATAGGAGAGAAGAGATGGAAGCCCTCACCAATCTCAGTCCGATGGAATGGCTGGCGATCGAGATCGCCGGTGCTGCAATCGTGCTCGCGATAGTTTTCCGATGGAGCGGCGTGATCCGCTATATTCCCAACGACAGGCTCGGCATCCTCGAAAAGCTGTGGAGTTTTCGCGGTTCCGTGAAAAACGGTTTCATTGCTTTGAATGGCGAGGCCGGTTTCCAGCCTGACGTCGTGCGCGGCGGCCTGCATTTTTTCATGCCGTTTCAGTATTCCCTGCATCGCGCCAATCTCGTGACCATTCCACAGGGTCAGATCGGCTATGTCTTTGCCCGTGACGGCAAGCCGCTGCCGCCCACCCAGACGCTTGCTTCGAACATGGAAGCCGATGACTTCCAGGACGTGCGCGACTTTCTCCTCAAAGGCGGACAGAAAGGCCCGCAGCGTAAAATCCTGCGCGAAGGCACCTATGCCATCAATCTTGCGCAGTTCATCGTGCTGACCGCACAATCGATCTATGCCGTCAACCTCAGTTCGTCGGAACAGAAACTGTTTGCCGACATGTCGACGCAGATCACCGAGCGCGAGGGCTTCGAGCCCGTCGTCATTCATGACGCAGAGGACATGATCGGCATCGTGACCATCCATGACGGTCCGGCCCTGCCCGACGGCGAGATCATCGCACCGACGGTTGCCAACGATCCGACGGATGCAAACTTCCATAACAATTTCCAGGATCCGGAGAAATTTCTCAATGCCGGCGGCTATCGCGGTCGTCAGTTGCAGGTGCTTGCCGACGGCAGCTACTTCCTCAATCGCATTTTCGCGACCGTCGAACTGGTCGACAAGACGATTATAGAGGTCGGCACGGTCGGTGTTGTTGTCTCATATACCGGCCGCCGCGGCGCAGACATTTCCGGCCAGGCCTATCGCCATGGCGAACTGGTGGAGACCGGCGCGCGCGGCGTCTGGTCGGCGCCGCTTCTGCCCGGCAAGTATGCGTTCAACACCTATGCCGGTAGTATCGTCATCGTACCGACCACCAACTTCGTACTCAAATGGACGAAGGAACAATTCGGCGAGCACAGGCTGGATGAGAATCTGTCCGAAGTATCGTTGATCACCAAGGACGCGTTCGAACCCGTGCTGCCGCTCTCGGTCGTCGTGCATATCGACTATATGAAGGCACCGCTCGTCGTGCAGCGCTTCGGCGATATCAAGCGCCTGGTGGAGCAGACGCTCGATCCGATGGTCTCGGCCTATTTCAAGAATATTGCCCAGACCAAGACCTTGATCGAGCTCCTGCAGGAACGCAGCGAAATCCAGCGCAAATCCGGGGAGGAAATGCGCGAGAAATTCGCTTCCTACAGTCTCGAGCTGCAGGAAGTTCTGATCGGCACCCCGCGCGCCAGCAACGGCCAGAACAGCATAGAGCAAATCCTGATCCAGCTGCGCGAACGCCAGATCGCCGTTGAAAAGGTCGAGACCTATAAGCTGCAGGAAGTCGCGGCCGTCCAGGAGCGCACATTGCGCGAGAAGGAAGCGCTTGCCGAACAACAGGCCAAGATCACCACTTCTGCACTGACCATCGAGATCAGTGAAAACGAAGGTAAGGCGCAGCTGGCCCGCACCCGCCAGCAGGCGGAAACCATCCAGGTCACCGCCAAGGCGGAGGCCGAGAAGGTACGCCTTGCGGGCCTCGGCGAGGCCGACCGCATCAAGGCGATTGCGCTTGCCGATGCCGAGCGTATCAAGGCCACAGGCCTTGCCGATGCCGAAAAGGTGCGCGCCGTCGGTCTCGCGGAAGCAGAAGCTACCGAAAAGAAGGTCGCAGCCTTCGGCGGGCCGGATTATCAGCTGAATTCGCAGGTTCTGATGCGCTTCGCTGAAGCGATCGAGAACGGCAGGCTGCCTCTCGTACCGCAGATCCAGGTCGGCGGCGGCGTCGGGGAAAAGGGTGCCGCCAACGGTCTTGTCGAAATGATGTTGTCGATGCTGGTCGCCGACCGGCTTGGGCGGCAGGAAGCGCCGGCTGCTGCCCCCACAGCGATCGCGCACGATTGATTGCGGATGGGCCGGCTATGCCGGCCCATCTTGTCCAGTGGCTCGCTCCCAGCCGCAACTCACTGCGGCTCGACATCGCGTTAGCCGATTTCCCGGAAGGTAATCGAATAGCGAAGCCGATCAACCGGCGGGATGGAATGCTCCCATTCGCTTCGCGCAGGACCTGACAGCACGTAAGCCGAACCGGGTTCGCAGATTAGCGTGGCGCGCTGCCATTTATCCCCGGCACGGCGCCTCAGCCTGAACGTACAAGGCGATAGCAGGGAAATGCCGACAACCCGCCCGAACACCTTCTTGTCCCTATGCCAGCCAATCGGCGCACCCGGCGCGTATTCGGTGACAAGGGCTTGCTCCAGATCATCGGGCGCCATTCCCGCAAACTCAGCCGCGATGCTGCGCACGGGTAGAAGGAACGACGGAATTTCGCCGGTGCGCCTCGCACGCTGCGCCTCGTAATCGTATTTGCAGCCATAGGAGACGACGCGTCGCCTACCTTCGAAGCCATGAAAGTCGAACGGCTTCAGCGGCAATTGCGGTATCTCACGAAGCAGATCCAGCTGGATGGACTCCGGAACGATATTGGCTTGGTAGCGGAAACCCTCCGGCAACGGCGGTTCTACTGCCGCAAACAGGTTTCCTTGCGCTGAAATGCCCATGGCCGCTCCTTCTGTTTAATGGACACTTGGAACTTTCGCGACCGCAGCGAAATCCTCCGCGACCAGTTCGCTGATCGCAATCAGGACCTCTTCGGCCGAGAAACCGGAGACAATCGTGCTCCGGATCAGCTCCTGCAGATCGAACTCGATAGCATCGCGGCAGTCTTCCAGCCGCTGCTCCGAAACCGTAATGCTGTGCAGTTCTTCCATTATGTGATCCTTTCGTAGATGCTTGCGGTTGCTGCCGATGATTTACCGAGCAGCCGCCCGGCGCCTGGAGGAAGGAAGAAGCCCTTCGCGCTGCATCTTCTTGCGGACGGCCTTGCGCTGACGGGCAATCGCTTGCGCCCTTTCGCGCACACGCCGCTCGGACGGCTTTTCATAGGCCCGATGTTCCTTCATCTCGCGGAACAAACCTTCACGCTGCATCTTCTTTTTCAGTGCCCGAATGGCCTGTTCGACATTGTTGTCTCTCACGATGACTTGCATTCTCGTTCTCCTTGTTTCGTTGATAGTTCCGCTCAACCGAGCTGCTCGGCTATGATCGCCTTCAATTCGGCGCGCGTGAGCAGGCAGGGATATGGCTTCTGGTTTTTGTCCGGTCGTTCGATGCGTTCACCGCGGTCGCGCGGCTTCATCGCCGCCGGAGCGGCGGGGATATTTGCTTTGTTCAATTGAAATTCCTTACCGGCCATTCGGCGAAATGGCGGTTCGGCGCTGTTGCGCACGGGAGCGCCGACGACTTCAGCCGTCCGCTGTGGCCAATTATGTGAGTGATGTCGGAGATATAAGGAGTGGCATATCGCATTACAAGGCGATATCCAGGCCGTGAAAGACCTGGATCCAACACTATTGGAGCCGGAACATCGCACGTCGGGTCGAAGGGTGGATTAATCAGCTATTGACGTGCTTGATCGAGCCCGGTGCGAGAGGCCTGAATTTCGCCGGCTCGGCAACGAGGACGCAAACCTAGCTTGGTAGCCGAAAAAGCAAGAGGGCATGATGAAGTTCTGAAGACCGCCCTTCTATCGCTCACCAAGTGAAACGAGGACCGAAAGAGCCGTAGTAGCCCGGTGTCGAGCCGCCTGGAGCAAGCTCATTATCTCGTTGGACTCTCTCTGCCCATTTCCGACGCTCAGCCGCTTTTTTGGCGGCGGCAGGATCTGTCGATTTGCTTGCCTCTACGGAACCCGATTGACCGCCACTTCTATATCCCGTCGAGCAGGACGCACAGAAAACAGCCGGAAAAATAATCAGAATGCCTAGGGCTATTGCCCTTTTGAGCCTGCAGTAGATCGGCTGCATAGACATTCTCAATGCTCTCTGACCATTCGCGACGAGAAGAGACATTATTCGATTCCACATCGCATGGGAACTAAAGGCTATTCGCGTTTCCGCTACGACGATAACGGCCGTTCCTCCATCCGCGCATGGGAAAACGCCGGGTAACCTCCGCTGTATCGGCGGATTTTCAGTCTTGCCATGCTGGTGCCGGATTCTTCTGATGTTTGGCTGCGCCGACACTGGAAGGGCAAACCATGGAATTCCTCAATCGCTACATCGATCTTCCGCTGCTTCGCGGCGGATCGGCAGCCATGCGGCTGTGGCACAAACAAACCGGTCTTTCTCCGCAGACGCTAAGCCCGTCATCGAGCCTTATCGTTGTTCTTGCCCTTATGGCGGCAAGCGGCCTGTTGCTCAACGGCCCGATTTACGCTTTCTCCATCGGCACGCTCTTCATGCTTTCCGTTCCGTCACTGCGATTTTTGATGCCTGGTCGAATGGGGCGCAATTACGATATACGATCCTATCAGGCGCTGGCGGCTACAGCCACGCGCAAGCGTGAGGGCGAATGGGCGACCCGACTGACCGTTTTGCTTACCGCCGTCATTTTCCCCTTCTGTGTCTCCGCCGGCGACGAGGCAGCGGGCACCTTCCTGCTTGGCGCCAGCCTGTGGTTTGTGCTCACGGCTCCGGTCAAGATGTATCTGGATGCCGCCGAACCGCCGCCGCCGGGTGCCGGCGGCAAGCAGGTTTGGTTGAAACAAGCCGTGACAACGGCGTAACGCCAGCCCACATTCAAGGAACAAAGTGCACTTTGCTCCGTTCTCCATCCAGCAACCAATGGAGAGCGAAATGCTTTATTATGCACTGGTATTTCTCGTCGTAGCCTTGATTGCAGGAGCCCTCGGCTTCGGCGGCATAGCAGGCGCCTCTGCGTCTATCGCACAGGTCCTGTTCTTTATCTTTCTTATCTTCTTCGTCGTTTCGCTCGTCATGAATGTGATGAGACGTTGAAGGCGAAGATGAATGAGACCATGATCCGAATGCCGGCCCACCCGATCAACCATGACGGTGGGCCGGCCGGCGCCCTTCCTTAGCCGATTACGACAAATACTTTCCGTGACGGTCTCTTCCCGTTACAGTTCATATGTGCGGCGGGAACTCGGCCGAGGTTCATCGGCAAGAGCGGCCTCAGCCCTTTAGCACCCCTATTTTTCAGATCGCTGCAGAAGAATTCGCATCTCCTCGAAATGTCGCTTGCGATCTGCATCCCCGTCATTGGCCACATAGCATGTGCTGGAGACGCAAAACTTAACGAGGTTGTGAGGTTTGTCCGCCTTTTCGAACTCGCATTCGAAAGTGTCGCTCATCTCGGCTGCTGCAGTGCCGGGCCGGCTGGAGTAGGTCATACGAACGCCAGGGGGCTTCAGCTCCGGAAAAGACTGCACCGTTCCAATCGCAAGCCCGTCCGATAAAAAGAAATTCTTGGCGACGGTCTTGCATGTTGCTTCCAGATCAGGGGACTGGGCAAGAACGGCGGTTGGAAAGAGGACAATGCTGAATAAAACAGGAAATTTAAACACGATAGCCTCCTGTAAAGATCTCCAGGATCGAAGAGATCGCGATCAGCAAACGTCGGTCGAAACATAGAGTTCCATGAAGCTATGCCAAGCAGTTCCCGCGACTGGCATCAACGCTACCAAGTTCGGGAAAACCTTTCGCTTCAACAGCACGGATGACCGCGAGTGCGCTGTTTTTCGTCGCTATATATCTACTCTGCGAACCTGATCTTCTGCCCATCAAGGTAGCCATGCTCGTAGGCTTTCGCCTGTTCGCTATCCTCTGAATAGGGGTTCTTTCTATTTTCGGCATCGCATTTTCCATCCTTCACCCCCTTCTCGTAAGCCTCCTTTTCGCTCTCCGAGGCCGGAAGGCGAGGCGATGGCTCGGGGAAATATTGTATGGGGTTCGGCAGTCCAAGCGCAGGTGCAAAGTCTGAGGCCGTAATCGGCGTTTGCGGGCACATAATGAATTCCTCCTCTCATTGAAACGCCCTTTGCGACCGACAGTTCCCTCAAGCCTTTGAACCCTCGCGCTGCTTCCGCGCAGCACGTCCTTCAAGCCACTGCATGCATGCTCATGATCAAGGGTGAAACTTTTTGAATTTTGGGCCGTTGTCGTGCTTATGACCGACGCAAAATCCATTCCGAAATCGGTCGATGATGCCAAGCCGGCTGATGCCGAAAGGTTGCATCAGGGGAAGAGTTCGACTGTCGAGGCCGAGCAGCCACCCGATTTAGTAGAACCTGACCCGGATTTGACCCCCGAGCAAACAGAGCGGGCACGAAAACGATATTTGCTCAGCCGTTTCTGGATCAGCGCCCGCGGTTATTGGAGTCGTCGCGGAGACCGTTTTGCCTGGCCATGCTCGATTGGCCTCCTTGCCCTGATCGGCCTGAATGTCTGTTTCCAGTATGGGATCAATATCTGGAACCGAGCGATTTTTGACGCGATCGAGCAACGCAACGCTCATGCCGTCTACGTCCTGAGCGCGGTGTTTCCCCCGCTCGTGCTCGGCAGCGTCGCCCTTGTCACCATACAAGTCTATGTTCGTATGATGATCCAAAGACGCTGGCGCTTCTGGCTCACAACCGCCTTGATCGCCCGGTGGCTCGCCAACGGCCGCTATTATCAACTGAATCTGATCGGCGGCGACGACCACAAGAACCCCGAGGCCCGTCTCTCGGAGGATTTGCGGATCGCCACGGAATCCCCGGTCGATTTCATCGCTGGCGTCATTTCAGCATTTCTCTCGGCCTCGACCTTCATCGTGGTCCTCTGGACGATCGGCGGCGCCCTGACTTTCGAGATCGCCGGTTCAATCATTACGATTCCCGGCTTTCTCGTCGTCACGGCGGTCCTCTACGCCGTGATCACGTCTACCTCGATGGCGGTCATCGGCCGCCATTTCGTGAGGGTTTCCGAGGTCAAAAACCAGGTGGAAGCGGAATTTCGCTACACGCTGACGCATGTCCGCGAAAACGGTGAGAGCATCGCATTGCTGGGCGGTGAAGAGGAAGAGCGCAACGACCTCGAGCGGACATTCGGAAACGTGTTGAAACAGTGGGCACTGCTTGCCCATCAATACATGCGCACGACCCTCGTGTCACAGGTCTCCATGTTGATTGCGCCTGTCGTGCCGGTCCTGCTTTGTGCGCCGAAATTTCTGGAAGGCAGCATGACGCTCGGTCAAGTCATGCAGGCTGCCTCTGCCTTCGCCATCGTTCAAAGCGCATTCGGATGGCTGGTCGACAACTATCCGCGCCTTGCCGACTGGAACGCCTCGGCGCATCGTGTCGCCTCGCTTATGACCTCGCTTGATGGGCTCGAACGCGCCGAAAAGAACGATACGCTCGGACGGATCAAGCATGGAGAAACCGAAGACGAGACAATGTTGTCGCTCAACGATCTCTCCGTGACACTCGACGACGGTACGTCCGTAGTCAAGGAAACGGAGGTGGAAATCGATCCAGGGGAACGCGTCTTGGTCGCCGGCGAATCCGGTTCGGGCAAAAGCACGCTGATACGGGCAATTTCCGGTCTGTGGCCTTGGGGTCATGGCGGCGTCGACGTCCACCCCGATAGCCGGTTGTTCATGTTGCCGCAGCGGCCTTACATACCGTCGGGCACACTTCGCCGCGCCGTCGCCTACCCCCGCGCGGCCGACGACTGGACGCCGGACGAGATCAAGGCCGCTCTTGAAAAGGTCGGTCTCGACTATCTCAACGAAAAGATCGAGGAGGACGCGCCCTGGGACCAGACTTTGTCGGGCGGCGAAAAGCAGAGGCTCGCCTTTGCGCGTCTTCTGCTGCACGATCCCGATATCATCGTGCTGGACGAGGCAACCTCGGCCCTTGATGAGAAGAGCCAGGATAAGATGATGGAGATGATCATTCGGGAATTGCCGAAGGTCACCATTATCAGCGTCGCGCACAGGGCTGAGCTGGAAGCGTTCCACAGCCGCAAGATTACCCTGGAGCGCCGCCAAGGTGGCGCAAGGCTGGTCAGCGACATCGAACTCATTCACCGCCAAAGAAAAGGGAACCTGATTTTGCGCCTCTTGGACGATCGAAGACCCATGTTCAAAGATAATTCGACCTCGGATCAGGGCGCACGATCCTCACGCCGATAGCGGTTGGTGCAATTGCCGCGCACGCTTCGAACACGCGCAAAGTGAAGCGAAAGCAAATGCACCACGTCTGCGCCATTCGACATTGAGATGTATTCCCTTAGCTGGAACGTGACATACTCAACGATTAGATGCAGTTGGAGCATGTTCGATGCAACGAGAAGCGATCTGGTCGCTGGTCTTGCTTGTTCTTCTTGTCCTGGGCGCTTTCGTCGGCTCGATACTGCGCACCAAATTGCCTGCGCCGCATCGCGGCAACGAGACAATGGACTTTCTTCGGGTGGTAACCGCACTGCTCGTGACTTTTGCCGCTCTTGTCATGAGTTTGTTGCTGGCATCGGAACTCAATGCCTTCACTGCCGCCTCCCACGATCGCAATCGTTATGCCGCGGGTCTCGCCGAGATGGACGGTTGCCTGAAAAATTACGGCTCCGCCCTCGACAATGAGAGGCAGCTATTGCGCAGCTATACCGCTGCCGTCATTGCCAGCACCTGGCCCGATGAAGCGCCTCCGCAGGGCGAGAAATATCCCGACATCTCGGACTTGCCTTTGACCGGCGAGGCGCCGGCCCTTGGATCGATGTTGAATAATGTCGGGCTTAACATTGACCGCCTGCAGCCCGCCGACCCCTTGCATCAGGCCCTTGCGACCCGTTGCAGTCAGCTTTTCAGCAATGTCATGGCCGCGCGATGGACCGTCATCGAAGATGCACATGGCTCGCTTTCCGCGCCATTTCTTGGCGTTCTCATCTTCTGGCTTATGCTGGTATTTTTGAGTTTCGGGCTTCAGGCTCCCAAAAACCCGCTCGCCGGCGCGATTGTCCTTGTGGCCATCGTCTCCGTCGCAAGCGTCATGTTCGTCATCCTGGATCTTGACCTTCCCTATGGCGGCTTTTTCGGCATTTCGAGCACATCGATGCGACACACGCTGACCGACATGCAGCGCAACTAAAAATCGCAGTCTTTCATATATGTGGATCGTAGCGCTCCTGCGATGACCTCCCCTGGAGCAGCACCCGCAGTCGCTTCACCTTCTGCTCAATTGCTGACATGATGGAAGGAGCTGTTTGCTGTCGTGGGCTTATCATGAACGGATCAACACCGGAAGAAAGCAGGATGCGCGCGCCGGCAGGTTCGGTTACCGGGCTTTGCTCGGCATCAGCAACCATGTTCGCGGTTGGGATGGCGTTCCTTGGCTACTGGGGCGTTTATGAGCAAGGGCGCTGGCATGTCTCGGATTATTTTGTGGTGGCTCTGGCACTCATCGGCTTTGCGGCGCTGGGTTCCGTTCCTTGGATCGTAACGACGCCGGTGGCGCGCGAGGATGAAGAAAAGGTGGTCGGCGCGCGGCGCGCGCTGGCGCTTGGAATTGCCTTGCTCTGGCTGTCGGTCTGTATCGCAGTATTTGCCTGAAAGTCCTGAATGCCCTTGTGGCAGCCACGGTTAAACGGCCAGCGCGCTCAGGCGTTCTACACATTCCACCCCTGACGTTTTCATTGGAGAAGCATCATGAATCTCGAACTCGACGGTAAACTGGCTCTGGTCACCGGCAGCACCGCCGGCATCGGTCACGCAATCGCGGCAACTCTCCTGCGCGAGGGTGCCCACGTTATTGTCAATGGGCGGACCGAAGAAGCGGTCGATCGTGCGGTTGCCGAACTTGCTGTTATTGGAAGCGGCCGCGTGGAGGGATTTGCCGGCGATCTCGCAACCGAGCAGGCCGCTGATGAAATCGTAAGGCGCTTTCCGAATGTCGAGATCCTCGTCAACAACCTTGGGATATTCGAACCCAAGCCGTTCGAAGAGATCCCGGACGCTGACTGGCGTCGGTTCTTCGATGTCAACGTGATTTCCGGCGTTCGTCTCGCCCGCCTTTACCTGCCCTCGATGCGCCAGCGTAACTGGGGTCGTATCATCTTCATTTCGAGCGAAAGCGGTGTGCATATTCCGGCCGAGATGGTGCATTACGGCGTGACTAAGACGGCCCAGATTGCAGTGGCGCGCGGCATTGCGGAATCCGTTGCGGGCACCGGAATCACGGTCAACAGCGTCTTGCCAGGTCCAACGAAATCGCGCGGCGTCGTCGATTTCGTCGCCGCGCTGCCCGGCTCGGAAGGAAAGACTTTCGCGCAGTTCGAGACCGAATTCTTCGAGAAAATCCGGCCGACTTCCCTGATCAAGCGCTTCGCGCAGCCTGAAGAAATCGCAAACATGGTCGCCTATGTCGCAAGCCCGTTGTCTTCAGCTACCAATGGCGCAGCACTTCGGGTCGATGGCGGCGTGGTGAAGAGCGCATTCTGACCATCGCGACCAAACGAACGAACTCCGGCGGCAAGATGCGCCAAGCGCAACCTATAAATGTCGCCGGATGCCACCAGATTGCTCTTTTCCCACGGCGATGAGATAGGCCAGATTAAAGCCATCGCCGACTCGCGGATTGAGCTCATGAACACAGAAGCATTCTTCACCAAAATCCGGACCTACACCCCTCTGTCAGAAAAAGCCGAGCTCGCCTGGTCATCACTCCTGCGGCCGAGACAGTATCGTAAGGAGGAGCCCTTCATTCGGGCGGGCGACGTACCGACAACCTATGCCTTCGTCGTCAAAGGCCTGCTGTGTCAGCAGTATGTCGGCCGCGACGGCAACATGATTATTAAATGCTTCTTTCCTGAGAACCGCA
Organism: Rhizobium tropici CIAT 899; assembly: GCF_000330885.1. NCBI lineage: Bacteria > Pseudomonadati > Pseudomonadota > Alphaproteobacteria > Hyphomicrobiales > Rhizobiaceae > Martinezella > Martinezella tropici. The sequence goes on from NC_020062.1 coordinate 1,291,104, forward strand.
TTGCCTCTTCGGTCAGCGCGACCCTGCTCGGCGAGCCTAGCCCTTTCGCGATTACGGCGATCGAGAACACCAACGTCCTCGAATATGACTTTGCGGCTTTTAGGTTGCTCGTCAGCGACTTTGCCGACATTGCCGCCTTTTATATCAGGTACATGGAGCGCCATTGGATTATCGACAAAGAACCGGGCGAGATTGCGTTCAGGCATGACGACGCGATGCAGCGCTATATCGATTTCATCCGCAAGGAGCCGGAACTGCATAAGCGTTTGAAGCAGCATCACATCGCCGCCTGGTTGGGCATCACTCCGGAAAGCCTTAGCCGGCTGCGAAAGACAATCGCTATCACAAGGCCAGACAGAGGCTGACGCGATTTCTTACCAAACATCAATTCTTTCACGGCCGGATTGCGTCATTTCTGCCGGGCAAGCAACCACCGTAACGGTCACGGCGGGCGTCAACCAGCGGATATCGACCGCAGATGCGGCCCTGTCCTGCCGTGAACAAAGGAAACCAAAAATGACCAAGATGATTTTTGTGAACCTGCCGGTGACCGACCTGGCTCGGTCCAAGGCCTTCTATGCAGCCCTGGGATTTGTCAATAACGCCCAGTTCAGTGACGATAGTTCGGCCTGCATGGTGGTGAGCGAGGCGATCAACGTCATGCTCCTCACGCATGAAAAGTGGCGCGGTTTCACCAGCCGCCCGATCCCGCCGGCAACCTCAAGCGAAGTGATGCTGGCCATTTCCTGCGAGAGCCGTAAGGCCGTCGACCAGATGAATGATGCCGCCGCGGCACATGGCGGGCAAGCGGACATCAATCCGAAGCAGGATCTCGGCTTCCTTTACAATCGCAATCTCGCCGATCCGGACGGTCACGTCTGGGAAGCAGTATGGATGGATCCGAGCGCAATGTCCGCCGGTAACTGAAGCTCGTCAGGTCGCGCGGTAAAGCGGGCGGCTCCGAGCGTACCATTTGAATGACGAGAGCCAAATTGGGGCGCAAAGCTGTCCTTCAGCGATTGCGTCCTAAATATCTGAAAAACCGGGCGAGACCTGGAAAGGAGGTGCCGTCGAAGCCGACCACGCGGTTCAGATACCGGCGTACCACTTATATCCGCAGCGGGGAAATGGTGATGAATGCTCGCCTTCCTTCAATTAATACGCTATGCGTAGTATATGACAAATAAAGTCGATCAAGAAGCCCTCTTTCTCCTGCGCGCTGTCCTGGCGCTCGGACGGCGGCTACGCGGCGAGCGTCCGCAAGGCGCGCTGACGCTCGCTGCTATCAGTCTTCTGGGAACGCTCGGTCGCCTTGGACCGATGCCCGCTGTGCAACTGGCGACCGAGGAACGCCTTCAGCCTCAATCTCTGACGCGGATCGTAGCCGGTCTTGAAGGCGATGGACTGATCGAACGCCGGCGAGATCCGGCTGACCAGCGAGCGTTGATCATCGCTCTGACGGAGAAGGGCAAGACGGTGCTCGCAAATGATCTGCGCGCGCGACAGGCGTGGTTGCGCGAGGCGATGTTGCGCGTGCTTTCACAAAGCGAGCGCACGGCGTTGATCGCGGCCACCGACATTATGCTCAAGCTCGCCTTTGATGATCAAGGCAGATTGGAGATCGATGCTCATGACGCATTGGATCGATAGCGCCATCTTCTGGCACATTTATCCCCTCGGTTTCGTCGGCGCCGAGCAGAGGGTCCATGCGGGCATTCATCATCGCCTGAGCCATATCGTCGATTGGCTCGACTATGCCGTCGCGCTGGGGGCATCGGGTCTGCTGTTGGGGCCGATCTTTGCCTCGTCGACACACGGCTATGACACGATCGACCATTTTCGCATCGACCCCCGCCTTGGTGACGATTGCGATTTCGACCAGCTCATCATGGAGGCGCGACGACGTGGGTTGAAAGTCATCCTTGATGGCGTCTTCAACCATGTCGGAAGGGATTTTCCGCTTTTCCGTGCCGCCATTGAGAATGGAACGGCCTCACGGGCGGCAAGCTGGTTCCGCTTGCTCGGCGGCAAGGACGACACGGGCGGCCCTGCCTATGCGACGTTCGAGGGACATCATGCGCTGGTGGCGTTGAACCATGATTCTTCGGATGTTACCGCCTATGTGACAAGCGTTATGGACCATTGGCTGGACCGCGGCGCGTCAGGGTGGCGGCTTGACGCAGCCTATGCAGTATCTCGCCCATTCTGGAAAACGGTGTTGATGGATGTCCGCCAGCGCCATCCCCACGCTTACATATTCGGCGAGGTCATACACGGCGACTACAATGGTTTTGTAACGGCGACTGGCGTCGACGGAGTGACGCAGTACGAATTGTGGAAGGCGATCTGGAGCGCGATCAATGACTGCAACCTGTTCGAACTGCAGTGGGCGCTGGAACGGCACAATGGGTTCCTGGAGCGATTCGTACCACTCACCTTTGTCGGCAATCATGATGTCACGCGGCTGGCAAGCCGGTTGACTGATGAACGGCACATCGCTCACGCTCTTGCCATTCTTATGACAGTCGGCGGCATGCCGGCCATCTATGCCGGTGACGAGCAAGCTTTCCGAGGCGTCAAGGAAAACCGGGCCGGCGGCGATGATGCAATCCGGCCTGCCTTTCCCGCAAGGCCCGAGGAACTCGCACCGTTTGGCTGGCCGATTTACCGGCTTCATCAGCAGCTTATTGGGGTTCGCCGCCGTCATCCCTGGCTCGTCAGAGCCAAAAGCCGAAAAGTTCACCTCACCGCCCGGCAGGCCGTCTGGGCCATGGAAGCAAACAACCAGACGATCCTCGTCGCCCTTAATCTCCGTGATGGCGACGCCATTCTCCCTGCGCCGGGCGCCAAAAACGTGCTTGCTGGAACCGCCGCAGCAATAACGACTGAGCTGGATCGATCGACCGCGATCCGGTTGCCAGGATACGGCTGGGCCGTGCTTTCGACGGAGAAACAATAATCATATCGTGACGGAGCAGGTTCCGACCCTTTCGCCGAACTGGGAGAAGTCGCTTTTGTATCTCATCCACCGGCTGATCATTGCCTTGACATTGACCACTCCATTGCTTGGGCACTCCCTTCAAGCAACTTCTCGCAGAGCGCTGGAGCTCTCTTCCGGCACGGAGGCATCATTTCAGAACTCGGACAACCACGCGCTGCCCAATCGCCAAAGGAGCATCACGTGGAACGGTGATGATGCAGTTTGCCGTGCGTATATCGCTGCGTTCTCCAGGGTTTTCCGTCGATTTCGCGTGTGTCAATACTTTGGAAACTCGGCCGACACGGCCTAAAACGGTTTGTGTGGAGCGCCCTTCGGGAATGATTTCGACAGTCATGCCGGGACCGACGAGGTTGAGATATTCTTCAGGGATGTCCGCGCGCACGATTTTCGGGCCATCCGGCAACAGGACGAACATCTCACTCATCGCCTGTGACGAAACGGCTTCGCCGGCCTTTACCGCCTGGCGTATGACAACGCCGTCGGCCGGCGCCTTGATCTCGCGCAGGCTCACCTCGCGTTTGGCCATTTCGAGACGTTCCCGCGCGATATTCAGGGCCGTCGCAGCGGAGTTGGTTTCGATAGCCTGCGTCTCATAGGCGTTGCGCGCATCTTCGAGTGCCTGATCGGAAACGGCTTTGCCGGCGGCGGCGCGGCGCATTCTTTCATAGGTCTTCGAAAGGTTCCTTTCCTTCATTTCGAGGAGCTTATGATGATCTTCGGCCTGGGAAACCTCCTGCTCGGCGATGCGGACCGCAGCTTCCTCCTGCCTTCTGTCGAGAAGGGCAAGGACATCACCCTTGCGCACATACGCCCCTTCCCTTGCCGGCACCTCGGCAACGATCCCATCGCGCACGGCCGTTATTCGATAAAGCCCCCCTTCGACATCGACTGTTCCGCGTGCAGCGGCGGTGATTGCCGGCGCAATGCGTTCGGCAGCATCCGAGCTTTCCTCTGCCTTCGGGACGCCGACGGCAATCCATAAAATGCCCAACGTCAGGGACGAACCCAATAGGCCGGCCGCCCAAAGACGGCGTGAACGTTTAGTGTGATCCATGCCAGTACTCTCGTGTATCGGTGTTTCGCCCGGAGGCGGGCCGTTCATCGGACAGCAGGCGCCCGTCCTCCATCCTGAGGAGGCGATCTGCTTTCGAAAACAGACGGCTATCGTGCGAGACGCACAGAACCGCCGTTCCCAACTGTCTGGCCGCATCACGCAGGATCTCGACGATCCTCGACCCATTGCTGCTGTCGAGCGCACTCGTCGGCTCGTCGGCAAACAGGATTGCGGGCTCTTTGACGATGGCTCTCGCAATGGCAACGCGCTGCTTCTCGCCGCCGGACAGATGCGAAGGTCGCAGATGCTGGCGGTGCAGCAGGCCGACGCGCTCAAGTGCCGCAAGCGCCCGGGCTCGTGCCTCGGCTTCCGGAACCTTCAGGTAATCCAGCGGGACCTGAACCTGCTCAAGCGCGGAAAGTGCCGGAAACAGATTGAAGCCCTGAAAGATAAAACCGCAGCTTCTCAGGCGAAACGCATCTCTCTGCGCGTCCGTCGAGGAAGAGAGATCGATTTCACCGGCGCGAAGCTGCCCGCTGTCGGGTTTGGTCATACCGCCGAGCGTCGCCAGAAGCGTGCTCTTGCCGCAGCCGGAAGGGCCGCTCAGGACAGCGAATTCACCGCGATACATCTCGACGGAAATATCGATGAGCGCGTTTGTACGAACGCCCTGGACGGTAAAGGACTTGTGGAGATTGAGAGCAGTGATAGCAGATCGCATCATATCATCTCAACAAGGAAGCCGGGTCTGCCTCACGCAGGCGATGAATTGCTAAAAGACAGGCGAGAATTGCCACGACGAGCACAACGAGCGAGGCGAGAAGGATCACGATGCCGTCGAGCACGAAAGGAACCTTGTAGACCTGCGCAATGAGAGCGATGAGAAGGCTTAATACGCCGCTGATGATCAGGCCGGAAACACCCACCCAGGCGGCCTGCTCGGCAACAATGGTTCTCAACTCGCCAAAGGGCACGCCGAGCGCGCGAAGCGTGGCATATTGCGGAAGTGCACCTGCGACTGCCGCCATGAGGGTCTGACTGGTTATGAGCGCTCCGATGGTTGCGGCTATCAGCGTCGCAAAGATGAAGGCAATACCGGCCCCGGAATCGAACAGCATATAGCTGGTCGACATGCTCGCAAGCCTCCCGGAAGGCCAGATCTCGAAGCGCTCGACAGAGGCTCGTTGATTAAGACGCCTGATCACGCCCGCGGACTTATCGCCAGTTTTGATATCGAACAGGAAATAGGTGGCGGCGCCATCGGTGGGTAGCGTCTGATCAAGCACGCGTGCGGTATCGAGCGAACCGACGACATTCACACCACCCAGACCGCGAAGCCCGTCAATGAGGCCGACCACGCGCACGGCATGACCGTTGACCTCCGCCATATCCCCGGGCTTGGTGGAAAGCTTGTCGCCGTCGGATGCGTCAACGACCACGGCGCCGGGCTCGCGCAGCTGGCTGCGCAATCCTGCCGGAACGACCTTAGCCAGCCCGGCACTGCCGATCTCGGTATCGATGCCTATGATCGTGACGCTGACGCCACCATTGCCTCCGGTGGCGCGCCAGTCGCCCGATCCGAGCAGCAGCGGCTCGATATGGGATACAAGAGGCTCGGAATAGAGGCTCGTCAACACGCGCGCTTTCACCGTTCGCCCAAGTTCGACGCTTTGCGTGCCGGGATAGCCGGCCCAGTAATCGGCGGTCGATTGCGATACATAAAGCGAATTCGCACTCACGATCCCAAGCAGCAACGCTCCCTGAGCCGTCATGAGCAGCCCGGAAAACGCAACGGCTGCAACAGCCGGCAAAAAGCGCCGCCATTCGTAGAGGAGGGTTTTGCGCGCGATCGGAACTGGCATGACTACATCCGCCTTTCCGGCACAGGAGGTGGGGAAGCCTGCTGCGCAGTACCTGTTGCCTTGTAGAAAGCGATGAGGGAGCGGGCTTCGTCTTCGATACTGTCAGTCAGTGAAGCCCGCAGCTCCAATATGTCGAGCGCGCCCCTGATGGACTTCGATTTATCTTCCAGGCCTTCTTGAACGAGCTTATCGGCGCTGTTGCGCACCATCGTCGCTCGCTTCAACCTCGATCTTAGCAGCGTCGTCTTTTGTCGGGCGGCATTGAACTCGCGCAGCGCTCTTGACGCTTCCTCATAGGCAACGAGAACGGCCTGCCGGTATGCCAGCCCCGCTTCCCGAAATTTGGCTTCGCTCGCCGCGACGACGTCTTTGCGCCGGCCCAGATCGAACAGCGGGATTTGCAGCGATGGCCCTCCGGAAGCGCCAAACAAAGAACTTCCAACCGGAGCGCCGATCCCTATCGCGCCGGAGAGGCGTAGTTTCGGATAAAGGTCGCTTTTCGCAATGCCGACCTGCGCGCCCGCCTGGGTTACCGCGAATTCGGCTCGCCGCACGTCGGGTCGCAAACGCAGCAGATCGGCGGGACGGCCTCCCAGCAGACTGGCTCGGACGGTTGGCTGCGGCTGAGGTATAAGGAGGTCCGCCGTCGGCGTCGACGTTCCTTCGAGGGTCGCGATTTGCTGGACTGACGTGGCGATCTCGCTTTCCAACTCAACGAGCCTCGATCTGGCAGTGTCGATGACCGATTTCTGCAGTTCCGTGTCGGACGCCGTCGCCAGACCTACCTGCTCCCTGACGTTTGCCAGTCTGGAATTCTTCTCCAACAGACCGATCATCTCGGCAGTGTCGGCATGACGTCTTTGGAGCGCCCGAAGGTGAACGTAATTGGCGGCGATTTCCGCTGTCACCGCCAGTTTTGCCGCCGCCAGATCCTCATAAGCGATCTGCCCGGTCAGATCGGCCGATTTCTGGACCTGCCTGTCTTGCCCAAAAAGAGCGACCTCCCAGCCTGTCTCGAGATTCAATTGCAGCGGACGCCGCGTGAAATCATTATTCACCCGGGGTCCGGTTGCGGCATTTGCAATCCCGGTTGCCCCCAGCTCCGGCCGATAGCCGGAAAGCGCCGAATGCGCCATCGCTCTTGCCGCCGCCAGATTCTGCCGGGCCTGCGCAACGGTGAGGTTGCTGTTCGCGGCACGAGAAACGAGCGACGACAACATCTGGTCGTGAAAGCCTTCCCACCATGCCAGGTCCTTGGCGCCAGCCTGAGAGCTGCCGGGCGATGCCCCTGCATAGGCAGAAGGCAAGGGCGGAGGCGCTGCTGGTGGAGATAGATCCATCGTTTGACAGGCCGGCAGAGCGAATGCCAACGTCATCATCGACAGGATGATTTGCAGGCACCGGTGTCCGCGCCTCGGTATATCGGAACTGTCATTTTGACCCATGCCGTGCAGTCGGCACGCAATACCATAAGATCTGCCGATCATGATCCCGTCACTAAGCGATCCATTTCGTAACCGTTGCAGTCGCACTTTGTGGCTGATCGCATAACGAAAAGCTCGGCAACACTGCCCGATGAAATAGCCTGGTTCTGTGCGGATTTCATGGAGATTGCATACAGATTGAGTGAACGGCGGCGCATGGCGGGCAGCCTGTGTTTCACTCGTGAATTACTCTGCGGCCCCTCCCAATTGCCGATGATAGCGCTGCGGCGACAGAGGCGAGCGTCGAGCGCTGCAACCTGGTCGAGAGATTCTAAGGACGCTCTCGAAGCGTTTTGACATCAATCATTGCTGTGTTTAAGCGCAAACTATCTGAATATACTGCCCGTCCCGCCAATATAAATAGCGATCGACTGCAGGCTTTCCTCTTAATTCGGGAGAAAATATTACTTCATTTCTGATGGCGCCTGAGTATGCTAAGAGAGGTACTTTGGGGATGTTGCAGCAACTTGACCAATTAAAGAAGCAAGTTTGCACATTTCTTTTGGAGGAGGCCCGGAGTGTTGGATCCTTTGATACCGACAATATTTCACGAGCACTGGTGGCTCGATGCTGCGACGAAGGGACGAGCCGAGATATCCGAAGTGACCGAAGGCGGGCGGACAGTGGGCCGGCTGCCCTATCTCAAGGAAACAAGACTTGGTCTGCATAGCATCAATATGCCGACCCTCACCCACTTTCTCGGTCCAGGCATCAACGACGGTTCCGGCAGCGAGCCGAACCGCTTCGTGAAGCGTCAGGCGATCACACGTGAGCTCATCCGCAAGCTGCCGCAGTTCTCCTCATTCCGTCAGAAGCTGCACCACAACGTCAGAGACGTGCTTGCTTTTCAGGCCGAGGATTTCGAGGTGACGGCTCAGTTCACCTTCGAAGTCGGCCCGGCCCCTCAGGACGTTATGTGGAAAGCCATGCGGGACAAGACACGAAATGTCATTCGTCGGGCAGAGGAGCGTTACGGCGTCTCGAACATCATGGACCCGCAGGCGTTCTTCCGCTTTTCCATCGCCAATCTTAGGGCCAAAGGCGAGGAACCCAATATCGACTTCGTTACCTGCATAGATGTCGTCACCAGGGCACTTGACCGCGGACGTGGTCATTTCTACGTCGCAGTGGACGACAAAGGGGATGTCAGGGCGGCTATATTTTGTGTCTGGGATGCCAGATCCTATTACTACATGTTATCGACCCGCACGGCCGACAGCGGCAACGGCGCAATCCCTTTGTTGATCTGGAGTGCCATCAAAAATGCCGCTTCGATGGGGCTGATCTTCGACTTTGACGGTGTGGCGAATGCCGGTTCCATCCTGCTCTATTCCGGCTTCGGCGGCACCGTTTCTCCGCGCTACATCGTGATGAAGTCGAACACCCTCTACCAGACTTTGCGCAAGATCCGCCGCATCAACCCAAGAGTTTCGAACCATTTTCTCTGAGGACAGGGACAAGCACGCACCGTTCACACTGCGTCGACCGAAAAGCACGGCATCAGATAGCTCGGAACTGCATGATGTCGTCGCGTCAACTCGGCCAGTTCCTGCTGTGAGGCGGCTGCCAGGATGCCGGTACGCACCAGCACGGAGGCCAGACCCATATCGCCCGCACCCTTGATGTCGTGTTCGATACTGTCCCCGATGCAGACGATCCTGCCGGCTTCCGCATTCGTCCACCGGGATATAGCCAGCATGTAAATCTCGCGATACGGCTTGCCGATCCAGTGCACCTTACCGCCAAGCTCCTCGTAGATTCTGGCGATCGCGCCGGCGCCGGGCACGGTCCTTCCGCCGGCAAGCTTATGAATATCGGGATTGGTGCAGAAACAGGGCGTGCGGCGCGTTGCCGCCGGCGCCAGTTGCCGACGATAGTCGTCGAGCTCAATCTTTTCCGTCTCGCTGCCGGAAATGATAATGAGATCGGCTTCATTCGACCGCGACACGTTGGTAAGCCCGAGACGATCAGCAAGGTCATGATCGCCGCCACCGGAAATCGTGAAAGCCTTCATGCCCTGTCCAATTTCAGGCGAGGCAGATAGAATCTCGAAGGCGACGTCGCCCGAGGTCACGAAATGCTCGAAAAGCGAACGCTCGAAGCCAAGACGGACGAAGCGTTCTGTATTGTATTCGCCGCTTCTGCCTGAATTTGAAAGCACGATGACGTGTTTGCCATGCTCCTTCAGCACGCGCAGCGCCGCAGTTGCCCCATCATAGGCGCCTTCATCATCGCGCAGCACCCCGAATTGATCGATCAGGAAGTAGTCGTAATTGTCGATCAGTGCTGCAAGAGTGGTATATGGCGCAATTGTCACCGCTGTCTATCCTGCCATTGAAGAATGAGGGAGGCAGTGCCGACGGCTGCCTCCGTCGAGTTCGACGCTGCGAAGGGCACGGCGAGAACCGCCTGCCGCATCCGGGTCCATACTGGGTTTTTCGCGCCGCCGCCGACGGTTCTGACCGATCGCAGCCGTGCGGCGCCAAGCTCAGTCAGTCGTTCATAGCCGAGGCGCTCGATCTCGGTAATACCTTCAAGCACGGCCTGAAAGAATATCGCCTCGTCGGCAGGGCGCGGCTCCAGCCCGGGCGCATAATTCGGGTCGCTGATCGGAAAGCGTTCGCCGGCCTTCGGCAGCGGATAGAAATCGAGCCCTGTCGGCTGATCGGGGTCAATGCGCTTTGTCAATTCCTCGAGCCTGTTATCACCAAACAGCGATCGAATGACGCCGCCGCCGCTGTTGGAGGCGCCGCCGGGCAGCCAGAAATCCAGCACCCGGTGCGAATAGATGCCATATTGCGGCGCATTGATCGGCAGCTCCGACGCGAGCTTGAGAACGAGTGTGGAGCCGAGCGCGGTGACGCCATCGCCGATCTGCGAGGCCCCGGTTGCGAGAAAGGAAGCACAGCCGTCAGTCGTTCCCGCGTGAAAGCGGCAGGTCTTGTCGACGCCAAGATTGCGGATAAAGCCTGTCGTCACCGACAAAGGCGCCCCAGCTCGCTGAACGATCGGCAGCAGCCGGCGGTCCAGTCCGGCCCATTCGATCCAGTCCGGCCATTCTTCGGCGACAAGATCGTATCCGGTTTTGAGCGCGTTGTTCTCATCGCTCGCACAGCCATCATGACCGAGCTTCATCAGAATCCAATCAGCCTGATGAACCACTCGCGAGACCTGAGGCTGGCGCGAGAGATGGATCGCCCTTGCGAGTGCTGAACTGGAACCGCGGGCGGGACTGTCGGCTGGCGCGTGACGGGAGATGCTCTCGACGATCGATGGATCCGGGCAGGCGTCGTTGTACATCAAGGGTGCACCGACCGGCTCGCCCGCGCTGTCGATCGCAAGAACCGTTCCGGACGTTCCATCGACACCGATCGCGCGGACGCAGGAGAGACTTGCTTTTGCAGCAAGTTCCGTCAAAGCGGCCGATGTCCGAGCCCACCAGCTCGACGGCGATCGGCCTTCATCCGCGTTTAAGAAAGGTGCGCTCACCATCTCAACCAGATCGCCATTGTCAGCAAGAGCGGCGGCGCGAACGCCAGACGTTCCGATATCGATGCCGATGATGGTCGCAACGGCAGAGGTTTGCCTGGATGTCACGACTTTGCCGCTCCACGATCGAGCGCCTGACGATATTGCTCGGCCTCCCAATTGGTGAGTTCGTACTCGTCTGCTTGCGAGAGGTAAACGACGTCGGCGCCATCAGGGATGCGGGATACGACCTCCGCCAGGCAGCGAACCATCACCTGGCCACCAGGTGTCAGCGCATTCGATACCAGAACGCCGGAACCGGGAACGATAATCATCTTGGGCGCACCGCCCTCAGTGCCGTCAAAGCTTTCGAGATAGGCCTGTAGCAATTGACCGGCCTCCAGCAGCCCGATCTTCGTGCCGAGGAAGATCACATGGTCCGGATACATCGACCCGCCCGTGGCAATCCTGATGTTTTCAGGCGAGAGCGCCAGCTGATGGCTAGCTTCATCGGAGGCCGGCGCATAGCTGCTTCCCTCTGCGATGTGCTGCAATGCCTTGATATCCGGCTGGGAAACCTGCCTGACCGGCACCTCCAGCGCCGCGGTCACCTGTTCGATCCGGCCTGACACCTCCTCGACAGTTTCGCCGGTGACGATGATACCGTGGTTATAGAGGATGAGCACGTCAGGCTTGTCGGCAGCAACATGATCGACCTCCCGCGCCAGCGGCGTTCCGGGACGCCGATAAGGCGTCGTTGCCCATTTCATTCCGGCTGCGTCGAGCTTCGTCTTCAGGATCTCGTCACGTTGCGCCAGCACCGAAAGCGCAATCGCGTTGACACAGTGGTAATGGGCAACGACCCGATTTGTCAGAGCCGCATGAAAACTCGTTTCGATGGAAGGCCGCAAGCCACTCGTATTCAAGGCGCCGACGATAAAATCGGTCGCCTTCTCGGCACGCGGATCCCCCTGCCGCAGCGCCTCGACCAGTGGCGTGACGCGCACGGGAACCATGATGTCACGATCTCCGGCCTGGGCAAGCCAGGTACCCGAGGCCTTCACCCACATCATGTCGCCATCCTTCAGCGACGTGTTGCCGCCGGCACCCTGTGTCTTGAGAATGTCGGCGCCGATCTCTTTTGACAGAGCCAAAAACCGGTCGAACTCGCCATCGGAGCCGCGTGGTGCCACCGTCAAGATCATCCTCCATCCTCATGATGCCCCTCACCCAACGGTGAGCGAACTTTATCTTCATGGTATGTATTAGATTGAATATCGTCAACGATGAAGTTTCTGCGTCACACATGCTTGCGAAACGCCAATCATTGTGATTACATTCAATCATCGGCAGGGAGTGGCCGGGAGGAAATTGCGTGAACGACGCCGACCGGCACAAAATCATCACGGACCTGCTTCGCGAGACGCCATTTGCCTCGGTTCGAGACCTTCAAGACCGGCTGGGCGTTTCACCGGCGACCATTAGGCGTGATATCGACAAGCTCCACGAAACCGGTCGAGCCAAGAAGGTCTATGGCGGAATATCGGCTTTCGAAGTCGGCGGACGCCTCGCAGCCCGCCCCTTCGACGAAAACCGCGATATCGCCGTCGAGGCCAAGCGCGCGATCGCCGAAAAGGCTGCATCGCTGGTCCGGGACGGCGATTCCATCATTGTGCATGCCGGGTCGACCTGCTTTGAGCTCGGAATGCGTCTGGCGCGGCGCAACCTGCGCGTCTACACCAACTCCATGCCGCTTGCCGCCTATCTCGGCGAACATGGCAGCTGCCATCTGAGCCTTGCCGGCGGTGAGCTCTACCGTGAACCGGGCATTATCCATGATCCTGCCGCTGGCGCGCCTAATTTTTTCGCCTCGCGCTTTTTCATCGGGACCCAAGGCATTGGTACCCAGGGTCTCTTTGAATCCCATCCGCTGCTCATCAAGGCGATCGGCGAACTCAATACCTGTGCCGACGAGATCGTGCTTCTCGCCGACAGCCGGAAGTTCTCCATTCAGCCGCGCAACCTCGTCCTGCCGCTCTCACGTGTCGGCACGATCGTCACCGACGACGGCCTGTCCGATGCCAATGCCAACATGCTGGAAAATGCCGGCGTGACAATTCTGATTGCCGACGTCGGGGGTGTCGCATGAGCGCGCATCAGCCCATCGCCGTCTTCGACCTCGGCAAGACGAATTCGAAACTGTTTGTCATCGATGGAAACGGTACGGTCCTTGCTGAACGGCGTACGAAACCGATCTGGCTGGACGATGGCGATCTTCGTGTTCTCGACGACGGCACGCTGTTTGCCTGGATGGAAAGCGAGCTTGCCCGCGCCGTCGAGACACATGGGATCCGCCACGTCACCTTTTCCGCCCACGGATGCACTTTTGCTTTGATCGGCGACAATGCGCTGCGCCATCCGATCCTCGATTACGAGCAGGAGCCGCCGGCGGACATTGCCGCGCGGATCGACCTGTTCATCCCGAGCTTTGCGGAGACCTTTTCCCCCCGCCTGCCGCTCGGCTTCAATTATGGACGGCATGTGCTCTGGCTTGCCGATCGTGATCCGGAAATGCTGGAAGAGACCGACGCCATCCTGGCCTATCCGCAGTTCTGGTCCTGGCGTTTCTCGAGCAAGGCGGTATCCGAAGTCTCCTATCTCGGCTGCCATTCGCACCTCTGGGCACCCCTTGCCGATGATTTCAGCAGCTTGGTGGACGCCAAGGGCTGGCGGGCGAAGATGCCGAGCTTCGCAGTGGCCGGCTCGCATCTCGGCATCTATCCGGTGACGCTCGGCAGCGGCGAACACGTCGATGTTGCCGTACATAACGGCGTGCACGACAGCAATTCCTCGCTCTTCTACTATCGCTCCCTCGGCTTCGAGGATTTCACGCTGATCTCCACCGGCACCTGGGTGATTATCTTCAATCAGGCCTGCCCGCTCGAAGCGCTGGATCAGCGCCGCGACATGCTTGCCAACGTCACGGTCGATCATGCACCGGCGGCGACCATCCGCTTCATGGGCGGCCGGGAATATGATGTCGCGAGCGATGGCTGGACGAAGCCGATTTCGGTTGCCGCAATCGAAGCCGTCATCTTCAAAGGCAGCTTCGCCCTCCCCTCCTTTGCCCCCGGTGGTCCCTTCCGGCATTCCGAAGGCCGCTTTGCCGGCCCTGCGGTCTCGGGCGAAGAACGGGCTGCGGTTGCGCTGCTCTACGTGACGTTGATGACGGATCTGTCACTCGATCTGATCCACTCGGAAAACGCCATCGTCATCGATGGCGGCCTTGTCAAAGCGGAGCTCTATGCACCGATGCTGGCGGCACTGCGCAACCAAACGGTTTTCACCAGTTCCAATCCGGAGGGCAGCGCCTTCGGGGCTGCCGCCCTCGTGTTGCGCCAGGCCGGCCTGCAACCGTTCCTCAACGAGACCGAAGAGGTTCGCCCCGCCCTCATCAACGGCCTCGACGCCTACAGGCGGGAATGGCGACGCCGTGTTGAGGCGATGCATTCACAAGCGCCGGACGGGGCGGTGTCGAAGGAGATGATGCGATGAGCCCAGCTGCGGCAAGCGATCAGGTCGCCACCCCCGTTCTCGAAATGCAGAACATCAGCAAGACCTTCGGCAATGCGCGGGCGCTGACCAATGTGTCGTTGACCGTCTATCCGGGCGAGGTGCACGCACTGATGGGCGAGAATGGCGCCGGCAAGTCGACGCTGATGAAGGTTCTCTCCGGCGCCTATGTGGCTGATCCCGGCGGCAGCGTCCTTGTCATCGGTCGCCCTGTCATCGCCGGCGACCCGATCAAGGCAAGAGCCAATGGCATTGCCGTCATTTACCAGGAACTGTCGCTCGCACCCAACCTAACGGTCGCCCAGAACATGTTCCTGGGCGCCGAGCCGTCGCTTATCGGTTTCGTCGATCGCGGCGATATCAGAAAGCGCGCCGAGCCGATCCTGAAACGTCTCGGCATCGCCTTTTCGCCGAACCAACTGGTTGCCAGCCTGTCGCTAGGCGAACGGCAGATGGTGGAAATCGCCCGGGCGCTGACGACGAATGCGCGCATCATCGTCATGGATGAGCCGACGACCTCGCTGACAAGCCGCGAAACCGAAAAGCTCTTCGAGGTCATTGCCGGCCTGAAGGCTCATGGCATTGCGATCATCTATATCAGCCATCGCATGGAAGAGATCTACGCACTGGCCGACCGCGTGAGCGTGTTGCGCGACAGTGCCTATGTCGGCACGCTGGAGCGCAGCGAGCTTTCGGCCGAACGCCTGGTGTCCATGATGGTCGGTCGCGACCTTTCCTCCTTCTACAAGAAGGAACACCGCGCCGGCGGCAGGGATCGCCAGGTAGTGCTCTCGGTCAACAACATCGGTGACGGACGCCGCGTGCATGACTGCTCCTTCGAGGCCTGCGCCGGCGAAGTGCTTGGCATAGCGGGTCTTGTCGGCTCCGGACGCACGGAACTTGCGCGGCTTATCTATGGCGCGGACCACAGGAGTTCCGGAAGCGTTTCACTCGATGACCGCGACCTCTCCTTGAAGGGGCCGCGGGCCGCGCTTGATGCCGGGATTGCCTATCTCACCGAAGACCGCAAGGGCCTCGGCCTGTTTCTGGATATGTCGATCAACGAAAACATCAACATTGGCGTGATTTCCGAGGATTCGCGATCTGGCGGCTTTCTCGATTTCGGCAAGGGAAAGAAGCGTGCCGACAGCGCCGTCTCGTCGTTGTCGATCCGCACCAGGAGCACGGCGATCAATGTCGGTGCGCTCTCGGGCGGCAATCAGCAGAAGGTGCTTCTTGCCCGCCTGCTCGAAACCAAGCCGCGGGTGATCATCCTCGACGAGCCGACACGCGGCGTCGATGTCGGCGCCAAGTCGGAGATCTATCGGATCATAGACGAACTGGCCGAGAGCGGCATCGCGATCGTCGTTATCTCCAGCGATCTGCCCGAAATCATCGGCATTGCCGACCGGGTGCTGGTCATGCGCGAAGGCCGCATTGCCGGCGAGATCGCCGGCTCGGAAGAACGGCCGATCAGCCAGGAGGCCATCATGGCTCTGTCGACCGGCGCCGCCAAGCGAGGCGCATAAGAGCGCGACAAGAAAGAGAACGGGAAATAAGGGCAATGCAGAGCGAACAGACAGCAACAGACAAGATGAAGCTGCGGTCCACACTGACCGCCCTCGGCATGCTTCCGGTCCTCATTCTTCTGGCGATCGGCTTTCATCTTATCAGCGGCCGCTTTCTCAGCGTCAACAACCTGTCGATCGTCATGCAGCAGGCATCCATCAACACGGTGCTGGCGGCCGGGATGACCTTCGTGATCCTGACTGGTGGCATCGACCTTTCCGTCGGCTCTATCCTTGCCGCATCGGCCATGATCGGCGTCATCGTCTCCCTCGTTCCGGATATCGGCATGCTCGGCATACCCGCGGCAATCGCCGTCGGTCTTGCCTGCGGCGTCATCAACGGCACAATCATCGCCTTCCTGAAGCTGCCCCCGTTTATCGTCACCCTCGGCTCGCTCACCGCCATGCGCGGGATCGCCCGCCTGCTCGGCAATGACACGACGGTCTTCAACCCCGACCTGCCGTTCGACTTCATCGGCAACGGCAACTTCCTCGGCGTGCCTTGGCTTGCCATCATCGCGCTGCTGACGATCCTGATTTCCTGGGTGATCCTGAAGCGCACGGTTCTTGGCACCTGGATCTATGCAGTCGGCGGCAATATGGAAGCAGCGCGCCTGACCGGCATCAAGGTGCCCCTGGTGCTGCTCTTCGTCTATTCGATGTCAGGCCTGCTTTCCGGCTTGGGCGGCGTGATGTCGGCAGCCCGCCTTTATGCGGCCAATGGCCTGCAGCTCGGCCAGGCATATGAGCTTGATGCGATCGCTGCCGTTATTCTCGGCGGCACCAGTTTCGTCGGCGGCGTCGGCTCGATCTGGGGCACATTGATCGGCGCGCTCATTATCGCCGTGCTTTCGAACGGCCTGATCCTCGTCGGGGTATCCGACATCTGGCAGTACATCATCAAGGGGCTTGTCATCATCGTGGCCGTGGCGCTCGACCGCTATCGGCTGAAAGGGCTTAGCCGCACCTGAGGATGTGCGGCTGGAGGAACCGGGATTACCGGACAACGGGGCGCAGGAAGCGCCATAAGGAGGAAAGAATGCGTATGATCACGAAACTGCTCGCCGCCACCGCGCTTGCGGCTGCCATAGCAATGCCGGCTGCCGCCAAAGACCTTCAGAAGATCGGCATTTCTGTCGGCCTGCTCGGCAATCCATTCTTCGTCGCCACCATCAAGGGTATCGAAGACAGCGCCAAGAAGATCAATCCGAACGTCCAGGTTACGTCCGTATCGGCCGACTACGACCTCAACAAGCAGGTCTCGCAGATCGACAGCTTCATCGCCGCCGGCGTCGACATCATCATGCTGAATGCCGTCGATGCCAAGGCGATCGCCCCCGCCGTCAAGAAAGCCCAGGCAGCAGGCGTCATCGTTGCTGCGTTTGACGTATCGGCTCCCGGCGCCGACGTCACCGTCATGACCAACAACATCAAGGCCGGCGAAGAGGCTTGCCAGTACATCATCGACCAGCTGAAGAGCAAGGGCAACGTCGTCATCATCAATGGCCCGGCCTCCTCGTCGATCCTCGACCGCGTTCAGGGTTGCAAGAACGTCCTGGCGAAGAGCCCCGATATCAAGGTCCTGTCCGACGATCAGAACGGCCAGGGTTCGCGCGACGGTGGCCTTGCCGTCATGCAGGGACTTCTGACGCGCTTCGACAAGATCGATGCCGTCTTCGCGATCAATGACCCGACAGGCATCGGCGCGGAACTGGCGGCCAAGCAGCTCAATCGCCACGAGTTCTTCATCACCTCGGTCGATGGCGCTCCCGACATCGAAAAGTCGCTCGCAAGCAGCAAATCGATGATCAAGGCATCGGCCTCACAGGATCCCTACACGATGGCCGGAGACTCCCTGAAGATGGCGGTCGATGTCCTCAACGGCAAGAAGCCCGCCCAGCCCACCGTCCTCCTCGATCCCAAGCTGATCACGGCTGACAATCTCAAGGACTACAAGGGCTGGACGGCAGCTCGCTAAAATCTCCTCCCGAGCGGCCCGTCCCTTTTTTCTACGGGGGCGGGCCGCGATCTTTGCCACCAATCGGAAAGCGGCGTCCCATGTCCAAAATCGGTGTTCACTCCTTCGTCTGGAGTGCCGGCTCCTCCAAGGAAGACCTTGAAAAGGCTCTTACAAGATCGCACGAGCTTGGCTTCCAGCTGATCGAATTCTCCTATCTGGATCCGAAGCTGGTAGACGTGAAATGGCTCGCGTCCCGCATCGAAGAACTCAGCCTCGATGTCGCAATCAGCATGGGATTGCCGGCAGAAGGCGATATTTCCAGCGAGGATCCGACGATCGTTGCCAAAGGAAAGGACATTCTTGATCGCGCTGTAGCGCTGGTGCGCGATCTCGGCGGCACAAAGCTTGCGGGAATCCTGAGCTCGGCGCACGGCAAGCAGGAGCGTACGCCGACGAAAAGGGGGTGGGATACCAGTATTTCGACCCTGTCCAAGGTCGCCGACCAGGCAAAGACTTCCGGCGTCACCCTCAACCTCGAGATCGTCAACCGGTTCGAGAGCAATATGCTGAACACTGCCGCCCAGGGCATGGCTTACATTCGCGATACCGGCGCCTCCAACGTTTTCCTGCATCTCGACACGTTCCACATGAACATCGAGGAGGCCGATGTCGGGCTCGCTATCCGCCATGCTAGCGACAAGATCGGCTACGTCCATATCGGCGAAAGCCATCGCGGCTATCTCGGAACCGGCAATATCGATTTCGCCGCCATTTTCGATGCATTGGTCGCAGTCGGCTGGAACGACTACGTAACCTTCGAATCCTTCTCGACCGCCATCGTCGACAAGGACCTATCGCTGAAGACGGCGATCTGGCGCAATCTCTGGGACGACAATGTTGCCCTTGCCAGACATGCACGGCAATTCATCGAGCTGGGATTGGAAACCGCCAGCCGCAAGGCGGAACTGGTGAAGCTCGCCCACCTTTCCGGCTGAGCGTATCCGAAATAGTCGCTCAAGGATCGTCCGACGCTCAGCAAGCGCCGGCTCGGGATCGCGTCGCGCGGCAAAGTGCCTGCAGATCTACTTTGTCGCTCCAGCCGTGAGGCCTGTGATGAGTTTGCGCTGGAATAGCATGTAAGCGAGAATGAGCGGGCCGATAACGATGACAGCGCCCGCCGTCAGCACAGGCGTATTGACCGTATAACGTCCCTGAAAAAACAGCATGCCGATCGGTAGCGTGCGATAGTTGTCGTCATTAACCAGAACAAGTGGAATAAGAAATTCGTTCCATGTCCAGATGAACAGGAACAATGCCAGCGTCGACATGGATGGCAGCATCAGGGGTACGATAACTTTCGACAGAATGTATCGTCTAGATGCTCCATCGAGGACGGCTGCCTCTATGACCTCCAATGGCAACTGCTGCATCGCGCTTGCCATGAACATTGTCGCAAAAGGCAGCGACATGGCAATTTGCGGAAGGATCAACGCCGCATACGTGTTGATGAGACCGACATATCGCATCTCATAGTAGAGTGGAATGATGAAGGCTTCGGTCGGCACCATCATGCCGATGGTCAAGAGAACGAAAATGGTGCGTCTGAAGGGAAAGCTCAGGAATGCGAAACTGAATCCCATCAATGTCCCGAGTATGATGCTGACGATAACCACAGGGAAAACGATCAGAACCGAATTCAGGAAATAGACGTTAAAATGGCCCTCGATCCAAGCATTCGCATAGTTCTCGAAATGCGGATAGGCGGGCAATACGAATGCGCCCTGGATAAGATCGGCGCGGCTCTTCAGAGACGTCAGTATCAGAAGCGCGAAGGGGATAACCGTCAAGACCGCAAAGAGCCAAAGAATGATACGTGACGGCAGAACCGCGCCTATCCCATGAAAATTTCTGCTCACGATGCACTCCCTCCGTTCACTGGCCGCACCAGCCGATGAACGGCATAATTGATTGTGAAGACCAGAATCGCACCGATGATGGCAACGGCCGACGCATAGCCATAACGGTTCAATTGGAAGCCAAGCTCGTACATGTAAATATTAGGAACGAGGGTCGCATTGGCCGGACCGCCCCTGGTCATCGTAAAGATTAGGTCAAAGCTCTTGATGGAAGCAATGATGGTGAGAAGCAACGCGATGCGTATTTCTGGCAGCAGGAGCGGCAGCGTTATGAAGAAGAAAATCCTGCTTCCTGAAGCACCGTCGACCCTCGCCGCTTCAAACAGCGAAGGGTCAATCCGCTGAATACCGGAAAGAAACAGCACCATGCAGAAACCGAAGAAATACCAGCTGGCGACGATACCTACGGCCGGTAGGACAAAGGTGAAATCGCCAAGCCAGGGTAAAGCGATCGAACCTAGGCCAACCAGCTTCAATGCCTGATTGATGGGACCAAAAGCAGGATTGTAGAGCCAGTGCCAAATGATGCCAAGGACGGCGGTCGGCATGATATAGGGCAAAAACAGCAATGTGCGCAGCGCGAACTGTTCCCGCTGCCTCAGCGACCAGACCAATGCGGCAAGCAACAGGCCGACAACGATCGGGATGACACAGTAGAACACCATAAAGAGTGCATTGTTTTTCAATGCGACATAGAAAGTCTCATCCGAAAGCAATTTTGCATAATTGCCAAAGCCAACCCAATTGGGCGAGCCGATCCCATTCCATTCGGTGAAACTGATACCGATTGCCGCGATAATGGGGCCAAGGACAAGAGCAAGATAAACCAGCAAACCAGGCAGAATATAAATGAGATTTCTGCTGGCGTTGGCATCAAGTGGTGAACGTTTCATGCACCATCTCATGAATATGCCAGGGGTCGACTGGCGCCGCTCTGGCCGTGATCAGGATTGACGTAGCGAAGTTTCCCGCCGTTGCTTCTCATCAAATGGAGCAGCGGCAGGATTGCTGTGTCTGGCAATCACTTGCTCTTCATATAGGCGGCATAATCGGCATCGAGCTTGCCGATCAGCTCTTCAGGCGTTTGTTTGTTCGCGAGCAGCAGCGGCGTATTTTCATCAAACGTCTTGAGCATGGTGGGGCTCGCCCAATCGGGATAATGCCCCAGTGCATTGTCATCGTTCAACGATTTCCAGATCGCGATGCCCTCCTTCAGAAGCGGGGAAGCGTTGACCCCGGCATCTTCAGGAACTGGAGTAGCTGGCAGATAGCCGGCGCGAGCCCAGGTCACGGATGCATCCTTGGAGACCATGTAATTGATGTATTCGCCGGCGAGATCCTTCATTTTGTCGCTCTTGGCCAGGCCAGTGATCGCCCAGGCAAGGTCGACACCGCCAACCGAAAGCGGATGCTTGATACCGGCGGGTGCCGGGATCGGCATGAAATGGATATCCGGATTGTTCTGCATATCGCCGAAGTACCAGGTTCCAGAAATCAGAAAGGCCCCTTGGCCAGCAACAAAAAGCTGAACGGCATCATCACCCGAAATGCCCTGGTAGCCATCGGAGAAATAGCCGTTTGTTGCCCATTTCTGAGCAAGTCTCACCGATTCCAGATTGCCAGGCGTATTCCAGGTTCCGCCGCGGCCGTAGATCAGGTCATCAAGCGCCTTTCGATCGGACGCATCGATATGCGCCTGACTGATCCCGGCCAACATATGGAGCGCCAGGTGGCCCTTCGCAGTGCCTATGGTGAGCGGTGGGGTGCCTGCGGCCTTAACCTTATCGAGGGCTGCAAGGAAATCGTCGAAGTTCTTGATCGGCAGCTCGACTCCGGCAGCTTTCAAGACCTTTTCGTTGTAATAAAGACCGACGATTTCGGCGAGCGACGAGATACCATAGGTCTCCCCGACACCGAACTCGCCCTTGCTCGACCATCGGTCACGCGCAAGCAGACTATCGGACTGGTTTTTATCCCAGCCATATTTCTTGAGATAGGTATCGACAGGAACGAGAAGGTTTTCCTTCACCATCGCGCCCATGTCGCCAGCGCCCTGGTTAACTTTGGTCACCACTGGACCATCGCCGGATGAAACCGCAAGCTTGAGCGTAAGATTGAGATCCTGGAAGTCGCGTACGGTATGGTCGAGCTTAACCTCAGGATGCGCCTTCTGGAAATTGGCGTTGAGCTCAGTCATCACGGCAGCCCGCGACTCCGAGTCATGGTCGTCCCAGACGGTAAGCGTCTCGGCAAAGACAGCCGTCGACATGCCGAGCCCCACAAAAGTGGCGCCCGCCAAAATCCCTGTCTTCTTCAGCATTGATGCCATGTTGATGGAGATGAAATTGCTAAACATTGATTGGTTCCCTCTAGCTGCGTTTTGGCAGTTCCTATCGTTTCCAACCGGCCTGTCCTGCTGAGACGAGCCGAATGTCTTGCATCGTCAGGCCTTTACGGACCTGATGAATTTCCTTATCCTTTTCAAAAGATCAGCGGGCTTCCATCCCGCAGATGCAGTGCCTCAACTTTCCCAGTTTTACCGCTGCCTGATGTCAGCTCGCGCCGTGCAGCGGCCAGCAAATCGATGGTGCGATGCCTCCTAAGATCGACAATTATTTCATCCGTCCGGCGACCGAGAACGACGTTGACGCCCTCTTCCATATTTGCCTGCTGACGGCTGACGCGGGAGCCGATGCGAGTGCGCTTTACAGCAATCCGCGCCTTCCCGGTTACGTTTGGGCGGTGCCCTATCTCAAATTCGCTCCGGAATTCGCGTTCGTTCTTGCCAGGCACGACCGGGTCGTCGGCTATGTTGTCGGCACGCCGGATACCGCCAGCTTTGACAAAGCGCTCGGCAGAGATTGGTGGCCGCTTGTTCGCCGCGAGATCGCCGGTCTGATACCCAGCACGGTAAAAGACGCTGATGTTCTGGAGCGAATAGCCAATCCTCATAGCGGCACGCCGGGCCTTGAAGAGACCTATCCGGCGCATCTTCACATCAATATTCTGCCCGAAGCGCAATCGGGCGGATGGGGACGCCTGATGATCAAGACCATGCTCAACAAGCTTTCGAGCCACGGTGTGCCCGCGGTTCATCTTGGTGTCAGTCCAGCAAACGAACGTGCCAAGGGTTTCTACAGGCATCTCGGCTTCGAAGAACTCAGCCATGACGGGCACCTTGCCTTCGTTATGAAATTGGACAAGCCGGCAATCTGAACAGAAATCTTGCCGGCCTCCCTTCATTATCTATTCTCCGCGTTTACAGCTTCCAGGCCATATTTGAGGACGATAGCCGCCGGCATCGCGCTCCACCCCTGCAGCAGGGAACCGCGTCCATAGGGTGGCGAGAAATATTCGACAGCGCCGGCCCAACCATTTGCCAGGCAGGTTTCCCACCAGCGTATGAGGGCATAGCGTGCGCCACCGAGACCGTGGCGTATTCTCTCTTCCGCATAGACGCCGTCCCAATAGGGCCAATCGGATCCATTGTGATAGCGAAAGGGGAAAGCGGTTTTCGATCTCACGTCACTTGCCCGCTTGAACGGCGGATAGGCGCACAACACACCCCAATCGCCATAGGGCTGTCTGGTATTGTTTCGAGCCTCCAGGACCTCTTCCATGGCCTTGAGCAGACCAGAGGCTCGTGTCTGCGAAATCGCCCCATAACGGGAGAGCGTCAGGCTATCGAGCACGAGATGATCCTCGACAAATCCGTCGGGGGTAATGAAATCGGCGTAACCATTTCTGCTGGGGACAAAAAGCCCGTCTTCGATTTCGGCACGAGCGGAGGCCGCTATCTCGCGTGCCTTCTGCGTCAATGCGGGGTCATGTCCGGCTCCCAGCTTGGCCACGCCATCCAATGCACCGACGAAAAGGCCGAGATTGTAGGAGACGAGGCCCTCCCGGTAGACATTGTCCGCCCAATCCCTGTCGTTTCGCGGCTTCAGCGGCAATACGCTGCCGGGACCTGCAAGGGCCAGATATCGTTCAACGATGGCGGTCACAAGCGGCCAGTGCCGCACCGCCTCCGCCACATCCCCCGTGGTTTCCACATAGTCGGCAAGAAAGAGGATGAAGAAAAGCGGGCTGTCAAAATGATCGCTCCACCAGTCATCGGGACGATTGTGATGCTCCGGAGCAGCCTTCCCGCGATACTTCTCGGGATTTCGGGTAGCATCGAGAACGAAGTTCTGCCAGGCGCGCGATTGCGCCGGTCCGGTCAAAATCACACCGCTCGGCGCCTCTCCGTCTGGCTGGATTCCCTTGGCCAAAAGCCGAATTTCATCGCGTACCGCTTCCGGGGCAAGCTTCAACAGCATCTGCATCGTCCAGTAGCCATCGCGATAATAGGTGCGAGCAGGCGCACTGTAAGCCTGCCCCGCGGCCAGACCGGCAAACCTGCCATTCTCATCCAGGCGGATGCTGGAAAGTGCGGCGTGTGCTCCCTGCATCACCATGCTGCGCATTACGGGATCGGCCTTTGGCGTGAGGTCGCAGCGGGCTACATAACTCGCGGCTTCTGCGACGATAGCGTCGTTTGCAAGACCGAATGCAGCTTCTGCTTCCTCTTTCGAGGCTCCGGCAGCAATACGGATATCGCCATCATCGACCTCGATGATCATCGCACCCCAACCGGTCACAACGATACGGCGATTATTGCGTTTGGTGAGCTTGGGCTTCGGACTATCCTTGCCAATTTCATGCCACCAAGCGCAGCGACGAGCCGGATAAACGCCCTCCAGGCGGGCATTGCGGATCAGAAGGATGGGCCTTGATTGGGCGACAAAGATGCCATCCGCTTCGGCAATAATCCTGTTTGGCCCGTAAATGTAAGGTCCGGCAAGCCTGGAAAAACGTATGCGCCCCAGACGACCGCTCCCCCAAAGAGCGAGATCAAGATAGCCGTCGGGATGCGCATCCGCCTGCAGCCGAGGCGCCATGATCGGCAGAATGACCGGGTGGCTGGTTGTGATTTCGCCGTGGGACGTGGGAGTCATCATGGCAAATCAAGCACCTTTCACCGCGCGGTGTCGGACATGGGATGACGTATGAAAATCAGGCGGCAATACCAAGCAATCTTGCCGAAATGGAGCGCTATAAAGTCCGCGGCATAGGCGAAACGAGCTCTCTCATCCGTTGGCCTCGGTTTCATGACCCCTCCGCAATTTGCTTAGTCACCGGGGAAGTCTACAAATCACGCGCCAAATTTGTCAATGACATGGACAAATTAAATGATTTCGCCCAGCCAACCGACTGAGATTTACTTGCTTTTTGTTCATTTTCCCTGGAAATTGACATTGCCGCAGCACGACATGGATGAATTAGGAAAAGGTCCCGAACTAATTAGAGGTAGAATGCGAGACCGCCATCATGCCTAACGCGACACAGACACCGATCGCGCGAAAAATCTCGACGAACTCTGTCATTCGGACCATCCTTGCCAAGGGCTCCATTTCCCGCGCGGATATTGCCAAGCAAACCGGCTTATCCAAGCAAACCATTTCCGACGTCGTTCGCAGTTTGGAGAGCAACGGCTGGCTGAAGCCGACCGGATATACCGACGGGCGTTTGGGGCGAACGGCGATAACCTATGAGCTCGATGCGAGCGCGGGCTTTGCCGCCTCCATCGATCTCGGCGGAACCAAGATTGCCGCCATCATCTGCGATCTCGTCGGAAATGTCGTCGCCGAAACCAAGGTGCCGACGAACGCGCTCGGCGGGCTCCATCTGGTCGATCAATTCCAGGCCATTATTGAGGATCTTGCCCACAACGCCGGTATTGATCTTTCCAAGTTGCGCATCATCGTACTGGCGACGCCAGGCATACTTGACCCGGCCACCGGGCATATCAACGTTGCGCCGAACATCCCGGGTGTGGAAACGATCGACTTGCGCCGGCTCCTGAGCGACAGGACGGCAACGCCGGTCATCATCGAAAATGACGTCAATCTTGCTGCGCAAGGAGAACGATGGCGAGGGCACGGCTCCACGTCGGATAATTTTGCCTTCGTGGCACTCGGAACCGGTATCGGCATGGGCATCATTGCCAATGGTCGCCTCATGCGCGGCGCGCGCGGCGGCGCCGGCGAGATAGCCTATCTGCCTCTCGGCGGGGAGCCATTTGATCCAGACGGCTTTACACTTGGAACGCTGGAAAGCGCCGTGGGCAGCGCGGCAATGGTGCGGCGCTATTGCGGATATGGTGGGCAAGGCAAGGCGACGGTAGCGGATCTTTTTTCGGCGCTGGTGGCCGGCGAACCGGCCGCTATCGCGGTCATCGAGGAAACCTCGCGATCGATTGCGCTTGCCATTGCCGCAATCGGCGCAACTCTCGACCCCGAATTGGTGATCATGGGCGGCAGTATCGGCGCGCGGCCCGAACTTGTCGAAGCTATCAGCAGATATCTACCACGTTGCACACCCTACCCGCCGCGCATCGAAATCAGTCGGTTTGGCAATCGGGCGGCACTCATCGGTGGCATCAGCATTGCCGTGGAGCACATGCACCACGAGTTGTTCGGTGTCGATTTGCAAGATCCGTGAAATAGACATCTATCGCTCGGATGAAGCGGAAAAGCTGTCGATAGCAACCGTGTCTGCGAATCGGGGACGGACTCTTAGACCTCGGCAAACGTGAGACCTCCGGAGATAGTCACCGGTTTGCCGCTTTGCAATCTCCATTTCCCTATGCCACCGGGCTATCTTCCAAAGCCAGAAAGCCTCCCGATTGCCGTCGCCACAATCTTGCATAAAGGCCATCTTTGGCGATCAGCTCCTCATGCCTCCCCTCCTCGACGATCCGGCCCTCGTCCAGCACGATGAGGCGGTCGAGTTCAGCGATCGTTGAAAGACGATGCGCGATGGCAAGCACTGTCTTGTCGCGCATCAGACGATGAAGTTGGCCCTGAATCACCGCCTCCACCTCAGAATCGAGGGCGGAAGTCGCCTCGTCGAGCACGAGGATGGGAGCATCCTTGAGCAACACGCGGGCAATGGTGATGCGCTGGCGCTGGCCGCCGGAGAGCTTGACGCCGCGCTCGCCTACGCGCGAGTCGTAGCCGGCACGCCCTTCCTGATCGGAAAGCCCTATGATGAAATCATGAGCGGCCGCCTGCTGGGCCGCGGTCTCGATTTCTTCTCGCCCGACCCCTGTGCGGCCATAGGCGATGTTTTCATGGATTGAGCGATGAAGCAGCGAATTATCCTGGGTTACCACGCCGACATGCCGCCGCAGGCTGTCCTGGGTAACGCCTGCGATGTCCTGACCATCGATGAGGATTCGGCCGGACTGGATCGGATAGAGACGCAGCAACAGATTGACCAGCGTCGATTTGCCGGCGCCGGAGGGACCGACAATACCGATCTTTTCACCGGGACGAATGACGAGCGACAGATCGGCAAAGACGGGCCTGGCGCCGCCATAGCGGAAATGGACGTGATCGAAGACGATCTCGCCTCTGGGAACCGCCAATGTGCCGGCGTCCGGCGCATCAAGGAGATCATGCGGCTTTGCAATGGTCAGCATGCTCTCCTGTACTGTACCGATATTGTCGAAAACATCGCGGATCAGGTACATCAGCCAGCCCGACATCTGGACAAGCCGCAACACCAAGGTGATGGCTGCCGCCCCGGCGCCGGCGGTCATAGCGCCATGGCTCCACAAATAAAGTGTCAAACCGGCGGTGATGACGATCAGAACGCTATTGAGGATCTGAAGCACCAGGCTGGCACCGAGGATCAACCGCATCAGGTCGAGGAAACTATCGTTCCAGCGTTTCAGGGAGTCCCGAACGGCGGTGCGTTCGAGATCGCCGCGGGCAAAGAGCTTCACGGTCAGAATATTCGTATAGGAATCGACGATACGGCCGGTGGTCGATGAGCGGCCGAGGGAATTGGCCTCCGAACGTTTCAGAGCCCGCGGCACGAAATATCTGAGAAGCACCGCATAGGCTACCAGCCAGATGATAACCGGCAGCATCAACCAAACATTGACGGAGCCGAAGAAGCCGATCGTGACCGAGGCGAAGATCAGAGCGTACCAGAGGTCGCCGATCACGGCGATGACAGCCGAACGGATGGATTGTCCCGCCTGGATGACGCGTGCCGAGAGCCTGCCGGCGAAATCATTCTGGAAATAGCTCAACGAATGGCCGAGCGTATAGATGTGATTGCGCCAGCGGATCTGATTGGTAAGCGGCGGCACCACGATCTGGTTGGTAACCACCTGCGTCACGAAAAACAGGATCGGCCGCAGCACCAGAATGACGAAGGCAGCGCCCGCAAGCGGCCAGCCATAATCCTGAAACACTGTCGGGGGCGAGTGCTTGTTGAGCAGGTCGACAAACCAGCCGACCATCAAATAAATAGCCGCCTCTATACCGCTGAAGGCGAGCTCGATCAGCATGATGGCGACGAGCCATCCTTTGACCACCTTGAGATGATGCCACATGAAGCGCCATACGCCCGTCGGCGGCGTCTCGTCCTCGTTGAACGGGGCGAAAATATCGATGCGGCTTTCCAGGAAACGAAACAGGCGAGCAAACATCAAAATAAGACCTTGGCTGAAGACATCATCGGCTGAAAGCCGGCGAATTTGGGGAGAAGGTCTGGCGCGGGCCGGATTATGGCACGCCAACCGACAGGAACATCCCGTTCGTTATCCGCGTTGGGCGTCCGCATTTGGGCATCGATCATCTCATTCGGTGACGTTTTTCTTCAGTCGCCGACAAGACGCCGCGTGCCCATAGCATTCGCGGGCACCGGAAAATTTCTGCCAACAGGCGCGAACCGCCGGTCAGAACTCTCTACGATATTTGATAATTCAGGCAAAACGACAACAGGGCAAAAGACGGTTAGGGCTATCTATCCGCTGATTGCCGTACCGCGATTCGCGCTTCACTTGTGATAAAGACCTAGCCGGACGATCGGCCAGAAGCAAGTTACAAATCCCATAGCCGAGCAGCAACGGCCGAAGCCGCATCGTGCTCGGGCTTACTGCATACGCAGAGACGCGCATACAGCTGACAGCGAATAGGACAAGCTTCTAAATGGCGCCAATTCAGCGCGAAGACACCGGCAAACAACCGAACGGTGCGGAGCAGGCCTCAGCCAGCTGCGACTTGGCATGCAGGCAGAGACGCTCCCATCACCCATTCGCTTCCGGCCTAGTCAGCCACGGCGTTGACGACGCGGCAGAGATTGTCGCTCATGTTGGGGGCAACCTGCCCCTGCGGCACCATGAAAACCGCATCGACGCGACTGCCCTTGCCGGTTTTGCGGACGACGACGCGCAATGTCTGCGGGCGACCTGAGCCGGAGGTCTCCTGCTGTGCCGTCAGCGTGCCGAGTTGCTTCTCGACATTCACATCCACGAAGCCTTCCGCAAGAACGGCTCTCGATACTTTGTCGAAGGCCGCGGCAGGGCTGACGGAGGGAAACTCCATCCAGGTCTTGTAGGTCACACCGGTGACGAGAGGAACGCCGCTGCTTTGATAGTGCTGCGAACATACGCTGGCAGCCGCGGGTGTGAATGAAAGGGCGACGAAGGCAGAAGCACAGATGACCTTACGCAAGGTGAGTTTCCTCTTTTGACGAATATACGGATAGATACTTTCTTGATGACTCATGCCGCGGCAACGACTGAGCTTTGCGACTGCACCACGATCTGTCAGTCGATTCCGGATAGCGTTGGAAGACTTGAGCCTTTGACGTTCGGGATCGAATGGCGTGTCGCGTCGTGATCGCCGCGGCTTGGATAAATAGGAGGCAAGCTCAATGGTATGCCGCCCATTCACGCATTGCTACAGACGGGCACCGCTATCGGGGCTTGTGAGGTGGATCGCGGCTCCTGACTGATTTCCATTCCAGTTCGGGAACATAACAGCAAAAAACCACCTAGCAACAATCACAACCCGATCATCTTGTGCAAGGTCGTCCATAACAAGTGCACATGGGTTTGGAATTGCAGGAATCCCGTAGTGTCGGCCACAATATCGGCTACTGAACCATGGTTGGAAAGCCGAACGGCCGAGAAGTCCGAATTGCAAAAATTCAGTGTGTCACCGCCCCAACATCGCTCAAGACATGCTGACCGGCGGCCGGTTTGCTCATTTCCATTTCGAGCAACCATTGGTACATCCTATGCTCGCGCAAACGCAATTAACGGTCCGGCACGCCAAAGGGCAATGTCCAGCCAGAAGGACCGTTCGCCGGTTTTTCGCGGGTAAGGAAACCAATCGTTTCTGAAGCGACGGTCGAGTGGGAGATGTTTTCCAGTGTCTCACCCGGCGTGTGGCCGAATTCGGCCTTGAACAGCCGGTAGAAGTACTTCTCGTTCGAGAAACCATGCCTCCAAGCAAGCTCAGCTATGTGGAGCTTTGGTCCGCTTGGATTTGCCAGCATCTGATAGGCCCTGAGCAAGCGCTTGCGCTGTATCTGCCGCATGATGCCGCCATTGCCCTCGAACAAATGGTAAAGCTTCGCACGCGAAACCCCGACATCGCGGCAAATCCGATCGGGCGTCAGGTCGGGTTCGAGCAGATGCGCGTCAAGATACCGCAAGATACGCCCCAGTAACAGTTCGCGAAGCGGACCGGCTGCTTCCTGCATCGCCTCGGATGCCGACGACACTGCGGCAGTCAAAAGCTGCAGCGTCGATTGCACCACATAGGGGATCTCCACTGGCTGCAACCTATTGAAATTATTCAGCAGCGAAACGAGATGATCGGTCAGAAGCCGGGCAACGCCTGTTGAGAGGGTATGGCCGTGCAGGAGCGCCGTTCGGTTCGGCAATAAATCCCTTGGAACGGCAATGGAAATCGTGTTGTCTGCCTCGACTAGGCAGTCGTTAACCTGAGCGGCATCCAATATGAACAAGTCGCCCGCCCTCTTGACCGATGACGCATCCGCCGATCGAAAGGTAAAGCGGCCGCTCAGAATTGAGGTAAATCGGTAAAAATCATAGCCGTCGGTTCGGATGCGTCGCTCGGATCTCAGAACTTCGTAAGCCAGGAGCGGGCCTTGGCGAAGCAGCCGTCTGCCGGATAGGATGAGCGGACCGAGCGCCGCGCCGGTGGCCTCCGCATCGAACGGACCGGACTCAGGTTCCTGCAGCCTGCAGTCGCAATGATTATCCTTAACCCAAGTGTGAAATCGGTCTTTCTCGGGGAAGTTAAGTGTTGAGAAATTATAGATTAAATCAGATGATGTCTGCGCCATAACTATAACCCCGGCCCCTCCGGCCCGAGGCATACATAGGCGAACCATAGCTTGTGGCAATAGGTCGACTGGACGGAATGAGTGTTTATTTTGGGCCCAGCTCCTGAATTGGAAAACATCAATTCGATGCTATGTGAGACAGTCGGCGAGCCGGGAATTGAAGGCTCAAGCCAATTGAACGCCAGCTTCTGCACAGCAGCGAACCGCCGGGATTGGCGCATGTGGCAGGCGGGTGATCCATAAAGCGCGCGGAACATCGAAGTGGGAAAAATCCGGTTGGTCGCCGGGACGGAACTCTGGCTCCGGAACGGTCAGTGAGAGCTTGTTCCCAGTCATCGGTTCTCCTCAACGTCCGACAAAATTCGCTCGGCGCTTTTCCGGAAAGGCCATCTTCCCGATAGAGAATTCCGGTCCCGACGAGGTTGCCGTCCGGTATCCGCATCAATCGAAAATATGACGGGCAATGATCAGCCTCATGATCTCGTTGGTGCCTTCCAGGATCTGATGCACACGCAGGTCGCGGACGATCTTCTCGATGCCGTAATCTTCCAGGTAGCCGTAGCCTCCGTGCAACTGCAGCGCCGCATTGGCCACATCGAAGCTGGTATCCGTCACAAACCGTTTGGCCATGGCACAGAATTTGGATGCATCAGGGGAATTGCCGTCGAGCTTCCAGGCCGCCTGATACAACAGGGTCCTTGCCGCCTGAAGCTCGGTTTCCATGTCCGCAACCTTGAACTGAAGCGCTTGAAAACTGCTCAATGCGGCACCGAACGCCCGGCGCTCACGCATATGGGCGATCGCTTTATCGAGGGCGAACTGAGCCCCGCCGAGCGCGCAGGCGGCGATGTTCAATCGTCCGCCGTCCAGGGCTTTCATCGCATAGCGGAACCCGGCTCCGATCTCGCCAAGCCGATTTTCGGGCGGAACTTGGCAAGCATCAAAATGAACCTGCGCCGTCGGTTGGGCGCGCCAGCCCATCTTTCGCTCAAAGGCGCCGAAACTCATGCCCTTGCTGCCGCTCGGCACGACGAGTGTTGAGATGCCCTTGGGGCCCTCGCCGCCTGTCCTGCACATGACGATATAAAGATCGGAATAATTGCCGCCGGAAATGAACGCCTTCGTACCGTCAAGGACATAGTGATCGTCGATGAGGCGCGCGGTCGTGCGCAACGCTGCGGCATCGGAACCCGAACCGGGCTCGGTCAGGCAGTAGGATGCCACCTTGCGAAAGGCGCAGAGTTCGGGAAGCCATGCCGATCTCATCGCGTCCGATCCGAACGTATCGATCATCCAGGCGCACATATTGTGGATCGAAACGAAGGCCGCCACTGATGGGCATGCATGCGACAGCGCCTCGAAGATCAGCACCGCATCCTGTCGGGACAGGCCTGAGCCGCCGAACTCCTCCGAAACGTAAATTCCGCCGAATCCCAAGGCGCCGATCTCTTCCAGCATATCCCTTGGAATGGTGCCCTCATGTTCCCAGGCCGCGGCGTGCGGCGCGACGCGCTCTGCGGCGAAGGAGGCCGCCAAGTCGAAAATAGCTTGTTGTTCGGCAGTTAGAGAGAAGTCCACGATACGCTCCGCAATTCAGCAGGAATGAAATCGTGCCGAGCATGCATCGCTTCTCGAGCTCTGACAACGGTGAGATCGACGATCTCGTTGAGGCGAAGGCATTCGACGAAATTGAAAATGTGTAGGCAGC
Organism: Rhizobium tropici CIAT 899; assembly: GCF_000330885.1. Lineage (NCBI taxonomy): Bacteria > Pseudomonadati > Pseudomonadota > Alphaproteobacteria > Hyphomicrobiales > Rhizobiaceae > Martinezella > Martinezella tropici. The sequence continues at coordinate 1,323,915 of NC_020062.1, forward strand.
GCTATGCGGAGCAGCTTATCGCCCTCATTCGCACCAATCTGCGCGGTGAAGGCTAGTCCGTCTGTATCCAAACGGCCTTGGTTTCGAGATATTCGTGCAGGTGCTCAACGCCGCCTTCGCGCCCGTAGCCGGACATCTTCATGCCGCCGAATGGCACGGCGGGGTCGAGCGCATGATACATGTTCACCCAGACCGATCCCGCCTTGATGCGGCGCACCAGCTTGTGCGCCATTCCGAGATTTTGGGTGAAGATGCCAGCCGCAAGTCCATAGGGCGATGCATTGGCGCGCTCGACGGCTTCCTCGATCGTATCGAAGGGCATCGCTGAAATGACCGGCCCGAAGATCTCCTCGCGGGCGATCCTCATCTCGTCCTTGACGTTACCGAATACAGTCGGGGCGATGAAGTTTCCCTTGTCGTAGAGCGCGCCCGAAAGGCGCATGCCGCCCGCGACCAGGGCCGCGCCTTCGCTCTGCCCGGATGCGATGAAGCTCTCGACGACCTGCGCCTGGCGAGCCGAAATCAGCGGTCCGATATCGGTATCGGCTTCGATCCCGTGACCGATCCGCAGCGAGCGGGCAAATTCACCGACCTTGGCAACGAATTCTTCGTGGATCTCGCGCGCCACGAACAAGCGCGAACCGGCGATGCAGATCTGCCCCGAATGCGCAAAGACCGCCATGGCGGCGACGGGCACGGCCCGGTCTATGTCAGCGTCACGGCAGACAATCACCGGCGACTTGCCGCCGAGCTCGAGCGAAACCCGTTTCAAGTTGCCGACCGCGGCACGGGCGATCGATTGCCCGGTGGCGGTGGACCCCGTGAAGACGATCTTGTTGACATCGGGATGTTCGGCCAGCCGGGCGCCGGCGACCGATCCCTTGCCGGTGACGATATTGACCACGCCGTCCGGCACCCCGGCCTCTTGCATGAGTTTGGCGATCAGCAGCGGAGTGAGCGGCGCATCCTCCGAAGGTTTCAGAACCACGGTGCAGCCTGTCGCCAGCGCCGGGGCGATCTTCCAGATCGATGCTGCGGTGGGCGCGTTCCAGGGGATGATCGCACCGACGACCCCGATCGGCTCCCGGCGGGTGAAGGTCACGATCTCGCCGGGTATCGAATTGTCGATCACCTCGCCATGAAGGGCGGTCGCCATGCCGGCATAAAACCGCAGCATGCCGATGACCCGTCGTTTGTTGGCGAGCGTGCGCATAATTGGCATGCCCATGTTCAGCGTGTCGGAAACCGAGAGGCGTTCCCAGTTTGCTTCGAACAGGTCGGCAATTTTCAGGAGCAGTGTCTGGCGCTCATAGGGCGAAAACCTGGACCACGGCCCTTCGAGAGCCCGTCGCGCCGCGGCAACAGCGCGGTCGACATCGGCGGATGCAGCCAACGGAACCGTTGCCAGGACCGCCCCGGTTGCCGGATTATAGGTTTCGCTGACTTCGCCGGATTGGGCGGCAACCCATTGGCCGCCGATGAACATTGGCCGAAAGCCGCCGTCGTAAAGCTCGGCCGCCATTTGCTTGGCGTCGAAAGTCAATGTCATGGCGCGGCCTCCCGGCTTCATTCCGTCGTTGATATTCACTATCAGACGGCCACAATACAAATAAAGAAAGCTAAAAAGGCGTTCAGATAAATCGGACTGTGAAATCGCTCCGAGTTATCCGATGCTGGAGCAAATGGAGGAGCTTGACATGCGTCTTACGGGAAAAGTGGCGATCGTCACGGGTGGGGGGTCGGGTTTCGGCGAAGGGATCGTCCGGAAATTCGTCGAGGAAGGTGCGCGGGTCGTGCTCGTCGATCGTGACCTTACGGCGGCAGAGCGGGTGGCAACGCAGCACGAAGGGTCGGTCGCACCGCTTGCCGGTGATGTCGCCACGCTCGACAGCCTCGCTGCCGCAAGGGATCTTGCGCTGGAGCGGTTCGGCGGTCTGCATATCCTCGTCAACAATGCCGGTGTCGGACAGCCGCCAATGCCGATGGAGGATATGGATGAAGGCCTGTTCGAGCGCATCTTCAATGTCAACATCCGCTCGATCTACAATGGTGCGCGCGCGGTGCTGCCGCATTTCAAGGCCGAGCGGCATGGCGCCATTTTGAACATTGCCTCGACCGGTGGCGTCTCCCCTCGCCCCAATCTCACCTGGTACAATGCCTCGAAAGGATGGGGCATAGCCGCTACCCGCGCGATGGCCGTGGAGCTTGCTCCCTTCGGAATTCGCGTCAACGCCATCAATCCCGTCGCCGGCGATACGCCACTGCTCTCGACCTTCATCGGCTCCGACAGCGACGAAAGCCGGGCACGGATCGTCGCCACCATTCCGATCGGACGGCTTTCGACGCCCGCGGATATGGGCAACGCCGCCGCTTTCCTCTGCTCGGACGAGGCGAGCATGATCACCGGCGTCGATCTCAACGTCGATGGCGGCAAGTGTATCTGAAGAGGCGGGCAAGCCCATCACCATGGTGACTTGCTGGAACCAAGGCTCCTTCCGCCGAGCGAATTGAGTTTGTTCTTGCGCTGTCCCTTGGATGGTCTAAGTCATGTGGTCGTGGCGGCGAGCGACGTCAGCCTAATCGAATTCGACTATCGAAGGTAATTCAATGAGCGGACAACTTTCTCTTCCCCGTGATCGGATTTCAGTCCTTCTGCTGGAAGGGATCAGTGAGAGCGCGGTGGACTATTTTACTTCATCGGGCTACGTCAATCTCACGCATTTGCCGAAGGCTCTCGACGACAAGGATCTCAAGAGCCATATCGCCGAAGCACATATCATCGGCATTCGTTCCCGCACGCAGCTGACGGAAGAGATTTTCAGCGCCGCCAAGAAGCTCATGGCGGTCGGCTGCTTTTCCGTGGGGACGAATCAGGTCGATCTGGATGCGGCTCGCCGGCGCGGGATACCCGTGTTCAACGCTCCCTATTCAAATACGCGCTCGGTCGCCGAACTCGTCATCGGTGAAATCATCATGCTGACCAGGCGGATCTTCCCGCGTTCGACTTCCGCTCATGCGGGCGGATGGGACAAATCCGCCGAAGGCAGTCGCGAGACGCGTGGGAAAACGCTTGGCATCGTCGGCTACGGCAATATCGGCTCGCAGCTGAGCGTCCTTGCCGAAAGCATGGGTATGAACGTTCGCTATTTCGATCCGTCGGACAAGCTTCGCCACGGCAATTCAGAATCCATGGCTTCGCTCGGCGAGCTGCTGGAAATCTCGGATTTCGTGACGATGCATGTTCCCGAAACCAGCGCGACCCAGAACATGATCACCGAGGCCGAGCTGCACAGAATGAAGAAGGGCGCCTTCTTCATCAACAATTCCCGCGGCACCGTGGTCGATCTTGATGCGCTTGCGAAGGTTTTGAAAGAGGGACATCTCGCAGGCGCAGCCGTCGACGTGTTCCCGAAGGAGCCGGCGTCGAACAAGGAGCGCTTCGAAACGCCGCTGCAAGGGCTGGATAATGTGATTCTGACGCCGCATATCGGCGGATCGACCGAAGAAGCCCAGGAGCGGATCGGAAGGGAAGTTTCCAGGAAGCTTGTGGAATATTCCGATATCGGCTCGACGCTTGGTGCGGTCAATTTCCCGCAGGTTCAATTGCCGCCACGTCCAAACGGCACGCGTTTCATCCATGTTCACGAAAATCGCCCGGGTATCCTCAACAGCCTGAATACGATCTTTTCATCGCGCGGGTTGAACATCGTCGGCGAATTCCTGCAGACCCACGGCGACACGGGCTACGTGGTCATTGAAGTGGAAGGCGTTGGCCAAACGGCGAATGAAATACTCGACACGCTCCGGCAGATCCCAGGAACGATAAGAGCTCGATTGGTTTACTGACGCCTTTTATTGACACCGATGAGCGATTGGCATTCTCCAGCCATACCTCGCTTGATCGCCAGATGACGCCGCTAACTGCCTTAGCCCACACGCTGTGCGAGCATAGGCAGGCGACGCCATGGGACTTGAACAGCTCGTCTTGACAAAGCTGCACTTTTCAATACATCCATTGCGTTCATTTGTATAGGCTATACAACGCAAGCGAGGAATTTTAATGAAAAGTGCAGCTTTGTTCGCCACCGCATTCATCGGTGCCCTCATCACAGGCGCTGCCTCACAAGCAGGCGAACCTTCCGGTAAGGGATCTTTCGAGATGCTGGTCGCGCCGGAGCAGGTTTTCAATTTGAAAGCAAAGGCTTGGAAACCGGTCCCAAACGAAGATAGTTTTGCGCTGACGCATGATGGCGAATTCTATCTCACCGTCGCAAAACGCAAAGACGGTATGCTGATGTTGCTTGTACGCCAGCCCAGCACCGAAAAGCAGGGGCAGCCCTTCTACGCGGGATATTATCTTAAATGCGGAGTGATGGTTGATGTGCCGGTCTTCCCGCAAAATGCGGCTGAGCTGAAGAGCGAGCTCGCAAATCCGCAAGCAGATAGTGAGGAAGCTCGAATCGGGTTTGGCCCAGGCACCGGCATGCATGACCTTTACACTCTCGTTTGCCGGTCTTGAGAGCCTTTGCAGGACTGCCGCGACATCGGCGGTCCTGGCCTCTGCCATTTAGCGCAGCAGACCCTGCCCCCCGTCGACCCAGATGGGCGAGCCGGTTATGTGACGGGCCTTGTCGGACGCCAGGAAAGCGATCACATCGGCTACATCTTCGCTTCGGCCCGGCCGACCACCGGTAATCGGCACCTGGCCCTCGGGCCAGATGACGGGGATCGATGTTTCGTCGCGTTTGCGCAGACTGGTATTCGCGTCGATATTGGTTTCGATTTCACCGGGACAGACCGCGTTGATGCGTATGTGATGCCGGGCCAGTTCGAGAGCCAGCTGCTGCACCATGGCGACCTGCCCTGCTTTGGTGGCGGTATAGGCCGTCGCGCCGGGAGTCGTGAAGGTCCTGGTTCCATTGATGGAGGAGACGACGATGATCGAGCCGCCGCCCGTGCGCTTCAGCTCCGGCACCGTTGCGCGGATGGTCAGGAAAGTCCCGGTCAGATTGATCGAAATTGTGTCATTCCATTCCGACAGGCTCAGATCGTCGATGGGCGCCCAGACTCCGTTGATGCCGGCATTGGCAACGACGACATCCAGCCGGCCGAAACGCGCGACAAGCTCTTTCACGGCTGCCGATATCTGATGTTCATCCGAAATGTCGGCGAGGAGGATGGCCGCCTCCCCGCCCCTGGCGGAAATCTCATCGGATGTGGAGGAAATCTCTTCCTTCGTGCGTCCCAGCACACCAATTGCAAAACCATCCTCCGCAAGCGCCAATGCGGTCGCTCTTCCAATCCCCGAGCCAGCTCCGGTGACGAGGGCGACGGCAGAACTCATTGACGAACCTCCAGCTGCTCTGGCGTTGACGACGAGGAACGGGAGCACCGGAGAGTGAACCTTTGCGCTCACATCGGCTCTCGTCATTGAGCTATTCGAAACTCGTGGATATGGGAAATGTTCCGGAATAAATGCATTCCCCACGGCAGCAGCCGCGCCCGCAACTTCCGACACCCGCACTGTCCTTTAGGCATATTGAGGGATGTCGGCTTCAGAACATCTGACACTGTGGCGAAGCTCGACGAGTGTTTTTGACACGCAAAGTGCATCCGGAATTTAGTTAGGCATTCCATCTCGCAATTTTCCAATCGAGAGCAGCCGGAAACAAAGCAGAGACACAACTAAGGGGTCATTTAGAATTATATATTCTATATCTATGGAGGTATTTTTCGTTCAACTGGACCAATATCGAACAGGATTAACCGTTTTGTCAGCTTGGTTATAGATTTTGAAAGAACAGCGCCAAGATGCGACGAGCAGGATGCTCCCTCTCTGTAATGCCCCCATTATCCAGAGCAGGTCATCGCTGGCACTTGCCCCTATTCAATCGTCCTAGCGGTTGCCGACCCTTTCGAGAGCGAAACAAGCCATGTCATTTCTCCAGAACGCCAAGATCAAGACGAAAGTCCTCACGATCTTAATCCCGATCTGCCTGATCGGGATCGCAGGTGTCCTCGTCGTCTCGAACCAGTTCAGGGACACGGTTGGCACTTACTCGAATTTTATCGCCAAGGATGAAACGGCAGCGGTGGAGATGTCCAGAGCCAGCCAGCGCATCACCGCCATGAGTTACAACGCCTACCAAATCCTGCAATATCCAGCAGAAGATCCGGCGATGTCGAGGTTCTCGAAGGATTACCAGGAGAACAAGCAAGTTCTTTTGCAGCGTTTCGCAAACGCCAGGCAAATGGTTCCGACAGAAGCAGATGCAATCGACAAGCTCGTCGCAAGGGCAAATGACATCATCGCTCTTACAGACCAAGCCGTGAAAGCCGGCCTGATAGACGATAACAATAGCGCCTCCACGCTCTTGAAGCAGGTGGATCCGATGATCAATGACGAGGTCGTTTCCATTCGTCAGTGGCTCGACACGTTCAACAAGTCCCTCAACGACAAGAGCAACATGTTGGCAGAAGAGGCAAGCAGCACCATCGACGACGCTTTGATCGCGCTCGGCCTTCTCTTCGCTGCCGCCATCGCGATCGCTATTCTCGTTTCGGCACGCGGCATCGCCGCTCCCATCGAACGGCTGCGGGCACGTATGGTATCGCTCGCGGACGGCAAGACCGCCGAGCCTGTTTCAGGGATCGAGCGCAAGGACGAGGTCGGTCACATGGCGGCGGCCGTTGCCGTCTTTCGCGACGGTGCCATCGAGCGTCTGCGCCTGGAGCAGGAAGCCGCCGATGGCCGCAGCCTCTCCGAACGGGAAAGGCTGGAACGCGAGGCGCAGAAGGCCAAGGATGCCGCCGAGGCGCAATTTGCAGTCGACAGTCTGGCACAGGGCCTGGGAGAGCTCTCGAACGGTAACCTGACCTATCGCCTGGAGAAGCCCTTCGTCGCCCATCTCGATCGTCTAAGGATGGATTTCAACGCCTCGATGGAGAAGGTCGAGGAGACCCTTGTCGCAGTGGGCCAAGGTGGTCAGGCCATTGCCGCCGGCGCCAATCAGATCCGCTCGGCAGCCGACGACCTTTCCAAACGCACCGAGCAGCAGGCGGCCTCGATCGAGGAGACGGCGGCAGCACTCGAGGAGATCACGACGACCGTCAAGGATTCCACCCGGCGCGCCGAAGAGGCAAGTTCGCTGGTCGGGCGCGCTCGCGTCGGCGCCGAAAAATCCGGCGAAGTCATGCAGGAAGCGATTTCAGCAATGGAGGCGATCTCGAAATCCTCGGGCGAAATTTCCAACATCATCGGCGTCATCGACGATATCGCCTTCCAGACGAACCTGCTGGCGCTGAATGCCGGCGTGGAGGCGGCGCGGGCCGGTGACGCCGGCAAGGGTTTTGCGGTCGTCGCGCAGGAAGTCCGCGAGCTCGCCCAGCGCTCCGCTACCGCGGCAAAGGAGATCAAGGCGCTCATTTCCACATCGGGCCAACAGGTCGGCAGCGGCGTCGATCTTGTCACCAGAACCGGGCAGTCTCTACAGCAGATCGTCAAGGAGGTGGAGGAAATCGACCGCAATGTACGGGCGATCGTCGAAGCAGCCCGCGAACAGGCGACCGGCCTGCAGGAGATCAATACGGCCGTCAACAGCATCGACCAGGGAACGCAGCAGAATGCGGCCATGGTCGAGGAATCGACGGCTGCCAGCTACAGCCTCGCCAAGGAGGTGACGGCGCTGAACGAGATTCTCGGTCAGTTCAATCTGCAAAAGGGGCGCTCGCATGCAAGACCGGCTGCAGCGACCGAACGCTCCAGCCCCGCCGCATCGCCGGCACGCTCGCTGCGAGCCAAGATTGCCGGCGCATTCGGGGGCTCCGGCGCTGCCACTGCGGCATTGCCATCCTGGGAAGAGTTTTGACCTTGCGGGGTTCGGCCCGTCCTTAAAAGATTGCCTGATTTAAAATCGAAGATCGCGGGAAGGTATTGACCTCCTTACCGCGATCTTCCCGGGCCGATGGTCATTGGGTGGACTTGGTTCCCAAAAACATGATGTTTCGCTTCTTCTGCTCGCCTTGCCCCCAACAAAGGGCAAGGCGTTGCCGCAAGCTGCCTGATATCTTAACCGACGGTCAGGCAACCTCTTCCGATAGTTTTTCAAAGATCGGCTTCAGCCGTCGATGGCGTCCGATCGGCGGATGCTCGATTTCGACCAGGCGTCCCGATTTTTTCTGCCGTTTCAGCCATTCACGCAGGGTTTCGGCGCTCGTGTGGTCAAGATAATGCAGGCGAGCGCCGGCAATCCTGATCTTGCGACCCTCTGGAAGCGTTTCCAGCGCGTTGAGCAGGACGGGAACATCCTTGCATGTCGCCACACCGACGAGGTCGAGATGGATGGTTTCATCATCCTCCAATCTGTCGATAGCGAGCTTGCGGCGCAGATAGGGAAGGATTTCCAATATGGACAGTGCAAGACCGAGTGCCACGCCGACGAGCAGGTCCTGAAGCACCACCATCGCCACCGTCGCGGTCCATATCCCGACGGGAACCCAGCCGTGATGATCGAAGAGGTGGCGGACATGATGGAGACTGATCAGCCGCCATCCCGTCACCAGCAGCACCGCGGCAAGTGCCGTCAACGGCACCATTGCGAGCACCTGCGGCAGCAATGCCACCAGGCCAAGGATCCAAACACCGTGCAGCACGGCAGATGCCCGGCTACGCGCGCCTGCCTGAATATTGGCGGACGACCTGACGATGACACCCGTGATCGGCAGTGCACCAAGCAAACCACAGAGCCCATTGCCGATGCCCTGCGCAAACAGCTCCTTGTTGAAGCGGGTCCGCACGCCATCATGCATGCGATCGACGGCGGCGGAAGACAATAGCGTTTCCGCGCTGGCGATCACAGCAATGACCAACGTCGCCAAGATGATACCGGGCTCGGCCATTCTGGCAAAACCCTCGAGCGTCGGCAGCGAAATGTTGTCGATGAGGGAGGACGGTACTTCCACCCTGGCGATCGGCAGCTTCATGCCGGCCGTCAATATCGTGCCGGCAGCAACCCCCACCAGAGCACCGGGCACCAGCATCAATGGCTTCGGCCTGAACTTCTCCCAGGCGACCATGGCCAGCAAAGAAATCAACCCCACGAGGAGAGCAACCGATTCTCGAGTCAGTCCGGCGCCCCATACGCGACCAAGGGTCTGCTCCATGGCGGTGACGTTCTCGATGCCGCCGGCGGCAGGTCTTGCCCCCATCAGCACATGGACCTGACCAAGAATGATGAGGATGCCGATCCCGGCGAGCATGCCGTGAACCACCGCAGGCGAAATGGCCCGAAACCACGATCCGATCTTCAGGAATCCGGCAAGGCACTGCAGCAATCCCGCCACGATGAGAACCGGCCCGAGCATGGCAATGCCATATTGCTCGACGAAGCCGAAGACGATCACGGCGAGACCGGCCGCCGGCCCTGACACCTGAAGTGGAGATCCGGCCAAAAGGCCGACGACGATGCCGCCGACAATGCCTGAAATGAGGCCCATGGCCACCGGAACGCCTGAAGCCACGGCAATCCCGAGGCACAGCGGTATGGCGACGAGAAACACGACAAGCGACGATGCGAAGTCTCGCGAAACAACAGAGCTTGACATCATCAGCCTACTCCACAGCTTGCGGCATTACATGCGGACGACCACGACCGGTGACGGCGACGGGCAAGGGCCTGTCCTCATTGATATCTGTGAATCGGGCGGCCGCACCGTCATAAACGAGCACCTCCCCTGTCTCGATATCGAAAAACCAGCCATGCAGCGCAATATCGTTGGTCGCCAGCTTGGCCGCGACCGAAGGATGCGTGCGCAGATGATCAAGCTGGACAACGACGTTTTCCATGGCGATGGCGCGAACCCTTTGGCGCTCGGGCAGATCGGCAGGATAGGCTTCGCAAACGATCGAATGGGCAGCATGGCTGTGTTTCAGCCACGCTTTAACATTCGGCATCGGCTTCAGGAGATCGGGATGGCAAAGCCCTTTCATGGCGCCGCAATCGGAATGCCCGCACACGATGATATCGCGAACGCCCAGCGCGACGACGGCATATTCTATCGCCGATGATACGCCGCCATTGGCGGTGGAAAACGGAGGAACGATATTTCCGGCATTGCGGCAAACGAAAAGTTCACCGGGGCCGGATTGCGTGATCGTTTCAGGCATCACCCGGCTGTCGGCGCAGGAAATCATCAGCGCTTGTGGTTGCTGTCCCTCCTCCGCCAGCCTGCGATAAAGTGCTTGATGGTCGGGAAAGACGGCTCCGCGAAAGCTGGAGATACCCTTGAGCAAATCACCCATTGTCGAGTCCTTGTGATGGGCCGGACGGCAGGCAGGGGGCGTACCCATGCCCGGCGGGTTGGAATGCGCGATCATTTCGCAAGTGCGAGATAGGAACGGGCGACGGGAAGAAAATAGCGAAATCGAAATTAGTCGCATCTAATTTATAAAAAACTTGTGAGTGGCTTGTGAGATGGTTTGAATCGACCCGCCATGCATATCGTGCCGCGCGCCGAAACGAAGCGACTTGGTTTCAGCAGTGGCAATCGGCACGGCGGTCAGGCGCCTTACCCAATGCAGAATGCTTCGGTTCCGGCATCGCTTCTGCCCTATCCCAAGTTTGCCCATCGGTCAGCGCACGCAAAAAGGCAGCGGCACGGCCGCAAATTGATGCTTTCCACCGTTACCATCCTTGCCGTATCCGTTGAGCAACCAGGTGCTGACGAGAGGACATGGCAATGACGAAGCCCTTCTATTGGAACGAACTTAATACCCATGATTTCGCCGAGCTTTCGCCAGACACCACGATCGCGATCCTGCCGATCGCCTCGACGGAACAGCACGGTCCGCATCTGCCGATCGCAACGGATGTCGCAATCGCTGAAGGCATGCTGGCGGAATTGAAGGTGCAGCGTCCGGACGATCTCGATTTTCTCGTGCTGCCTCTGCAGGAGATCGGCAAGGCCAACGAACATGTCTACGGTCCCGGCACGCTGTCGCTCCCCGCAGAGCTGCTGATCCCGGTCTGGACCGCCATCGGCGCGAAGGTGGCAGAGGCCGGCATCCGCAAGATGGTGATCGTGAATTCCCACGGCGGAAACGTGGATATTATGAGCATCGTCGCACGCGAACTGCGCGTGCGCTATCAGATGGCCGTCGTCGCCACGCAATGGACACGCTTCGGCACGCCCGACGGCATGATCGACGAACATGAACAGCGCTTCGGCATTCATGGCGGCGATGTCGAAACATCGCTCATGCTGCACTTCCGGCCCGAACTCGTGCGGATGGACAAGGCTGAGAATTTCGCCTCCAAGGCCGAATGGATGAAGGAGCATTCCAAATATCTGCAGCCTTTGCCCCCACATTCGCTCGCCTGGATCGCGCACGATCTCAATCCGAGCGGCGTCGTCGGCAATGCCGCCAACGGCACGGCGGAAAAGGGCGCGCTCATCTGCCGACATGAGATCGCTGGCTTCATCGAGATGCTTCGTGATCTCCGCGATTACCCGCTAGCCAACCTCTATTCGAAATAGGCGTCCGCGCGGCGGCGTTCGGAGGGCGGCATGATATGCCCCTTCTCCTGCAGCTCTTCCACCATGCCCGCAAGCTCGGCAAGCAGGTATTCGACGAAGAGGCTGGTCGCAGCGTCGAGTGGCGCTCGTGCACGGGCGACGAGCTTCATCGGTTGATGCCGCGAATGAGGCTCGGCGATCGGCCGGAAGACCAGCTCTCCCCGGCGGCACTCGGTAAGCACATCAAGGGGGTTGAGCAGTGTAAGCCCTGCCCCGCATTTTACCAGCTGCTTCAGCATTTCCGACGCATTGCTCTCCAGCACAGGTTCGACCTGCACGGAAAGACGCGAAAGCATCAGATTGATGACCTCGCGCAGGCTCGTCCCGGGCTGCGCAAGCAATAGCCGCTCCTCCACGACATCGGCGAGATTGATGGGACCAGGCCCGATCAGCGGATGACCGGGCGGCAGGACGACGCCGATCGGTATGTCGAAATTGGCAAGGGAGCGAATGCCAGGCGTTGCCGGAATATTGAAGCCAAGCCCGAGATCCACTTCTCCGGAGACGACCGGCGCCATCGTCGTCGATCCGGCATCGTTGCGCAGCTGGACGAAGACCCTTGGATGCTCGGAAAGAAAGCGCGCGATAATCTCGGGTAGCGGACCTGAGGCCAGGCCGACGGTGGCGACGATGCGAACCTTGCCCGCCTGCTGCATCTTGAGACTGCGAATGCGGCCCTCAAGCCGCTCGTAATTCTTCAGAACCTCGCGGATATGCTCGATACAGAGCTCGCCGGCCGCCGTCAGTCTGAGCCCGCGAGGCAGCCGTTCGAAAAGCGGCGCCCCCATTTCCTCTTCCAGCGCCAGGATCTGCCGGTTGATGGCCGATGAGGCCACATTGAGCCGTGCCGCCGCCTTGCGGATCGAGCCGCAGCGGGCGATTTCATTGATATAGAGAAGCCGTCGCGAGTGCAGCATATCTGTCCCCATTGCTTAATTTTTGCCCAGACCGCACAATTTAGGCACAGACCCGGGAACAGATGCCGAAAAGGCATCAATGCGCACGAATTTTGATGCTTTTCAAAGAGCGAAGCAACCGCTCAAATGCAGCAAATGGGCGCCAACCACGACGTCCCATGGCAGATAAGGGGAACAGTCAGCCATGTATAAAGCCTTGAAGACAAAAACATTCTTTGCCGCCATGGGGCTTGCCGCCGCGATCATGGCCGCCGAGCCTGCAAATGCGCTCGATAAAGTAAGCTACGGCACGAACTGGCTTGCGCAAGCCGAGCACGGCGGTTTCTACCAGGCGGTTGCCGACGGCACCTACAAGAAATACGGCCTTGATGTCACGATCGTCCAGGGCGGCCCCAACGCGGCCAATTCTGCCCTGCTGATCTCCGGCAAGCTGGATTTCTACATGGGCGGCCCGCAGCAGGAGATCGATGCGGTCAAGCAGGGCATTCCGATCGTCGATGTCGCGGCGATCTTCCAGAAGGACCCGCAGGTTCTCATCGCGCATCCGGACGCCGGCGTGGAGAAGTTCGCAGATCTGGCCAAGCTGCCGACGCTGTTTCTGAGCAAGGACGGCTACATCACCTATTTCGAGTGGATGAAGGCGAACTTCCCGGGCTTCAAGGACGAACAGTTCAAGCCCTACAATTTCAGCCCCGCACCCTTCCTTGCCGACAAGCAGTCCGCGCAGCAGGGTTATGTCACCTCCGAGCCCTATGAGATCGAGAAGCAGGCCGGCTGGAAGCCGAAGGTCTTCCTGATCGCAGATGCCGGCTACTCGCCCTATTCGACGATGATCACCGCGCAGAAGGCGCTGGTCGACAAGAACCCTGATCTCGTGCAACGTTTCGTCAATGCCTCGATCGAGGGCTGGTACAATTATCTCTACGGCGACAACAAGGCGGCCAACGAGCTGATCAAGAAAGACAATCCCGATATGACGGATGGCCAGATCGCCTATTCCATCGCCAAGATGAAGGAATACGGCATCGTCGAATCCGGCGAGGCCCTCGAAAAGGGCATCGGCTGCATCACCGAGGCCCACTACAAGAAGTTCTTCGACGAGATGGTCCAGATCAAGCTCTTCGATGCCGACATCGACTACAAGAAGGCCTTCGATACGCAATTCGTCTGCAAGGGCTTCGGGATGTCGCTGAAGAAGTAACATTGGCACCTCCCCTCAAGGGGGAGGTCGCCGCAAAGCGGCGGGTGGGGGTGATAGCCTGAGATAGCAGCAGATCACCCCGCCCCGGAGCTTCGCTCCGACCCTCCCCCTCAAGGGGAGGGTGGATCAACAAAGAGCTAAACCATGCTAGTGTCCGAAGCTACCAAATCCACCCAAACCGAGACACGCAAGCGGCCGCTCGTCGTCATGGAACAGGTCTCCAAGGTCTTCTCCAACGGCACGCTGGCGCTGTCGGGCATGTCGCTCAATGTTGAAAGCGGCGAGTTCATCAGCCTGCTCGGCCCTTCCGGTTGCGGCAAGTCGACGGCCTTGCGCATCATCGCAGGCCTTGGTGGTGCCTCCAGTGGCAGGATCGATTGGCCGAGTTCGCGCATCAACGCCAAGGGCCTGCCGGAGGGCGATATCAGCTTCGTCTTCCAGGAACCGACGCTGCTTCCCTGGAAGACTGTGTTTGGCAATGTCCATCTGCCCTTGAAGCTCAGGGGTATTTCGAAAGCGGCCGCTCACGACCAGATCATGGAAACACTGGCAACCGTCGGCCTTCAGGATTTTGCGCAAGCCTATCCGCGCGAATTGTCCGGCGGCATGAAGATGCGCGTTTCGATCGCCCGCGCCTTGGTGACGAAGCCGAAGCTGCTGTTGATGGACGAGCCCTTCGCGGCACTCGACGAAATTACCCGACAGAAACTGAACGACGATGTTCTCAACCTTTGGCAGAAGACCGGCATTACCGTCATCTTCGTCACACATTCGGTCTATGAGTCCGCCTATCTCTCCAATCGTATCGTCGTCATGAAGGCACGACCAGGCCGCGTTCATAGCGATTTTCCGCTGAAAACCAGCGGCGAGCGCGATCCGCTTTATCGTTCGTCGGAAGAATATCGGCAGGTGTGCGAAAAAGTGTCCCGTTCCCTGATCGAGGCCATCGGCTGGCCGGAGGCCCATTGATGAGCGACAGCACCAGCCTGCCCGCCACTCTTTCCGTTGAATCGGCCGATGCGCCAGCGGCAGATGCGGCCAGGAAGCGCAGTATCGAACGCGCACTCGGCATCTTCGTGCCGATCCTGACCGTGCTTGCGCTTCTTATCCTCTGGCAGCTTCTAGTCGTCGGCACCGGCATTCCGCAATATATTCTGCCAAGCCCCATCGCCGTCGCCAAGGCGCTCGTTTCCGACTGGGGCATCCTGTGGCCGGCTTTGTGGGTGACGACCGAGATCACCTTCATATCGCTGATCCTAGCGCTGATCGGCGGCGTCGGCTTTGCGATCTTCCTCGTGCAGTCCCGCTGGATCGAACTTGCCTTCTATCCGCTGGCCGTCATCCTTCAGGTAACACCGATCGTCGCGATTGCGCCGCTGATCCTGATCTATGCACCGACGCGCGAGGCCGCACTTCTGATCTGCGGCTTCCTCGTCGCCTTCTTTCCAATCCTCTCCAACATGGTGCAGGGATTGAAGAGCGTCGACCATAACCTGCTCAACCTCTTCGATCTCTATGGCGCCTCGCGCTGGCAGGCCTTGCTGCATCTGAAGCTGCCCGCCGCCCAGCCCTATTTCATGACAGGCTTGAGGATCGGCGGCGGCCTGTCGCTGATCGCATCGGTCGTCGCCGAATTCGCCGCTGGTTCGGGCGGCCCCAACTCCGGTCTCGCCTTTCGATTGCTGGAAGCACAATACCGCCAGAACATGCCGCGTCTCTTTGCAGCACTCCTGCTGCTATCGGCGCTTGGCGTTGCAATCTTCGCCTTTACCTCCTTCATCTCATGGCTGAGCCTGCATCGCTGGCATGAGAGCAGCCTCAAGCGGGAGAACTGATGTCACACGCCTTCATGTCACCGCCGAATGCGGCCCGCTTCGTGCTGAGCAATGCCACCGTTCCAGCCGTAACGCTCTCCGGCTTCAATACGCCTGCCAAAGAAGGCCTCGTCAAGGCCGATATCGTCGTCGCCGACGGTCTCGTCAGCGGCATTCTGGCGCCTGGCGCCGCGCCGGTCGAATATGCCAAAGTCGATATGAAGGAAGGCATGGTCTGGCCGACTTTCGCCGACATGCACACCCATCTCGACAAGGGCCATATATGGGAGCGGCGCTCCAATCCGGACGGCAGTTTCATCGGTGCGCTCGACGCCGTGCGTGCCGACCGCGAGGCCAACTGGTCGGCCGACGACGTGCGCAGGCGCATGGAATTCTCGCTACGCTCGGCTTACGCGCACGGTACCGGCCTGATCCGCACCCATCTGGATTCGCTGGCGCCGCAGCACCGCATTTCCTTCGAGGTTTTCACCTCGGTCCGCGAGTCCTGGAAGAGCAAGATCGCGCTGCAGGCTGTCGCTCTCTTTCCGCTCGACAACATGGTCGATGATGCCTTTTTTGCCGACCTGCTCGGTGTCGTGCGCGAGGCAGGCGGGTTGATGGGCGGTGTCACCCAGATGAACCCCGATCTCGATGCTCAGCTTGACAAATTGTTTCGCGCCGCCACCGACAGCGGCCTCGATGTCGACCTGCATGTCGATGAAACCGAAGACAAGCAGGTGCTGACGCTCAAGGCCATAGCCGAAGCCGTGTTGCGAAATGGCTACCAGGGCAAGGTCACCGCCGGCCATTGCTGCTCGCTTGCCCGGCAGGATGAAGATGTCGCGCGCGCCACCATCGATCTCGTTGCCAAGGCCGGGATCTCCATCGTTTCGCTGCCAATGTGCAACATGTACCTGCAGGACCGCCATGCCGGCCGTACACCACGCTGGCGCGGCGTCACGCTTCTGCATGAGCTTGCCGCCGCCGGTGTTCCCACAGCCGTCGCCTCCGACAATACGCGCGACCCCTTCTACGCCTATGGCGATCTCGATCCGGTCGAAGTGTTCCGGGAAGCGGTGCGCATCCTGCATCTCGACCATCCGCTGGATACCGCTGCAAGGGTCATCACCACCTTGCCCGCAGAGATACTTGGCCGCCCGGATATTGGGCGGATCGCCGTCGGTAGCCCAGCCGACCTCGTGCTTTTCAGCGCGCGGCGCTGGAGCGAATTCCTCTCTCGTCCGCAGTCCGATCGCGTCGTCCTTCGCAAAGGCAAGGTGATCGATCGCAGCCTGCCGGATTATCGTGAACTCGACAGCGTCATTGGAGCCTGACATGCCGGATTATCAGCGCATCAAGAAAGAACTCGAAGGCATCGCCGTCGAAGACAATCCGGCGCTCGTGCGCCAGAAGAGCCGTGACTTCTACTGGTATTCGCCGATCCTGAAGGCGCAGCTCGACAATGTCACGGCCGATCTCGTCGTCACGCCGAAGACCGAAGAAGAGGTGATCCGGACGTTGAAGGTCGCCTATGCGCATGACGCCCCCGTCACGCCGCGCGGCGCCGGCACCGGCAATTACGGCCAGGCCATGCCGCTTTCCGGCGGCATCGTGCTCAATCTCGCCGCCATGAACAGGATCAAGGAGATCCATCCCGGTCGCGTCATCTGCGAGCCCGGCATCGTCATTGCCGAGCTCGACCGGCAGACCAAGGCCCATTCGGGTCAGGAGCTGCGCTTCCATCCTTCGACCGCGCAGATGGCGACGATCGGCGGCTTCATCGCCGGCGGCTCGGGCGGTGTCGGCTCGATCACCTGGGGCGGCCTGCGCGATCTCGGCAACATCCTGCGCCTGCGCGTCGTGACGATGGAAGCCGAACCCCGCACGCTCGATCTCACCGGTTGGGATCTGACCAAGGTCAGCCATGCCTACGGCACCAACGGCATCATCACCGAGATCGAGATGCCGCTGGCGCCGGCCTATGATTGGGTCGACGTGCTGGTCGGCTACGACGATTTCATGGACGCCGTGCGCTTTTCCGACGCGCTCGCCAAGTGCAACGGCATTCTGGTCAAGGAAATCGCCCCAATCGCCGCTCCCATCCCGCAGGACTATTTTACCCGCCATAAGCCCTACATCCGTCAGGGGCAATCGATCGTGGCGCTGATGATCGCGCCGCATTCGATGGATCCTTTCGTCGCCTTCACCATGCAGCAGAAGGGCGAAATCACCTTCCGCTCCGACAAGGTCGAGAGCATGAAAGGCATTCCGCATGCCTATGAGCTTGCATGGAACCACACCACATTGCGCGCCCTGAAGGTCGATCCGTCGATCACCTACCTCCAGGTCCAATATCCAGGACCGGATCATGTCGCCAAGGTCCGGAAGATGGTGGAAATCTTCGGCGACGAGGTGCCCGGCCATCTCGAATTCATCAGGTTTGACGGTCAGATCCAATGCTCGGGCCTGCCGCTGGTTCGCTATACCTCCGAGGCTCGGCTCGAGGAGATCATCAGGATTCACCAGGATCACGGCTGCCCGATCTTCAACCCGCATCGCTATACGCTGGAGGAAGGCGGCATGAAGCAGACGGATGCGGTCCAGCTTTCCTTCAAGAAGGAAACCGACCCGAAGGGCCTGCTCAATCCCGGCAAGATGATCGCCTGGGACGACCCGAATTTCGATTTCAAATCCGGCAAGAACTATCTCTTCCCTGGCCTTGCGGCGCTGATGGAGGCCTCATGAAGGTTCTGGTCCTTCATTCCCATCCGGTCGAGGAAAGCTACGGTGCAGCGCTGCACCGGAAAACCATTGAAAGCCTGAAGAGTGCCGGTCACGAGGTCGACGACTGCAACCTCTATGCCGAGGGCTTCGATCCCGTTCTGTCACGCCACGACAGGCTGATCTATCACGACTATCCCGAAAACACTGAAGCGCTGAAGCCCTATGTCGAACGGCTCGAACGCACCGAAGCCCTGGTGATCGTTACCCCGGTCTGGAATTTCGGCTTTCCGGCCATTCTCAAAGGCTATTTCGACAGGGTCTGGCTTCCAGGCGTCTCCTTCGAACTCGTCGACGGCAAGGTGCGCTCCAAGCTGCAGCATATCCGCAAGCTCGGCGCGGTCCTGACCTATGGCGCCGATCCGTTTCGCGCCTTCGTCGCCGGCAATCCGCCGAAGAAGATCGTCAAGCGCGTGCTGCGTGCCCAGATCAAACCCTTCGCCCCGGTCGTCTTCCTTGCTCACTACGACATGAACCGCTCGACCGACATGTCCCGTAGCCGCTTTCTGACGAAGGTCGGTCAAGAGATGGAACGGTTCTAAAGCGTTTCCGTTTTTCGTCGGATCGCGAACGTGCAAGCACTTCTGTCGGAAGTAGCGGTCAGGTTCGCGGACACCCAGGACCAGGAAATACGGCGTTCGATATCAGATTCCCAAGCCATCGGCATTCGTATCAATTCCGGACGGAAGGCAGATAGCGATTTCAATCGACGCCGCTCTAGCTGCTGACTGAGCGGCAACCTGCCGCGAAACTTCACAAACGGCCAGATGCCACGACGAATTGGGGCGATCGAAGACCTGCGTCGGGCAAGCGAAGGGAACATTTTCCCATTGCTGCTGTTAGGTCATCCCAGATGATAGGTGGCTGTAAGGAGGTCAACATGGCACCGCCACGTAAACCAAACCCGTTGTCTCGCGAAGAAGACTATCGCGATTACGAGGATCGGGAAATTCGAGATGGCTGGCCCTATTCGGATGTCGATGGCAATCCGTTGGAAAGCCGTCCCCATAATACTCCCTACGGCGACACACCGGCCAATTTCGACGAAGATCCGAGTACTGGATTCACCGTGGATACCGCCGACGGGTCAGGCCGCGAGCATAGGGTGGATACGGCCGCTCCATTGCCAGCCAGCAGAATTGACGACGATGAGTTAGAGGCAGAGATCACCGAGCTGCTAGAAGAAAGCGGCAAAGTCGTTACCGACAACATCGAAGTGCATTCCCTCGACGGAATTATCACGCTGGAGGGACGCGTCGAGACGATTTCGTTGGCGCGCAAGCTTGAGGAGATCGTTCTGACGGTTCCGGGTGTCGTGGGCGTACATAATAACCTCGAAACGCTCGGCGTCGATTCTCATATGCCCGATGAGGAATAGCGAATTGGAACCGGACGGCAACCTCGGCGGGGTGGCCGACGTCCGTTCGTCAGATGTCATGCAAGATTCATCGTGGCCAGCGCCACGATGACGTAACGCCCGAGCTTGGCAATCGTCACCAGCAGCAGGAAGGTTGGCAACGGCTCGCGCAGAACGCCGGCGACCACCGTTATCGGGTCTCCGACGATGGGCACCCAGCTCGCAAGCAGAGACCATTTTCCATATTTTCGATACCATGCCTGCGCACGATCGAGGGTATCCTCGCCAACAGGGAACCAACGGCGCTGTCGAAATCGTTCGATCCCTCTTCCCAGAATCCAATTGACGAGCGAACCCAGAATATTGCCAACGCCGGCAGTAACCACCAGCCAGGGAGCGGAGTATCTTCCGGTCAGAAGCAAGCCGGCAAGCACCGCCTCCGATTGCATCGGCAGGATCGTTGCGGCACCGAAGGCTGCCATGAACAATCCGAAATAGGCCAATAGGTCGGTCATGCCGCCGGAGGTATTTCGTAATGGTGTTGAATTCGTCGGTCGGCCACCGATAATTGCCGAGCGATATCAACACGCGGCTTGCCGCCCCCGATCATGCTGGTGACGCTATTCAGATGGTCTTCAGAGCGCTTGAGCCGCTTGACCGCCTTTGGATGGGTAGCGCGAGTGTGTTCAGTCATGGCACTCTGTATCCCCGCAAGAGAGCATGATTGTCAACGTCGGTCTGGTCGCGTACTTGACTGCGGGCCAAGGGGTGTGGACTGGGGTTTGGTGGGCCTAGAATGGCGGGCCGCCCGTTCTACCACCGTAAGAGCCCAAAGGGTTTGGGCTGCACGTCGAACGCATGACGGCACAAGAGTTGAGAGGTTCGATCGGCCGTCTCTGGGATCCTGCAGGCCTGCGGATCAATTTGCGAATTCCGCTGCCTAGCTCTCAAGGGTTAGACTGTCGTATCGCCTTCTCAACGCCTCGCTTCAGATGAATGAACCTGAGACCGTTGCTCAAACGGTCAGATGCCTGCGGGCCTCCGGTGTATCCAGCGTTTCAGCCAGTCCCTCATGCACGATCTCGCCGCGATCCATGATATAGACGTAATCGGCAAGTTCCCGGCAGAAATCCAGATATTGCTCGACCAGCAGGATCGCCATGCCGGTGGAGTCTCTGAGATAACGGATCGCCCGGCCGATATCCTTGATGATCGACGGCTGGATGCCCTCGGTCGGTTCGTCCAGGACGAGAATCTTCGGCCGTGTCACCATCGCCCGGCCGATCGCCAGTTGCTGCTGCTGCCCGCCCGAGAGGTCGCCGCCACGGCGCGACAGCATGGATTTCAGCACGGGAAACAGGCTGTAAATGTCATCCGGAATATTGCGGTCACGACGGGAAAGCGGCGCATAGCCCGTTTCGAGATTTTCCTTCACGGTCAAAAGCGGAAAGATCTCGCGTCCCTGCGGCACATAGCCAATTCCCTGCTTGGCGCGCGCGAACGGCGCCATGCCGTTCAGCGTCACGCCGTTGAAGGCAACGGTACCGGCCGACAAGGCATGCTGCCCGGTAACCGCGCGCAGGAGCGAACTCTTGCCGACGCCGTTGCGCCCGAGGACACAGGTGATCTTGCCCATCTCGGCCTTGACAGAGATGCCGCGCAGCGCCTGAGCGGCGCCATAATGCAGATTTGCGTTTTCGACTGTCAGCATCTCACCGCCCCAGATAATTCTCGATCACCTTCGGATCGCTACTGACGAAATCGATGGACCCTTCCGCCAGAACCGAGCCCTCCGCCAGGCAGGTCACCTTGACGCCAAGATCGCGGATGAAGCCCATGTCATGTTCGACCACGACGACCGAGCGCGTCTTGGCGATCTCTTTCAGCAGCACCGCCGTTTCCGCCGTCTCCGCATCCGTCATGCCCGCCACCGGCTCATCGACCAGCAGGAGCTTCGGTTCCTGCGCGAGCAGCATGCCGATCTCCAGCCACTGCTTTTGGCCGTGCGAGAGATTGGCCGCCAGCTCGTCGCGCCGATGCGAAAGCCGCACCGTCTCGAGGATTTCTTCGATACGATCGCGATCGACAGGCGTCAGGCGGTAGAAGAGCGTCGAAAAGACGCCGCGGTTCCGATTTAGCGCCAGTTCGAGATTGTCCCAGACCGTATGGCTTTCAAACACGGTCGGCTTCTGAAATTTGCGACCGATGCCGAGCTGGGCGATGTCGGCCTCGTCCTTCTTTGTCAGGTCGATCTGGCCGTTGAAGAATACCTCGCCCTCGTCGGGCCGGGTCTTGCCGGTGATGATGTCCATCATCGTCGTCTTGCCGGCGCCGTTCGGGCCGATGATGGCGCGAAGCTCGCCCGGCTCGATGACGATCGACAGCGAGTTCAAAGCCTTGAATCCGTCGAAGGAGACAGAGACGTTGTTGAGGTAGAGCATGCTGTTGGGTTTGATATCCGGGATCATGGTCCTACTCCGCAGCCTGCACGGACTTTTGGGCTTCATCCTTCGCAGCCTTCGGCGGCGGGCTTGCCGGCGTGCGTTTCCTGCCGAGATATTGCGCGATGGTGCCGACGATGCCCTTGGGCAGAAGCAAGGTCACCGCGACGAACAGGCCGCCAAGCGCAAACAGCCAGAAGTCGGGGAATAGGCCGGTGAAAACAGTCTTGCCGCCATTGACGAGGATGGCACCGATGATAGGCCCGATCAGGGTCGCTCTGCCGCCGACGGCCGTCCAGATGACGACTTCGATCGAATTGGCAGGAGCGAATTCGCCCGGATTGATGATGCCGATCTGCGGCACGTAGAGCGCGCCGGCAATACCCGCCATCATCGCCGATACGACGAAGACGAAGAGCTTCATATGTTCGACGCGATAGCCGAGAAAGCGCGTACGGCTTTCGGCGTCGCGTACGCCCACGAGCACCTTGCCGAACTTCGAACGCACGATGGCCGAAGACAGCATCAATGCCAGCGCCAGGAACACGGCCGTAATGGCGAACAGCACGGCGCGCGTGCCATCGGCCTGAATATTGAAGCCGAGAATATCCTTGAAATCGGTCAGGCCGTTATTGCCGCCGAAACCCATGTCGTTGCGGAAGAAGGCAAGCAGCAGCGCATAGGTCATCGCCTGCGTGATGATCGACAGATAGACGCCGTTGACCCGAGAGCGGAATGCAAACCAGCCGAAGACGAAGGCAAGCAGGCCGGGTGCTGCGAGAACCATCAGCATGGCGAACCAGAAATGATCGAAGCCGTACCAGAACCAGGGCAGGTCCTTCCAATTCAGGAAGACCATGAAGTCGGGCAGGATCGGATTGCCGTAGGTGCCGCGCGAACCGATCTGGCGCATCAGATACATGCCCATCGCATAGCCGCCGAGCGCAAAGAAGGCGCCGTGGCCGAGCGAGAGAATGCCGCAATAGCCCCAGACCAGATCGAGCGCCAGGGCGAGCAGCGCATAGGTCAGGTACTTGCCGAACAATGACATCAGATAGGTGGGCACATGCAGCGGGCTCGTTTCCGGCAAGGCCAGATTGGCGAGCGGCACGAGCACCGCGACGGCAAGCAGGATCGCGATGGCGATGCTGATCCGGCGGTCGAGCGAACGGAGGATGAAGGCCGTGATCATGCTTCCACCGCCCTTCCCTTGAGCGCGAAGAGGCCGCGCGGACGTTTCTGGATGAAGAGTATGATGAGGACGAGGACGAGGATCTTGCCGAGCACCGCTCCCGCATAGGGCTCGAGAAACTTGTTGAGGATGCCGAGCGAAAAAGCGCCGACGAGCGTCCCCCAGAGATTGCCGACGCCACCGAACACCACAACCATGAAGCTATCGATGATGTAGCCCTGGCCGAGGTTCGGCGAGACGTTGTCGATCTGCGAGAGTGCCACACCCGCCATGCCGGCGATGCCCGAGCCGAGCGCAAAGGTGAAGGCGTCGACCCATGAGGTGCGGATCCCCATCGAAGACGCCATGCGCCGGTTCTGCGTCACCGCCCGCATTTGCAATCCAAAGGCCGAGCGCTTGAGGAGAAGCAGGAGCGCCACGAAGACAGCGAGCGAAAACACGATGATCCAGAGCCGGTTCCAGGTGACCGAGAGATAGCCGAGGTCGAACGAACCGGACATCCAGGAGGGGTTGCCGACTTCCTGATTGGTCGGACCAAAGATCGAGCGCACCGCTTGCTGCAGGATCAGCGAGATGCCCCAGGTGGCGAGCAGTGTTTCCAGCGGCCGGCCATAGAGGAAGCGGATGACGCCGCGCTCGATGACGAGGCCGACGGCGCCGGTGACGAGGAAGGCGACTGGCAGGGCAATCGCCAGCGACCAGTCGAAGAGCTCAGGGTAAGATGTGCGGATGATGCTTTGAACCACGAAGGTCGAGTAGGCGCCGAGCATCACCATCTCGCCATGCGCCATGTTGATGATGCCCATGACACCGAAGGTAATCGCAAGGCCGATAGCAGCCAGCAGCAAGACGGAGCCGAGCGACAGGCCGTACCAGACGTTCTGCACCGCATCCCAGAACTTCAATTGATCCTGGATGCCGACAATGGCGGCAGCGACATCGGGCTTCAGGCTGTCGTCGACGGAAACCGACGAAAGAATGCCGATGGCATCGCGGCCGCCTTCGTTCTTGATCGTCTCGATCGCCGCCTTTTTGTCTTCGATCGGACGGTCCGAGCCAAGCACGGCAACGGCTTTTGCGCGTTCAAGCACACCGCGGATATCCGCGTCCTTCTCGGTCTGCAGCGCCGTCTCGACGGCGTCGAGCGAATCCGCACTCGGCGCCTTCAAAATGGATTGCGCCGCTTCGAGCCTCGTGGCGCGATCCGGGCTCATCAGCGTCAGACCGCCGAGAGCCGCGCGAACCGCACGGCGCAGATTGTTGTTGATCTTGATCTTGCCGAGATTGTCCTTGGCTTCCTGACCGGCCGCTTGCCCGGTTAAAGGATCCACCAGATCCATCATGTCGCCGGAGGATTTGGCGATAAACACCTGGTTGTCGGATTTTCTTATATAAAGATCACCGTCGGAAAAGGCCTGCAATGCCGGCACGACCTTGGGATCACCCGACTTCGCAAGGCTTTGGACGATATCGCCGGCCTTCTGGAAATTGGCCTGGCCGAGGGAGTTGATGAGGCCGTGGGCGTCTTCCTGGGCGCGCAGGCCTGTCGCCGTCAGCGCCAGCATCAGGCAGAAGCCGGCGACCAGCGCCAGGGCGATGCGGTAAACGAATTTGTCGAACATTGCGCTAGTCCCCTCAAGCTGCCGCGGCCAGAAAAGCCTGCCCGCGGCGATCTTGCGTCGGCTGATATCAGGAGCCCTTGCCGCCGCACTTGCCGGTGGTGACGTTGAAGTTGCCGCAGTTCATCGGCATACGCCAATCCGAGATCAGGTCCTTGCTGTCAGGCAGGTAGTCAGACCATTCCTTGCCGACCACGGCGGGGGTCTGCGAAACGACGTCGAACTGGCCGTTTTCCTGCACTTCGCCGATCAGGACCGGCTTCGTGATGTAGTGGTTCGGCATCATGGTGGCGGTGCCGCCGGTGAGGTTCGGCACCGCGACACCGACGAGCGCGTCGATCACCTTGTCCGGATCGGTCGTGCCGGCCTTCTCGACAGCCTTCACCCACATGTTGAAGCCGATATAGGCGGCTTCCATCGGGTCGTTGGTCACACGCTTGTCGTTCTTGGTGTAGGCATGCCATTCCTTGATGAAGGCGGCGTTGGCGGGCGTGTCGACGGACTGGAAGTAGTTCCAGGCGGCAAGATGGCCGACAAGCGGCTTGGTGTCGACGCCGGCCAGCTCTTCTTCGCCGACCGAGAAGGCGACGACCGGGATATCCTCGGCCTTGACGCCCTGGTTGCCCAGTTCCTTGTAGAAGGGAACGTTGGCATCGCCGTTGATGGTGGAGACGACGGCGGTCTTCTTGCCGGCCGCGCCGAAAGCCTTGATCTTGGAGACTTCCGTCTGCCAGTCCGAGAAGCCGAACGGCGTGTAGTTGATGATGATGTCCTCGTCCTTGACGCCCTTGGACTTCAGATAGGCTTCGAGGATCTTGTTGGTCGTGCGCGGATAGACATAGTCGGTGCCTTCAAGCACCCAGCGCTGTACGCCTTCGTTCTTCATCAGGTAGTCGACGGCAGGAATTGCCTGCTGGTTGGGAGCGGCGCCGGTGTAGAAGACGTTACGCTCGGACTCTTCGCCTTCGAACTGTACCGGATAGAACAGGATCGAATTCAGTTCCTTGAAGACCGGCAGCACCGACTTGCGCGACACGGAGGTCCAGCAGCCGAATACGGCCGAGACCTTGTCCTTCTGGATCAGTTCGCGAGCCTTTTCGGCAAAGAGCGGCCAGTCGGAGGCCGGGTCGACGACGACGGGTTCGAGCTTCTTGCCGAGAACGCCGCCCTTCTTGTTCTGCTCGTCGATGAGCATCAGCATGGCATCCTTCAGCGTCGTTTCCGAAATCGCCATGGTGCCGGACAGCGAATGCAGGACGCCGACCTTGATGGTGTCGTCGGCTGCGAAAGCGCCGTGGAATGCTGTGGTGGACATGATGGCGCCGAGCAGCGCGCCGGAGACGAGAGTCTTGAATTTCATCCGTGGTTCCCCTCTTTTTGTCTGCCGCAACGGCCGGTAAACAAGGATTAGCCGCTGCCTTCCGCGACTATCCGGCGCACCCTCAGGAAACCACATACGTAAAATGACGTAGACGCCGGGGCGAAATGTGCAGCTTTGGGCACTCCGACGCTCTTAAGCACGGCATCGATCCATGTTACGACGTCTTCGGACCGCTAAGGTGACGATGGCGGGACTGCTGAAGGGTAAGCATGGCTGCGCGGCAACGCATCATTCCGGTAAGACGCGAATATAATCGCTGGGTCGCAAACCAGACGCTGGAAGACTACGCCCTGCGTTTCACCGCCAAGAGCGCCCGGCAATTTTCTTCGCAACGTATCTCGCAAACCGCGATCGGCGCCATTTCCTTCCTGGCGCTGGAGGCGATCGGCGGCACGATCACGCTCTCCTACGGCACCACCAACGCCTTCTACGCCATCATCGTCGCAAGCCTCGCCATGCTCGCAGTCGGCCTGCCGATCAGCCGATATGCGATCCGCCACGGCGTCGATATCGATCTTCTGACGCGCGGCGCGAGCTTCGGCTATATCGGCTCGACCATCACCTCGCTGATCTATGCCAGCTTCACCTTCATGCTGTTTGCGATCGAAGCCTCGATCATGTCCGGAGCACTGGAGCTGACGCTCGGCATACCCGTTTGGATCGGCTACATCATCAGCGCCGTCATGGTGATCCCGCTCGTCACCCATGGTGTCCGTCTCATCAGCCGGTTTCAGCTGCTGACGCAGCCCTTCTGGATTGTTCTCAACATCCTGCCGTTCGTCTTCATCGCCTTTGCCGATTGGGAAAAATTCGACCTCTGGCGGGCCTTTGCCGGCATTCACCACCCCGCAAGCGCGCCGGGCAGCGCCGCTCCTTTCGACCTGGTGGAGTTCGGCGCCGCTTCCGCCGTCATCCTGGCGCTGATGTCGCAGATCGGCGAACAGGCTGACTTCCTGCGCTTCCTGCCACCGGAAGGTCACCGCAAATGGCGTCATCGCCTGGCCATCTTCCTGGCCGGACCCGGATGGGTCATCATCGGGGCGCCGAAGCTGCTCGCCGGCTCCTTCCTTGTCGTCCTGACGCTGACGTCAGGCGTGCCGGCCGACCGCGCTGCCGACCCGGCACAGATGTATCTGACCGCCTTCGGCTACATGATCCCTTGGCACAATGCGGCATTGCTGTTGATGGCCGCCTTCGTGATGATCTCGCAGCTGAAGATCAACGTCATGAACGCCTATGCCGGCTCGCTCGCCTGGTCGAACTTCTTTTCGCGGCTGACGCACAGCCATCCAGGCCGTGTCATCTGGCTCGTCTTCAACGTCGCCATTGCGCTGCTTTTGATGGAACTCGGCATCTACCGGCTGCTGGAGGAGACACTCGGCATTTTTTCGATCATCGCCATGGCCTGGCTCTGCACCGTCTCCGCCGATCTCTTCATCAACAAGCCGCTGGGGCTTGCACCTCCCGGCATCGAGTTCAAACGCGCGCATCTCTACGACATCAATCCGGTCGGCCTCGGCGCCATGGCGCTTTCGGCAACCATCGCTCTCATCGCGCATTTCGGCGCCTTCGGTTCGATTGCCGCCTCGCTTGCGCCCTATATCACCCTGATCGTCGCGCTTATCGCATCACCTGCCATCGCCTGGATCACCAAGGGCAAATACTATCTCGCCCGCAAGCCGCGGCAGAGCTGGAAGAACCTGACCACCATCACCTGCTCCGTCTGCGAGCACCCGTTCGAGCCGGAGGACATGGCCTGGTGTCCGGCCTATGCCGCGCCGATCTGCTCGCTCTGCTGTTCGCTCGACAGCCGCTGCCACGACATGTGCAAGCCGAAGGCTCGGCTCAACACGCAGGTCGCCACCGTCGCAAAAACCTTGCTGCCGGAAAGCATCGTCGCAAGGCTCGCGACGCGCCTCGGCCGCTATGGAATTGCCGTTGTCTTGGCGCTGACCGCCATGGGCGCTATTCTTGCAATGATCGCGCATCAGGTCGGCGCAGCCTCTCCCGAGACCGCTGCCGTGGTCGACCGCACCATCCTCATCGTCTTCTTCGTCTTTGCCGTCATCGCCGGCGTCGCGTGCTGGTTCTATGTGCTTGCCCATGACAGCCGCGTGGTCGCCGAAGAAGAATCTTCGCGCCAGAACACGCTGCTTTTGAAGGAAATTGCCGCCCACAAGAAAACGGACGCTGCCCTGCAGGGTGCCAAGGAGGCGGCCGAGGCGGCAAACCGCGCCAAGAGCCGCTATGTCGTGGGTCTCAGCCACGAATTGCGCACGCCGCTCAATGCCGTGCTCGGTTACGCGCAGATCCTTGAGCGCGACGAGACCATTCCGGCGCCCCGACAATCCTCGCTGAAGGTTATCCGACGCAGCGCCGAGCATCTTTCCGGCCTGATCGACGGGCTGCTCGATATTTCCAAGATCGAGGCCGGCCGCCTGCAGGTCTATTCCAACGAGATCAACATCCAGGATTTTCTCGACCAGATCGTCGACATGTTCCATCCGCAGGCACAGGCAAAGGGGCTGGCTTTCGTCCACGAGCGCGCCGCCGCCTTGCCCGACTATGTCCGCACCGACGAGAAGCGGCTGCGCCAGATCCTCGTCAATCTCTTGTCCAACGCCATCAAGTTCACCGATGCCGGAACCGTCCGCTTCGAGGTGGGCTATAGAAACCAGGTCGCGACCTTCACCGTTTCCGACACCGGCCGCGGCATAGCGGCAAAGGACATTACCCGTATCTACGAGCCCTTTCAGCGCGGCGAAGCCGACAGCATCAGACCAATGCCAGGCCTCGGCCTTGGTCTCACCATCACGCGATTGCTGACGAATACGCTCGGTGGCGAGATTTCGGTCTCAAGCGAGAAGGACGTGGGCTCGACCTTCAGGGTGCGCCTGATGTTATCTGCGGTGATCCGGCCGATGAAGCCGCCGGCGCAGGAGCAGCGTATCGTCGGCTACGAGGGGCCGCGGCGCACCATCGTCGTCGTCGACGACAATGAGGATCATCGCGAACTGATGCGCGAGATACTCTCGCCACTCGATTTCATCGTGCTCACCGCCGCCGGCGGCCCGGACTGCCTGACCTTGATCGAGGGCATCAAGCCGGATCTGTTCCTGGTCGATATTTCCATGCCCGGCATGAACGGATGGCAGCTCGTCTCACGGCTCAGGGAAAACGGCCAGACGGCACCGATCCTGATGCTGTCGGCCAATATAGGTGACGCTGCTGCGGCGACCGACAGCGACGACAGCCATAACGACGCCATCTCCAAACCGGTCGACATCCGCCAGCTTCGCGACAAGCTCGCGCTGCATCTCGGGCTGAAATGGATCTATGCCGATGCTTCTATCCCGACCGCGCCGAAGCCGCCACCGCCCCTGAAGAGCCCTGGGATCGAGCATGTCCGCGAATTGCTGCGGCTCGGCGAGATCGGTTATGTCAGGGGAATCGAAGCAAAGCTTGCGGATCTTGCGAAACTTGAAGAAAACAGACCCTTCATCGATGCCTTGCGCGCCCATGTCCAGGCTTTCGATCTCGACGGTTTCCTGAAGGTGCTGCGCAGCTTCGACACTGAAAAGGTAGAACAGATTGGCTGAGCCTGCCCTTCCCCGCGATATAGTCCTGCTGGTGGACGATTCACCGGAGGCGCTCGGTTTTCTGACTGACGCGCTCGAGCAATCCGGCTTTTCCGTGCTGATCGCCACCTCGGGACCGGCGGCGCTCAACATCGTCGAGCGCATCACACCCGATCTCATCCTGCTCGATGCCGTCATGCCTGTCATGGATGGTTTCGAAACTTGCCGCCGGCTGAAAGCCAATGCCGGCATCGCCCAGATTCCGGTCGTCTTCATGACCGGGCTCACCGAAACCGAGCATGTGGTGCATGCGCTGGAATCCGGCGGCGTCGATTATCTCACCAAGCCGATCAATATCGACGAACTGCGCGCCCGCATCCGGGTCCACCTGCGCAATGCCCGCTCGGCTCAAAGCGCCAGGGTGGCGCTCGACGCCGCGGGCCGCCATCTCCTGGCGGTCAAGGGCAATGGCGCCATCCATTGGTCGACGCCCCAGGCAACCCGCCTGATCAATGCTGCCACGGGCAGCGACGACGGCCTTGAGCTCGCCTCGAAACATATCGCCGCCTTCATGCTGGAGCGCGAGCGGCTCGGCCCTGCTCGCGACAATCTTCTTTCGATGAACAATGGCGGCCAGGCGGCACTGCAATTCACCTTTCTCGGTGCCATCGGCGCCGACGAATACCTCTTTCGCCTGACGGCCACCAGCCAGCGTGCCGACGACGAAGCCCTGCGCCGGCATTTTGCGCTGACGCAGCGCGAATCCGAAGTATTGCTGTGGCTCGCCAAGGGCAAATCCAACCGCGATATCGGCGAAATCCTCGGCCTTTCCGCCCGCACCGTGAACAAGCATCTTGAGCAGATCTATGTAAAGCTCGGCGTCGAAAACCGGGCATCGGCGGCTGTCAGGGCCGCGCACGTCCTGCATGAAGCTTAAGCCGCGGCCAGTTTTTCATTCCCCGCTCAAAAAACGCTGGAGCGAGTTTGCAAGATCGCCGGGATTTTCCTCCGCGACGTGGTGACCGCTTTCGATGCCGTGGCCGGTGACATTCACCGCCCACAAGCGCCAGATTTCCCTCGGATCGCCGAAGAAGTATTCCAGATCGTCTTTCGTCGACCAAAGGCAAAGCAACGGGCATGCGATCCGTTTACCGGCAAGGCGGTACTGCAGCTCATCCTGCCGATCAACGGTCAATCCTGCCCGATAATCCTCGATCATCCCATGGACGACCGCGGGATCGTGGATCGCCGTCAGCAGATCGTCATAGGCCTCTTTCCCCATGAAATCAGGGTGAATGCGGCTGTACCACGCGCGAGGGTCGGCATTGATGGCATGTTCGGGCTTTTCCGGCTGCGCGAAGAAGAACCAATGGTACCAATCACGCGCAAAGCGCCAATCCATCCGTTCGAGATGCTCGATGATCGGAATGCTGTCGATCACGGCGACCTTTGTGACGATCTCGGGATGATCGAGGGCAAGGCGGAACGCCACGTAGCTGCCGCGGTCATGGCCCGCCACGGCAAAAGTCCGATGCCCTAAAGCCTGCATCAGCGCTACACAGTCCAGCGCCTTCGCCCGTTTCGAAGAATAACGGCTATCCTCGCTGTCAACGGGCTGGAAAGACTTCCCAAATCCCCTGAGGTCAGGGCAAACAATCGTGAAGTAGGGAGACAAGAGGTCTGCGACATGGCCCCAAGTCATATGCGTTCGCGGATGGCCGTGCAGCAACAGCAACGGCGGCCCGTTGCCGCCGTGGCGAACGCGCAAAAGGCCGGGACCGACGTCGATATAATCCAATGTCATTCCGCTGAACAAATCCCGCCTCGAATATTCGCACCTTCCTCCTTACGTTTGCGGCATCGGATTGTTCCAACTTTGCTCTATGGGAATGGCACATGACTCCTACGACAGCGGAGCACCGATCGGCCTGCTTACCTTTTGAAAATTGGGCGACGGTCGCAGACCGCGTGCATAGACGACAATCATGCACGACGTGAAGCTGAACGCCTCTACAACGCCGGCCAGGCTTCCAGCCATTCTACAATTCGGTGCGCACGCGCCACAATTCCGGGAAAAGCTCCACCTCCAGCATCCGCTTCAGATACGAGGTCCCCGCTGTTCCGCCTGTGCCGCGCTTGAAACCGATCACGCGCTCGACAGTGGTAACATGGTTGAAACGCCAGCGCCGGAAATAGTCCTCGAAGTCGACCAGCTTCTCGCCAACTTCGTAGGCTTCCCAGTATCGCGACGGATCGCGATAGACCGTCACCCAAACGGCCATGACACCCTCGTCGAATTGCCATGCCTGGCGCAAGTCCCGCTTCAGCACCTCCTCCGGCACAGGCAGGCCGATGCGCGCCAACCGGCGCAAAACTTCATCATAGAGCGAGGGACGCGCCAGTTCGGCTTCCAGCATCTCCAGAATATCAGGCCGATGTTCGTGCGGCTTCAACATTGCGAGATTCCGGTTTCCGGCCGCATATTCGATCAGCCGGTATTGCCATGACTGGAAGCCGGACGACTGGCCGAGATCGTCGCGGAAGCGCGTATATTCCGATGGCGTCATGGTCCTCAAGACATCCCATGCGGAATTCAGCTGCTCGAAAATCCGGGCCACACGCGATAGCATTTTCAACGCTTCCTGCGTCTGATCGGCCGCGATCATCTTCCTGGCTGCCTGGATCTCATATAGCGCAAGTTTCATCCACAATTCGGACGTCTGATGCTGGATGATGAAGAGCATCTCGTCATGCGCCGATGACAATGGGAGCTGTGCCGTCAGAATCCGATCGATCTGCAAATAGTCGCCGTAGGACATGCGCTGCCGGAAATCCATCTCGGCGCCATCTTTCGAAGGATCATAGGTCATTCTGGCTTTCCTCCTCCCGGACATGAAATTCGGGAGGACCTCCCGATATGAAGCGAAGCGTCGTCGCCGGTGCCATTGTACAATTTTGTTCGTGAATCGGCAGGCGCGACGTTGCTTCTAGCATATGCGCGGCAAACACCGTGCAGCTTTTGCTCGGTGTTTGAGGTTACCCTTGCTCGCAGTCCGAACTCGGGCTCGTGCCCGCCCGGCAATCAACCATCAGACTCTGCAAATCCATGCGACAATGGCGCCTGCTGTCGCAGACGCCATCATGCCTTCGAACTGCAGTGCCTTTCAGAGCCGGTTCAGGCGATATCGCCGGTACTCGGCTTTAGGTTGCGCGAGGGTTTGGTCGTGAGACTACACTCCCGTCGAGCTGCGATCACCAGCGATAGTAGCGGTGATGGCGGTGGTGGTGACGATGCTTGTACCAACCGTGATGATGGCCGCGCCAGTAATGGCTCCGATAGCTGCGGTGCGATTTCCAGTGGTGATGCCGGTGATGTCGCGGCCCGTGCCAGTGGCGCCGATGATGATAACGGACCGTTTGAACAGATGATTGGACCTCTGGCTTCGTCATGTTCATCATCGGTGCAGCCGACGCAGCCCCCGCACCGATCAACAGGCCGACAGCCAGAAATGCAGCAAGCAGATTGTTAAAGATTTTCATAGCGAACCTCCATCAGTGCCATCATCCTGAAGCCAGGCGGCTGAACGGAGCATGAATGCCTGCAGCTCCCGCGTTCATCAGAAGGAACAGGTAATGCGACTGGATTATGGAGAGAGTTCTTCGAGCGTCCGGCCTTTGGTTTCCACGGCGAATACGGCGGTGACAAGTGCGCCGAGCAGCAAAATTGCAGCAAATACCATAAATATGTACTGGATGCCCATCGACGAGA
Organism: Rhizobium tropici CIAT 899; assembly: GCF_000330885.1. Lineage (NCBI taxonomy): Bacteria > Pseudomonadati > Pseudomonadota > Alphaproteobacteria > Hyphomicrobiales > Rhizobiaceae > Martinezella > Martinezella tropici. The sequence goes on from NC_020062.1 coordinate 1,357,539, forward strand.
GCAGGAAGCCGATCACGATCGGGCCTGCCGAGGATCCCAGGCGAAGCCACGCACTTCCAGCACCCGTCCCGATTGCCCGCAGGCGCGTAGGATAGATCTCTGCGGAGTAAAGATACAGCGAGAAGGTGACCGTCTGAACGATGGCATAGGCAAGACCTGCCAGCACCAATACCTGTGTGGCGGATGTCGCTCCGAGCCATGCGAGGATGGCAAGCGGGATGGGAGCGATGAGCAATGCTCCCGTATACCAGCGCTTGCGGCCCACCTTATCGATGAGCAGCGCGCAGATAACCGCTGCAACAACGCCACCCACCGATGTCGCGAACCCATAGAATATGCTGGTTTCAAGCGGCAGGTTGAAGGTCTGACGATAAAGGGTGGGCAACCAGGTAATCGTGCCGTTGGCGACCAGATAGGCACTGAACCACATGGCCCAGATGGATAGCGTGCGCTTGAGATAGATGCCTTGGAAAAGTTCCCGCCAGTCGGATGACTTGCGCACAGGCACTGCGGCATGTTTCGGCTCAGGAAGCGTCTCGCCTGCGGCTCGGGCGCTGTCTTCGAGCTTGGTGACGATGCGATCGGCTTCCTCGTAACGCCCGTTGGCAACGAGCCAGCGGGGTGACTCGGTGAGGAACCAGCGCAGCGGGATCATCAATACAGCCGGGATCAGGCCGATGGCAAACATGACCTTCCAACCATAGAGCGGCACCATGAAGTAGCCGATCAGGCCCGCACCGACGAGGCCGAGCAGGAACATCACTTCGTAGAGAAGAAAGAAGCGCCCGCGGCCTTTCGAGCCGATCAGCTCATTGATGTAGGCGCTGGCGACCGGAACTTCGCCGCCGGTGCCAACACCCTGAACGAAGCGAAACGCCATCATCATTGCTGCGCCGGCTGCAAAGAGGCAGGCGATGTCCATGCTGACGAAAAGTAGGATGGTAAAGAGAAGAACCTTCAATCGACCGATCTTTTCGGCTAGCCAACCGAACAGGACGGCGCCGACCAGTTGCCCCAGATATCCCATCGATAGGATCATGCCCGTCTGGCCGGGTGTCAGCCCCCATTCGTGCACGAGTATCGGCATGGCGTAGGCGATGGCGATAACTGTATAGCCATCGAAGAATGTCGCGGCGCCGACGATATTACGAGCCCAGAATACTTCTCGGGTGATGGGCAACCGCTCCAGCCGCGCACTTATGTCGGCTTGCGGATCGATGACATGCGCAACCGACGCCGTCATTCGCTGTTCGATATTCATTCTATCCTCCCTCTGCCCGGTCTCCGGCTCCCCGACTTGGCATTGACCTACGCATTGAACATCTTGCCTCGGCTGCGCTCATCCTGCAGGCGGCGATCCGAAGCTGCGGCCTTTTAAGGGCGAAGCGACTTTCCGGCACATCACAATCGCCTTTAGAAAGCGTCGCTCCCCGACGCATCTGCAGCCTCCCCCATCGAATACGCCTCCGCCGATTGGCGGCGGAGGCGTGTTTTCTATTCGGCCGCCAAAAGCTGCCCGACACGGCCGATGCCCGCCGCGTCGAAAGCGGCGAAGATTTCGGCCTCGGCCTTTTCACCTAGGCTCTTCAATGGCTCGCGGATCGTGGCATGGTCGAGAACGCCGCGATGGACGAGGCCAAGCTTGAGGGCGACGGTGCCTTCCATGTGCGAACCACGGTGATAAACGGCGCGGGTGACCGGCAGCAGGCGCTCGAAGATCTTGCGGGCTTCCGGATAATCCTGTGCCTTGCCGGCCTTGATGAGATCGATGAGCAGCTCCGGTGCAATATTGCCGTAACCGACGAGCAGACCGTCGACATCGAACATAGTCGGCAACAGCCATTCGTCGTGGCAGCTCAGGATCTGCAAGTTCGGATTCGCCTTCTTCAGTTCCGGAATTTCCACATACCAGCGCTTCATGTTGCGAACGCCGTTCTTGGTCGCAACAACCCCCTCCTGTGTTGCGATCGCAAGCTGCGTGTCCAGATCGTAGGAAGCCTTGGTGACATCCGGATATTGGAACAGGATGCACTGCAGACCGGATTCCTGCCAGATCGCATTGTAGCGGTCCTGCGGCGCGCCCTTCTGGAAGCCAAAGCGCAGCCAGCCGTGGTTTGGATAGACAAGGGCCCCGGTAGCGCCCGCGGCCTTGCATTTCTTGGCCTCTTCGGCGGCAACCTTCGTGCCCTCGCCCGTAATGCCGGCGATGATCGGAATTTCGCCGTTCACGGCTTCGACATAGGTGCGGATCAGCTTGAGGCGTTCCTCTTCGGTCAGGAATGTGCCTTCACCGGCGTGGCCGAGGATGACGAGGCTCTTTACGCCGTCCATGGATGCAAGCCACTTCGCAATCCGAGCGTTCGCCGCATAGTCGACTTCACCGTCGCGGGTGAATGCGGTCACCGGTGCGGGGCTCAAGCCCCTGAGGTCCATTGGGTGCATGGGTAGTCTCCTCCTTGTCGTCGCTGTCCGGTTCACAATCAGCAACGGGATCGTTAATGGGAACGTTCCCACTATCGTTTCCGATTTCGCTGGAGTCAACAGGATTTTTCAGGCATCATCAGATCCATACGCAGATCAGACTCGCCGGCACGGAAATTCCGAATGAATTCAATAGTGGAAGACAACGCTCGCCAGTCGCGCATAACGATTCTCGACGTCGCGGCGGCGGCCGGCGTTTCGAAGTCGACAGTGTCGCGAATTTTGGATGAGCGCCTGCCGCGCTCGGACAGCGAAACAGCCAGGCGCGTCAGAAAGATCGCCGAGGAACTCGGTTACGTCAGAGATGTTTCTGCAGCCAGTCTTCGCCGCGGCAACACCATGACGGTCGGTATCATCGTACCGAGGCTCACGGACACCGTTATGGCGATGCTCTACGAATCCCTTGCAAAAGCCTGCAGCAGGACCGGGCGGTTCGCCATCGTCGCGACTACGGACGACAAAGCGAAGGCAGATCGCCTCGCTGCGGAGTCACTTCTGAAGCGCGGCGTCGATGGGCTCATTTTATCGACGGCGCGCGACGACGATGACTTTCCCGACATATTGGCCGCAAGGGGGGTGCCGACGGTTTTGGCACTTAGAACCGATGGCCATAGTCTTTCGTCGATCGGCGACGACCGGCTTGGGGGATATCTCGCCACGCGGCACCTGCTCGATCTTGGTCATCGGAGGATCGCAGTCATTGCGGGTCCATCTTATGCCTCCAGCGCGCGAACCCGTGTGGAAGGCTATCGCCAGGCCATGACTGAAATGGGACTGGCGATCGATCCATCCCTGATCGTCTCGTCGACCTTCGGAATTGAATCCGGAGCGGAAGCCGCCGAGAAAATCATGCACTTGCCGCAGGCGCCGACGGCAATATTTGCGGTAAACGACAACACAGCCATCGGCGCATTATCGGGCCTGATGCGTATGGGTCTGTCGGTGCCAGGCGACGTCTCGCTGGTCGGCTACAACGATATTCCGATCGTCAGCCATCTTTCCACGCCGCTGACCACCTTGCGGGTGCCCTTCGAGCAGATTGCTGCAAATGCGCTTGATTTGTTGGGAGGCGAGGCTATACCGCCGGATGATCGCATTCGGGTGTCGGCCCCGACACTCATCCCCAGGAAGTCGACGCGATCCATCGTACTCTAGCAGCTGATAGGGTTAGAACCAACGCCCATGAAGCAGCACGGATGAACTCACAACGGCTGTCGGACATACCCCGCCCGCCTCTTCGCAAGAACGCGCACCCGTCCAGCGCGGGCGGCCATCATCAGTTCCGTGCACTTTCATGATCCAGCAATGCAACAAGCGTTCGTGCGATCGAAACACCGCATAAGATGCACAAATAAACTCATCTACCAAAAATAGAAAAGAACGAAGCAAAAGCGAAAAATGTACGCAATACCGCAGTGCATGGATGTCTGAAGGGTCCGGAATCTTTCGCTAATTGCATAGTGTAAGCATAGGGTTGACCAACCGAAGTCCCGCCCAAGATTACGTTTACGGCCCCTGATCGGCTCTCCGCGATCCAGGCCGGCCTTGCCTGATGAATGACAAATTTTGCACCCCTCGAAGCGGCCATAGTTCAGTATTTCGAGAAACATGGCCGATTGTTTCAAACACGTGATCGACCACTGCCTTATCAGCCTAGAACTGCCCAAGTTTGGCCGGAATCGATCCGGAAGCCTCGATAGGTCGCTTGGCAAGTTGATGGTGCGACGGGGCCGGAAAGAAGAACAGCAGCGGAATAGCGGGGTGCTGGCGCCGTAATGAGAGGGTTCGAAAAAGGCTGAAAAGCCGGGGGTGTCTATGTCGAATATGCGCGATCGCCAACTGGATGGCCTAAGAACCATTGCCGTTGCCATGGTGCTCTACGCACATTTTTTTGCGGCCGACGGTTCCATCTGGGGTCATCTGGGCGTTCGTCTCTTCTTCGTACTCAGCGGCTTCCTGATTACGCGCCTGTTGTTGGAGGCACGGGCAGATGCCCGCTACCAGCCGGCCACCGCCTTGAAGGCATTCTATATCCGCCGGGCGCTGCGCATATTTCCACCCTATTTCGCAGTTCTGGCGCTGGTGTGGCTCGTCAATCTCGAAGGTGTTCGCGGCACTGGCAGTCTGAAATGGCATGCGCTCTACCTGGCAAACTACTGGTATGCCCTGCGCGGCGAATGGACGCCTTGGGTTCTGTGCCATACCTGGAGCCTCAGCATCGAGGAACAGTTCTATATCGTCTGGCCGCTGGCAATCCTACTGACGCCGCGGCGAATGATCGGGGGCATCTGTCTAGCCGTCATTGCCTGCTCGCTCGCCTATCGCCTCTGCTGGCCACTAACGGGGACGCCCTCGCTGGTGCGCGACCTGCTCCCCTCGGGCTCTATGGATGCGCTCGCATGCGGCGCCCTGCTCGCTACCTATCGCGAAAGAACACAGGCCTGGCCGCAATGGATGCGGCTGAGCTGGATGCCGTTGGTGGCTGCCGCCAGCGTGGCACTATGGCTGAGACCCGATCCTATAACGCCTGCTCTAGACTGGTTCATCTGGATCGGCTCGGAGGTCTTTCCGCTCGTGCCGCTTGTCATGTTGGTCGGGGCCGCTTCCTTGGGCTTTCGATCGGCTTTTGGCCAGCTGCTCGAATCCGCGCCGATGGCAGCAACCGGACGGATCAGCTACGGCATCTACCTCTTCCATCCGATCATCCTTTCTCTGATCGTCAGGGCCCAAGCCTGGATTCCCGTCAACGTCTCACAACAGGGTTTCGGCCGCCTGATCATCGGAAGTGCCGCGACACTGGCGGTGGCTGCCATCTCATGGCGCCTTTTTGAAAAGCCGTTGAACGGCTTCAAGCGCCACTTTCCCTATGTCGCCCGCGACAATTTGCCGGTGGCTGCAGCTGGCGAGCCATGGGAACCGCGGCGTGGTGCGAAAATATACGAAACAACACTCTCTCGCCGCGATACTCATGATCCCGGCGAAGCCGTTCAAGCCTCTGATCTGCAATAGCGCGGGAGCTGAAGAATGACCGTCCCACTGGTTTCCGTCCTGCTGCCCGTCTATAACGGCGAACCTTATCTCGCCGCAGCGATCGAGAGCATCCTGCGACAGGATCACAAACACCTCGATGTCATTGCCATCGACGATGGCTCCACCGACCGGTCGCTGAATATCCTGCAACGGTATCGGGCAGCGGACGATCGCCTGCGTATCGTCTCGCGTGAAAACCGCGGCCTCATTGCGACGCTCAACGAGGGCATGACCATGGCGAAAGGCGATTTCATCGCCCGGATGGATGCCGACGACATCGCCTATCCCATACGCTTTTCACGCCAGATCACCCTGTTTCGTGAGCGGCCAGAGCTTGCGATCAGCGGCACCGGCATCGACCGGCTCATCGGCAATCGCGTTGTACGCGGCGCGCCCAATCCGATCCATCAGTCGGCCGACTGGCATGTTCTATCGATGTTTTACACCGTCTTCATGCATTCGACCGTGATGTATAACCGCAGGGTCATTCCGGCTGACATGCTGACCTACGATACAAGCTATGTGCATGCCGAGGATTTCGATCTGTTCCGGCGGATCACCCGAGAATTCCCCGCTGCGATGATCGACGAAAGCCTCGTTGCCTATCGCGTTCACGACGAGAGCGTCACCAACAAACATAAGCGACCGATGCGCTTCACGCATCTGAAGATCGCGGCAGAAAATCTCCAACGGGTATCGTTGATCGATGATCCCTATGCCCTGCACGATATCGGTATGGCGGTGACGAAGGACACGGTTGCCCGTGCCGCCGACTGTCTCCTCTCCATCGAAGAAAGGATCGCCGCACGCGGCCTGCGGGCCTCCGCAAGCTATGAGGAAGGGCTGATGTGCTTCTTCTATTTCCTCTATCAGCTGATCGCGGACGAGAAGCAGCCCGCATTGACGCATCAGTTCCTGACAAAGACAGGCAAATGGCACACGATACGGCGTCGCGAACGGTATGGGCTTCGCGTCGCCACCTATGCGCCCTGGTGCAGCCGCCTTTGGAGCGATGCGAGCCTGCGCCTCGACGCCCTGGCAAGATATCGGCAATCGGTGCCGGCAGGAAGCGTGCTGCCGCAGCAAGGACTTGCCTGATATGGCTGGCGCGGATTCCGACATCCCGCAAGCGCAGGCGCAGCTTGCCACAAGGCCTCCTCGCCTGTCCATCGGCCGAGTGCCGACGGCGAGCTTCATCGTCTGCACCCGCAACCGCGCCGAGGCGCTTGAGGCCTGCATCCGATCGATCGAGGCAGCCAGTCGCGCGCACGCCTCGATGGCAAGCGAGGTGGTGGTGGTCGACAACGGCTCGACCGACGATACCGCCGAGCGGCTCGCCCGCATCGCCTCCTCCTCCAGCATTGCGATCATACCGGTGGTGGAACGCCGCTGCGGCTTGGCCGCCGCCCGCAATGCAGGGATGGAGCGGTCTCGCGGGCGCATCCTGATCTTCATCGATGACGATTGCGAAGTGGACTTGCACTACCTGCGGGATCTGGAGCGGCACTACGCAGGCGGAGAACGCTTGGTCATCCGGGGCGGTCGTGTCGAACTCGGCAATGCGCTCGATCTGCCGTTTACGATCAAGCGATCGCCGGAGCCGGCCCGCTTTACGCCGGATGTCCACCCGGGCGGCTTCATACTTGGCTGCAACATGACGATGCACCGCGAAGTCGCCCGGCGCGTCGGCCGCTTCGACGAGCGCTTCGGCGCCGGCAGCGTTCTGCAATCGGCCGAAGATACCGACTATCTCGTCCGCGCCTTTCAGCTTGGTATTCCGATCGAATATGTTCCCGACATGAACGTGCTGCATTATCACGGCCGCAGCCAACGCGAGGCGATCGAACGGCTTCATCGCAGCTACAGTCTTGGAAATGGCGCGCTCTGTCTGAAGCACCTGTCCGGCGCGCCGTGGCTGCTGCGTCATTTCTGCTGGACTTTCCGCTCGGCCTGGAAGGAATTGTGGGGCGGGCCGCGCTTCGATCCAGAAGTCTCCTTGTCTCATTGGCCAATCATATTCATGAATGTGCTGGGCGCACTCGAATTCGCGCGATGTGCCATAACGAGCCGCCCTCGGCCGGAACTGAACCGGATCAAGCAGACGACCCGCTCATTGAGGAGAGATCCGCCATGCTGAAACTCCTCCTGCCAGGTTTGCAGCTCCTACGGCAGGCGCTTGGCCGACAGATCCGGCTCATGCCTGTCGTCGTCATTCTCGGCCTGATCAGCGCCGTACTCGAAGGCACCGGCATCGGCCTCATCATTCCGATGCTCAGCATCATCGGAGGCGAAAAGGCTTCGACTGGGCTGAGCGGGTTTTCCGCTCTCTTCCAGCAAGTCGGATCCGGTCTGGACGACCGACAGCGGATGATGGTGATTGCCGCCTGCATTCTGGCGCTGATCACGCTCAAGAACATCCTCGCCTTCGCCAATACGGCACTGACCAACTTCATACACGGCAAGGCCGGCCACGCGATCCGCAGCGCGCTTGCCGATCGGCTCCTGAAGATCGGATATCCTTTCTTCCTGCAGCAAAGCCCAGGCCGGCTGCTCAACATCATCTCCAACGAATCCTGGCGGGCATCGGATGCCATACAGACGGTGCTTGGGGCGATGGTCAATGCATCGGCGACTGTCATTCTTCTTGACTTTCTGCTGCTGCTGTCCTGGCAGATGACGCTTTGCGTCGCGCTCGGCCTCATCCTCGTCCAGGCCGCGCATGCCGGCCTCTCCGCCGGCCTGAAGATGCCGAGCCGCACGGTCACTTCCTCTAACAATGAACTTGCCGGCAGAATGCTGCATCTCGTTCATGCCGGACGGCTGATCCGGATTTTCGGCCAGGAGAAGCGCGAAAAGGCCGTGTTCGACGGCGCATCGAATGCGGTGAGAAAGGCGGGCTTTATTCTGCAGACTCGCCAAGGCGCGCTGCCGCCGCTGACGGAGGTGCTGCATTCCGCACTTTTCCTCGCGGTCGTCGTCAGCGCCTGGTCGTTTGACGTCAGTTTTCCCATCATCGTCGCCTTCGTCGTCTTGCTCTACAGGCTGCAGCCGCATGTGCGCGCTCTGCAGCAGGCATGGAGCCAGGTGCAAGGCTGGAGCGGTTCGCTGGAGGAAGTCCGCTGGCTGCTGGATGCCTCCGGCAAGCCACCCCCGCCGGCGGGAGATCTGCCAGCTCCCCGACTGAACCGCGAGATAAAATTCGACAAGGTGAGCTTTCGATATCCTGGCTCCGCCGCACGTCCGGTGGTGCTGCGATCCACCAGTTTCGAAATTGGCCATGGTCGCTCCACTGCCCTGATCGGCCGATCGGGAGCGGGAAAGACGACGATCGTGAACCTCCTTTGCCGTTTTGTCGAACCTGACGAAGGCGAGATCCTGATCGATGGATTGCCGCTCAGCCGCATCGATCCCACGCAATGGCGAAACCGGCTCGCGCTTGCCAGCCAGGACCTGGAACTGGTCGACGGCACCATTTTCGAAAACATCGCCTATGGGCAGCATACCTCGCACGCTGAGGCGGAAGAGGCCGCCAGACTTGCCGAAGCGCATGAATTCATCGAAAAACTGCCTGACGGATACGCAACACTCGTCGGCTACAGGGGCGCGAGCCTTTCGGCCGGACAGCGCCAGCGAATAGCTCTCGCAAGGGCGCTCGTTCGCGATCCCGATATTCTCATTCTGGACGAAGCGACCAACGCCATGGATGGATTGTCGGAAGCTGCCATTGTCGAGACGCTGAAATTGCGAGCCGGTCGTCGCACGACGATCGTGATCAGCCATCATCGCAGCACGATCTCCTTCTGCGACGACGTTGTCATCCTCAGCGGCGGCCGCGTCCGCAACCAGACGGCATTTGCCGAGGTCGCGTCCCTCAGCATGGATCAGCTTTATGAGGACGAAGTGCTCGGCAAACAGTGACGCCAGGTGAGGCAACGGCCATTGGCGCGGCTTGGCTGACGGCGATGCCGGGGGTGCTTGCGACCGTACTTGGTGGTCCGTCACCTGCTCGCGGCTACATGCCGTCACTACCCATCCGTATCCTCCGAGCGGAGGGCATCCCAGAAAACGTGGCGAACCATAATTAGATTTTATTAAAATAATTCAAAAGCTTAATCGGCAATTCAGATCAGAAAGCCTTCTCACACCTCGCCCGAGATACCACCGAAATTGACTCTATCCACCTCGCAAGCTCGCCTGCACTCTTCCGATATTGCTCAAATTTCATACTCAGTTGCGCTTCAGTGCAACGCGCACCTTCTGGTCGCGGAAGATAGAAGAGGTAAGCTAGCATGATTTCGTTCTCCATTATGAAACCGGCACAAATCCAAGCAATGGCACGACTGTTACGGGCACGGCCATTGAGGGGCTGCACGTGATTGAGCGGGAAGGAAATTGAGGTAGCAGCGCGCCCATGACCGTGAGTGAACCGACCTCCAGGAACCACCGCTGCCCGATCGAAATCGTAGCCCGTGCTGTTTGGCTCTACTTCCGCTTCAATCTGAGCCTGCGCGATGTTGAGGAAATGCTGTTCGATCGCGGGATCGCCGTTTCCTACGAGACGATCCCCCGATGGTGCCGAAAGCTCGGCCCTGATTATGCGCGCCGCATACGCCACAAGGCGCCCACGAAAGGCGATGTCTGGCACCTCGCTGAGGTCGTGGCACGCATCAACGGTCAGAAAAGCTGGTTGTGGAGAGCGGTTGATCAGGACCGATATGTCAAGCGGCCACCTTTCAAACAACGTGACAACGCCGCTACCGGTATTTGAAGTTCTTCCCCTGCGAATTTGAATGATCAGCCGGAGCCGACCAATCGCGATGACGCGATTGGCAAATTTGGTTTCCGCGGAGCTGTCGTGGTCAAAAGAGCGACTTAAGCTGCCTTGATCGTCGGTGCCAGCCGCTGATAGGAAATAAGATCTTCGATCGTAATGAGATGAAGGCCATGTCGCTCGGCGAAAGCTTCCAGCTCGGGAAGACGGGCCATGGTGCCATCGTCATTGGCAACCTCGCAGATCACGCCGGACGCGGTCAGTCCTGCAAGTCGTGCGAGATCGACGGCTGCTTCCGTGTGACCCGGCCGGCCGAGCACACCTTCAGGATGGGCGCGCAGCGGGAAGATGTGGCCGGGACGAGCAAAATCGTCAGGCTTTGTTCCCGGCGTGACGAGAGCGCGGACGGTGGCTGCACGGTCGGCGGCAGAAATGCCCGTTGTGGTTTCCGGAATATAGTCAACCGAGACAGTGAAGGCGGTCTTCAGCATTTCGGTATTGCGGGGAACCATAAGCGGGATATCGAGCTCATCGAGGCGCTCTCCCTTCATCGCGACACAGATCAATCCACGCGCATGGTTCATCATGAATGCGATGGCCTTGGCGCTGATCGCGTCGGAAGCGATGACCAGATCGCCTTCATTCTCACGGTCGCGGTCGTCGACAACAACGACAATATCTCCGCGCGCTATCGCTTCAATTGCATCTTCAATTTTGGCAATTGCCATGTCTTCTGCCTTTCAAGGGTTCGCCGCTTCGGCGGCATCCATGGCCGATTTCTCAGCCACCGTTTTCCCTTGGGCGAACAAGGATGCGAACACGCCACGAAGCATGGCGTTGCAACATTGCTCTCTTCCATCCGGACTATGACCGTCGGCTCCGGCATCTCACCGGATCTGCTGACCCTCCGCTTCGACGGAGGCGCTCGCGGGCTCCGAGTTTCCTCGATACCGCCGGTGGGGAATTACACCCCGCCCTGAGAACATCTGAAACATAGGCGATCGGCAGCCGGAATCGCAAGAGGGGTTTCAGCATTCGGCCGCATTTCAATCACTTGAAACGCTGAACAGTCTGTTCGGCTCGTTTTTACGACATGATCAAGCCGCCATCGACATTGATGGTCTGGCCGGTGATATAGGCAGCGTCGTCGCTTGCAAGAAAGGTGACAAGGCCGGCGACATCCTCGCCGGAGCCCGCTCGCTTCATCGGGATGCCATCGACCCATTCCCTCATCAGTTCACCCGGGCCGTAATTGCCGAGCAGCTTGCCCCAAGCCTGGTCGTTGTAGGCCCACATGTCGGTCTCGATGATCCCGGGGCAAAACGCATTGACGGTGATATTCTCGATGGCGACTTCCTTGGCGAGGCTTTGCGTGATGCCCACGACCCCCATCTTGGATGCCGCATAATGCGGCGTGTAGATGAAGCCGTCTCGCGCCTGGCCGGAAGCCGTGTTGATGATACGGCCGCCGCGGCCATGCTTGCGCATGCGGGCAATTGCTTCCTGGGCGCAGAGAAAGACGCCCTTTGTATTCACCGCCATGACCTTGTCCCACTCGCTCTCGCTCATCTCCTCGATGCGAGCAATGGTGATGACACCTGCATTCTGTATCGAGACGTCGACGCTACCGAAGGCCTGTTCGGCGGCATCATAAAGCGCCTTGACACTTGCCTTGTCGGTAACGTCACCGACGAAAGAGACGGACTTCCCGCCGTCAACCTTGATCTGTTCGGCCACACCATGGACGCTTTCTTCGTTGGCTGAGACCACGAGATTGGCGCCTTCGCGCGCGAAGCGCTTGGCGATGGCCGCACCGATGCCGCGGCTGGCACCCGTTATGACCACGGTCTTCTTCTCAAAGCGTTGCATTTTTTTCCTTTCAAGGCGCCATCGGCACGCCGACGGCATCTGAGCCTTCTCGCTCAACCTGCTGCAGAAATGATCCCGGCAAATTCCGATGCCTTCAAAGAGGCGCCGCCGACGAGTGCCCCGTTCACGTTACTCAGGCCGAAGATTGCCGGCGCATTCGACGCCTTGACCGAGCCGCCATAGAGGATTTTGACCAAGCTTCCATCCCGGCCCATCCGTTCTTCCAGCAAGCGCCGGATCGCTGAATGGACCTCCTCAATTTGCTCGGAGGTCGGCACCAGGCCTGTCCCGATTGCCCAAACAGGCTCATAGGCGATCACGAGATTGGCGCTGTTTGCGCCCTGAGGAATGGACCCGCTCAACTGATCGCCGACGACTTCGATCGCCCGTCCTTCGTCGCGCTCATGCCGCGTCTCACCCACGCAGATAATCGCGATCAAACCCGCGCGATGAGCGGCAATTGCCTTTGCAAGAACGATGTCATTATCCTCTCCGTACGACATGCGCCGCTCCGAATGCCCAAGGATGATGTAGCGAACACCGGCGTCCGCCAGCATTTCCGCGGACACATCGCCGGTGTGGGCGCCGCACGCCTGGGCATGGCAATCCTGCGCGCCGATGACGAGATGCGATTCTCTAGCCCGCTCCACGGCGCGGTCGATCAGCGTGAAGGGCGGGCAGACGACGATGTCGCACGCCGCACTGCCCGTCAGTCCCTTCAGCGCCTCGATCTCAGCCTGGGAGGAGACGAAACCGTTCATTTTCCAGTTTCCAGCGATCAGCTTGCGCATGGCATCACCAGCAGCAGAAGCCGCCATCGACGAGCAGATCAACGCCCGTCACGAAGCTTGCGGCATTCGATAGCAGAAAGACGGCCGGACCGACCATCTCGTCAACATTGGCCATACGCTGCATCGGCGTCTGCTCTTCGAAGAGCTTGGTCTGATGCACCATTTCCGGGCGCGTATTCATTGGTGTTGCCGTATAGCCTGGCGAGATCGTGTTGACGCGGATGCCGCGGCCAACCCATTCCATGGCGAAAGATTTCGACATATGGATCACACCGGCTTTCGACGCATTGTAATGCGCCTGGCTTAGACCCCGATTGACGATGACGCCGGACATGGATGCGATATTGACGATCGAACCGCGGCCGTTCCTCAACATGGCGCGCGCTTCGGCCTGGCAGGACAGAAAGATGCCCTTGAGGTTGATATCCATCAGCGTCTGATACTGATCCTCTTCCATGTCCTCGGCAGGGTTGGCATTCGCAATGCCGGCTGCATTCACGGCCAGCGAGAGCGCACCAAGATCGGCCTCGGTACGCGCGACCGCTTCAGCCATGGACCCCTTGCTGGTAACATCTGCTGCAATTTCGATCGAACGGCGCCCGGCGGCCTGAATATGGTGCGCGGTCTTGGCAAGACTGTCATCGGTGCGGCGATCCAGAAGCGCTACGTCCGCGCCGCACTGGGCAAGACCGATCGCGATCCTTTGCCCGATGCCGCTGCCGGCGCCGGTTACAATCGCAACCTGGCCGCTGAGATCAAATAATTTCGGTGCATTCAGAGAGATGTCGGACACCGCTCTTCCTTTCTGTCTTTGCCTAGATTGTCGCCAGTTCCATGACCGAGACATCATTGGCCTCGTCACGCTTGAGAATGCCTGCTTGCTTGCCCTGCGCCAGCACGAGAATGCGGTTTGAGACGCCGAGAACCTCCTCCAGATCCGAGCTGACGACGATGACCGCAACACCCTGCTTGGCGAGGTTGACGATGATATCGTAGATGCCGGCACGCGCTCCGACATCGATGCCGCGCGTCGGCTCATCGAGCACCACGACCTTGGGATTGCGCATCAGCCATTTGGCGATTACGACCTTCTGCTGGTTACCGCCGGACAGATCCGACGCGAGTTGCTCCGCACGCCCTTTTACGCCGAACTTCGCCACCGCCTTCTCGGCGAAGACACGCTTCATGCCCGCTGTTATCCATCGGCCGCCGAGCTTATCGAGATTGGCATAGATAATGTTTTCGCTGATCTTGTGTGCCACGACGAGACCTTGCTCCTTGCGGTCCTCAGGCACCATCACGATTCCCTTGGCAATCGCGTCGGCGGGACTGCGCAGCCTCAATGTCTCGCCGTCGAGGCTGACAGCGCCGCCGCTGATCGGGTCGGCGCCTGAAATCGCGCGCACCAATTCGGTGCGGCCCGCACCGACAAGACCGGCAATGCCGAGGATCTCGCCTGCGTGCACGTCAAAGGTGACATCGCGGAATGCATTTTCCGGAGATGAAAGACCGGATACCTGAAGAACCGGGCGGCTGGTTGGCTCCGGCAGCGCCGGAAACAGGCGATCGAGTGAACGGCCGACCATGCTTTCGACAATCGTGCGAACCGGCGTCGAGCTGTCCGCGAACTCGTGGACCCGTTCCCCATCACGCAGCACCACGATGCGGTCCGTGATCTGCTTGATCTCTTCCATGCGGTGGGAAATATAGATGATGCCGACGCCCTCGGAACGAAGCTTGCGAACCTGTTCGAAGAGGGCTTCGGTTTCCGCGCCGCCTAATGCCGCGGTCGGCTCATCGAGGATCAGGAGCTTTGCATTGAGCGCCAGCGCCTTTGCGATCTCTATGAGCTGCTGGTTTGCGGTCGACAGGCCGGCGACTTTCCGTGTCGCTGGAATATGGAGGTTCAGTCGAGCCAATTGCTCCTGGGCGCGGCGGACCATCTGCGCGCGGTCGACCACGCCGTTCTTCATCGGCCAGCGGCCGATGAAGACATTTTCGGCGATCGAAAGATGCGGCAGAAGCTGCAGTTCCTGGTGGATCAGGACGACACCCTTGTCGATCGCCTCACGCGGTGCGGCCGGGGCATAAGGCTGCCCCAGCCATGTCATCAAACCTTCGGAAGGGGTGCGTGACCCCGCGATGATACCTGACAGCGTCGACTTGCCGGCGCCGTTTTCGCCGAGAAGGGCAACCACTTCGCCGGGATAGACGTCGAGGTCCACATTCTTGAGAACCTGGAGCGGTCCGTAGCGCTTGGATATACCCCTTAGGGAAAGAACCGGCTCGGTCACAACACACCTCCTAACGATTTCGACTGATTACGGGTGGTTGGCGATGAAGCCCGCCACGTTTTCCTTGGTCGTCAGCGTGGCATCCATCAGCTGCACCGGCGGCACCTTTTCCTTGGCAGCGAGCTTGACCGCGTTCTCCACCGCATCGCGGCCCATCTTCTGCGTCTGCTGTGTCGCGGTCACGTTGAACACACCTTTGCCGAGGGCCTCGAGCGCGGCGGTGTCGCCATCAAAACCACCGACCACAATCTTTTGCGATGGGTTGGCGACTTTGATCGCCTGGGCCGCACCGAGCGCCAGTCCATCTGCCTGAGCAAAGACGATCGAGACATCCGAATTCGACTGCAGCATGTTCTGCATGATCTGGAAGCCCTCGTCCTGGCTCCACATGTTAGAATACTGCTCGGCGACGACCTTGACGTCCGGATAGGCCTTCAGCGACTCCTGGCAACCCTTGGTGCGGTCAAGCTCGGGCGTCGTGCCCTTCTGACCATGGATGATGACCATCTTACCCTTGCCACCGGCTTCCTTCAGAAGGTAATCGCAAACCGCCTTGGCCGATTTGACGGAGTCGGTCGCAAGAAACGTATCGCCCGGAGCCCCATCGGCATTGCGATCGACGTTGACAACAGGAATGCCGGCCTTTTGGGCGAGTTTGACAGGAACGGTTGCTGCAGCTGCACCCGCCGGAATGTAGATCAGGGCGTCGATATTCTGCGTCAGAAGGTCTTGGACCTGATTGATCTGGGTCGGACCATCGCCCTTGGCATCGACGGTGACAACCTCGATGCCGCGCTTCTTGGCTTCAGCTTCGACGGACTGCTTGATCTGGTTGAAGAAGTTTGCCTGCAGGTTGGCCACAGCAAGGCCGAGCTTCTTGACTTCGGCCGCATGAACGGATCCGAGGCTGAGGCCAAGCAGGGCAGCAGACGCGAGCAGAGTGCGCGCAAATTTCATGTCAGTTCCTCCGTTGTTAATGAACCCGTGGGTTATCCTCCCCCTCGGGCAATAGATCCGCTCCAAACCTTTCGGAGAGGAATTTCTGGTGGCCCGCATGATCTGCGAGCCGAAAGATCATGCAGCACGCCGCTTGCGGATCGTCTCCGCGCCGACAGCGAGAACGATGACGACACCGATGATGACCTGCTGCAGGAAGGGCGAGACGTTGAGCAGGTTGAGGCCGTTGCGCAGAACGCCGATGATGAGGACGCCGATCAGCGTCCCACCAATGCCGCCTGCGCCTCCCGACAGAGACGTTCCGCCGATGACCACGGCCGCGATCGTGTCTAGCTCATAGCCAAAGCCGCTGGACGGCTGAACCGAGTCGAGGCGGGCGGCAAGAACGATGCCGGCAAGACCTGCAAGGACGGCACTCGCCACGTAGACAAGAATAGTCACAAGCTGGACGTTGATACCGGCAAGGCGCGCGACTTCGGGATTGCCGCCGACCGCATAGAGCATGCGGCCTTCTGCGCGGAAGTGCAGGAAAGTCCAGGCAGCTGCGACGACTGCGAGCATCAGGAAGACGGTTGCGGTCAGGATGCCGAAATGACGGTCAATGGCCAGCATCATGAACCAGTCGGGGAAGCCGACGATCTGCTGACCGTCGGTGATCATGTTCGCCACGCCGCGCGCGGCCGACATCATCGCGAGCGTCGCGATAAAGGCAGGGACCCTGAACCAGGTGACCATGATGCCGACGATCAGGCCACTGATCATAGAGGCAATGAGCGCCACCACGATGCTGAGGCCGAGTGGCAGACCGGCGACGTTAGCCGTCCAGCCCATAACCATCATCGCGAGAGCCAGAACCGAGCCGACCGAGAGATCGATGCCGCCGATCAAGATGACGAAGGTCATGCCGACCGCCATAATTCCAAGCACCGTGATCTGATCGAGGATGTTCAGGCCATTGCGGACCGAGAGGAAAGCATCCGTACTGAAGGTCAGGAAAAGGCAAAGTAGGACGAGCCCGATCAGCGGGCCAGTCGCTCCCGTCAGCTTGCTGCGCCACGTCCCAGACGGCCGACTCTCACTCTGAATATCTACCGCCACCATCGTTCCTCCTGCAATCTTGACGTCCGAGGTGATATTTGTTCAATTAAGAATAAATATTCATCCCTGCTATAAAATTCGTAACAAGCCGGCGAATGACTGTCAACCCGGCTCATTTGACAATACTGCACAAGTGAAAGTGACCATGGGGCTTGACTATCGCTGCGCCTGTGTAAAAATATCTAATAGTGAATAATTATTCATAGTGAGGAAGATGATGGAGATTTCGGACCTTGAGCGCATCGCTCGCCAGATCCGCTTACGGGACCTACGGGCCGTGTATGAGGCCGGTGCCGGCCATATAGGTGGGGAGATGTCCGTCATCGACCTGCTTGCTGCCCTGTATTTCCGGGTACTGCGCGTCTTCCCTGATCACCCAAAGAACCCGAACCGAGACCGCTTCGTTCTTTCCAAAGGTCATACGGCCTGCGCGCTCTATGTCGTGCTGGCGAAACGCGGGTTCCTTCCGGAGGAGGAAATCTCAACCTTCCTGAAGCCCCATTCCCGGCTGAACGGACACCCGAACTGCAATAAGGTTCCGGGAGTGGAGACCAACACTGGCCCCCTCGGGCATGGATTGCCCGTTGCTGTTGGCATGGCAAAAGCCGCAAAGCTGTCCGGCGCTCAGTACCATACCTACGTCATCACCGGCGACGGCGAGATGCAGGAAGGCTCCAATTGGGAGGCGATCATGGCCGCCGCCCAGTTCGGCCTCGACAACCTTACGCTCATCGTCGACCACAATCGCTTCCAGCAAGGCGCATCCCTAGCCGATACGAACGATATCGCTCCTCTTCGTCCCAAGCTGGAGGCCTTCGGCTGGGAGGTCAGCGAGATCAACGGCAATGCCATGTCCGAAATCGTTCCAGCGCTCGAGAAGCGTACGACACGCCCCCATTGCATCGTCGCGCGCACCAACAAGGGCCACGGCATCTCCTTCATGCAGGATCGGGTCGATTGGCATCACAAGGTTCCGAGCAAGGAACAGTATGAAATCGCGTTGGCAGAATTGTCGGAGGCCCTATAATGAACGCGCCCACAAACGCACCGAAGCTCCACGACTGCCGCGACGCTTTTGCCGCGACGCTCGAACGTCTGGCGGTCGAAAATGAGACGATCGTCGCTGTTTGCAATGACTCGGTGGGATCCTCCAAGCTTGGTGGCTTCAAGTCGAAGTTTCCCGAACGCCTCGTCAATGTCGGGATTGCCGAGCAGAACATGGTCGGCGTCGGCGCCGGTCTCGCCAATGGCGGACGCCTGCCTTATGTCTGCGGCGCCTCACCGTTTCTGACCGGCCGCTCGCTCGAGCAGATCAAGGCCGACATCTCCTACTCCAATGCCAACGTCAAGCTCGTCGGCATTTCATCCGGCATGGCGTATGGCGAACTCGGCCCGACCCATCACTCGATTGAGGATTTCGCCTGGACGCGCGTCCTGCCGAATCTGCCCGTGATCGCTCCTTGCGACCGGATTGAAACGGCCGCCGCCGTCGAATGGGCGGCGGGCTATGATGGCCCTTGCTTCCTGCGCCTGTCGCGCGTCGGCGTTCCGGATCTGCTTCCCGAGAACCATAAATTCGAGGTCGGCAAGGCTAATCTGTTGCGCGAAGGTTCCGACATCACCCTCATCGCCAACGGCACGCTGACCCACCGGATGGTCAAGGCAGCCGAGATCCTCGCCGAGCGCGGAATCAAGGCGCGCGTCCTGAATATGGCAACTGTCCGCCCGATCGATGAGGCCGCCATTATCGCTGCGGCCAACGAGACGGGCGCGATCGTAACGGCAGAAGAACATTCGATCTTCGGCGGCCTCGGCTCGGCGGTCGCCGAAGTGGTGGTCGACAACGCACCTGTGCCGATGAAACGTCTTGGCGTTCCCGGCATTTACGCACCGACAGGTTCGGCCGAATTCCTCCTCGACGAATTCGGCATGGCGCCGACAGCAATTGCTGATGCCGCAGTCGCGCTACTCAAGCGCAAATAATCTGGTAGCAGATCGTATAAGTCGGGGTGCGCATCCGCCCCGGCCCTATATGTGAGGAGACGATGATGCGGGCAATTCTGGCAATCGACCAGGGCACCACCAATTCCAAGGCCGTATTGGTTTCAGAAGCGGGCGAAATTCTTGCCAGAGGCTCGGCCGCCGTTGGCATTTCCTATCCGCGGCCTGGCTGGGTGGAGCAGGACCCACGCAGAATCTTCGCCTCCGTCTGCGAGGCGGTCGAGGCCTGTCTGAAGGTGGCTGCCGAGGTCACGGTCGAGGCCGTGGCCATCTCCAATCAACGCGAATCCGTTACGATCTGGGACGCCGAAACCGGCGAAGCGCTCGGCCCGGTCCTGAGCTGGCAGTGCCGACGCACCGCGCCGGACTGCGAACGCCTGACCACGGAAGGCCATCTTGCGCGCGTCGAAGCTCTGACCGGCCTGCCCCTCGACCCGATGTTTCCCGGCTCGAAGTTCCGCTGGCTGCTTGATCGGGCACCTGCCGGACGCCGCGTGCGCCTCGGCACGATCGACAGCTGGCTCATTCATTGCCTGACCGGCGGCAGTCGTCACGTCTGCGATGCCTCCAATGCCGCGCGCAGTCAGCTGTTCGACCTGCAGGCCCAGGCCTGGAGCGAAGAACTCGGACATATCTTCGGCGTCGATATCGACCGGCTTCCCGAGGTGCTTGACAGTTCCGCCGATTTTGGCACGACGCGAGGGCTGCCCGGCATCCCGGACGGCACGCCGATACGCGCCGCTATCGGCGACAGCCATGCCGCCCTTTTTGGCCATGGCGCCTTCAAGCCCGGCGATGGGAAGGTGACCTTCGGAACCGGCTCTTCCGTCATGACGACATTGCCGCGCTTCATCGCGCCGCGCAACGGCATCACGACGACAGTTGCCTGGCGTATTGCCGGCGTTCCAACCTTTGCCTTCGAGGGCAATATCCTGGTCTCCGCCGCAAGCCTTCCGTGGATGGCGGATATTCTAGGCCTCGCCGATGTGGCGGCTCTTGTCGATCTGGCCGCCACGGCAAAACCGGGCGGGCCGGGCTTCGTGCCCGCCTTTGTCGGCCTCGGCGCCCCTTACTGGAGCTCGGACGCGCGCGCGCTCTTTTCCCAGATCAACTTCTCCACCACACGCGCCCAGATGGCACGTTCGGTCACCGATTCGATCGCCTGCCAGGCCCATGACGTGATTGCCGCCATGCGCGCGCAAAGCGGGGGCTCGCTCGGCGCTCTCTATGTCGATGGCGGCCCTAGCCAGAACCGGTTCCTGATGCAATGCGTATCGAACCTCATCGACCATGCCGTCTTACGGTGCGAGGCGCCGGAAGCCTCGGCATTGGGAACTGCCTATCTCGCCGGATTGTCGCTCGGCCTCTGGAAGGATCTAACGGTGATCGAGGCGCTTCCTCGCAGCACGGACATCATCCGCCCCGAGAAGATCGACCGAACCACACTTCTGAATACGTGGAATGATGCACTTGCCCGCTCGACGTTGCGGCCAACACCGGCTAAGTGTGAATAAAAATTCAAGCCGGAATTGCTCATGTCCCGCCTTAACGAACTCCGCCTGATTTCAAGAGTGGCCCAGATGTACCACATCGAAGGGCGACGACAGGCGGAGATCGCCCAACACCTGCGCTTATCGCAGGCGACGGTGTCGCGGATGCTGAAGCGGGCGGAAGCGGAAGATATCGTTCGCACCAGCGTCATTCCGCCCATCGGCACCTACAGCGAACTTGAGGCCGGACTGCGAGACAAATTCCAGCTGCCGGAGGCCATCGTCGTGGAATGCACCGAAGATCGGGACGGCGCCATTATGGCCCGCATCGGAGAAGCGGCTGCTCATCTGCTTGAGGTGACGCTGGCACCTGGCGAGATCATCGGCGTGTCAAGCTGGAGTCAGACGATCTTCAGGATGGTCGAAAACATTCACCCGCAAAAGAGCGCTCAGGCGAAATATGTCGTCCAGACCCTCGGTGGCATGGGCGATCCATCGGTTCAGACACATGCCACGCAGCTCACGACACGGCTTGCCCGATTGACCGGCGCGGAACCGAAGCTCCTGCCTGTGCAGGGGGTCACCAGTTCGCGCGAAGCCAAACTTCTCATGCAGGCGGATCCGTTCGTGCGCGAGACCATGGATCTCTTCGGCAGCATCTCACTTGCTATTGTAGGCATCGGCGGGGTGGAGCCCTCCGAATTGCTGGCACGGTCGGGAAATATATTTTCGTCACGCGAACTAGCCGATTTGGCAGAGGCCGGCGCCGTCGGTGACATTTCACTTCGGTTCTTCGATAAAGATGGCCGGCTGGTGAAGACGCCGCTCGATGAACGCGTGATAGGCTTGCCCATAGAAGACTTGCATCGGATCGATCGCGTCATAGCCTTGGCGGGCGGTGCCAAGAAGACGGCTGCTATCGCCGGAGCCCTTCGCATCGGTGTCATCGACATGCTCGTGACCGATAAGTTCACCGCCGAGCGATTGATCAGCGCCTGATTTTCCGGGGCGCGAATAGCGATACAAAGAGGGAAAGTCGCATGATCGTGAGCGATGGGTGACCGACCAATGTCCGCAGCGGGATCGGGGTGCGTGGATTGGCGTAGAGTTCGGGTCCAGTACCGATCTGATCGATGATGCCTTTGGAGAAGACGGCGATACGATCGGATAACCGCAACGCTTCTTCCTGGTCGTGGGTCACATAGAGGTGTGAGTTCATGCTGAACCGCGACTTGCGGATCGTCTCAAGCTATCCCGCATGTCGCATTTGAGCGAGCAGTTTCTTGCGGAAGACTTCGGCGGGCGTTCCTTTTGGGAGCCGATAAGGGGTCCCGTTACGACGCCGATTGACAAATTCGGAGCAGTTTCGAAAGTCCCGTGAGGATTTTGATTTCCGTCCGCCAGAGAAGCCGTCCTGGCAGATGGGTTGGCAGCCCTGACATAGACCGTCGCTCCCTGATTTGAGTGCAAAAGGGCTGCCCTGCTGGAGATGGGCGTTGTGCCAAATGTTGACGGAAGAAAGCGAGATTATCGCGCTCCCCCACCGCACCTTTAAGCCCCGTTACTTGGCCGTCAGGTTCGCGTTGATCCAATCGGAAACATCCGTGACCTTGATGCCTTCTCGTACGTTGAAAGTGCCGGCCTTGTCCCATGCCATGCCTCGTCCGATACCGAAGGCCGCTCGGTACTTGCGCATCATGTTTTGGGGATCGTTTGCCAGTTCCTCCATAAGGACCGGAACAGTCCATTCGGACCGGCTGAAGGGCCGGTTTAATCCCGCCTCCAGCTTGTCCGCAAGCTCGCCATAGGTGACGGTATCTCCGGCTAGGAAGACAATCTCGTTGGTGATGGTCGGCTCGTAGAACACGATTTCAGCGGTGAGCACGCCGATGTCGTCAGGTGTCGTTACCGTGACAGCGTTATCGAAGCTGCCAAGAGCATTGACCGCGCTCTTTTCCAGATCAACGACACCAAACTCCGGCTCGAACAGGTAGCTCATGAACATGCCGGTGGAGATGATGACCCATTCGGTCTTTTGCTGCGAGCGAAGCAGTTCGCGCACATCAAGCTGCGCGTCGAAGATGTCCTGCGGACCACCTCGACCGATTGCTTCGAAATCAACACCGAACTGCCACGGGAAATAGCGCGGAATTCCTGACTGCAAAGCGGCCTTTGCCAGCTTCATTGGAGTATTGATCCCAGCCGCATATCCCGTGCAGCCAATTACGGTGTCATACTGCGAGAACAGAGATGCCAACTCGTCGACTGAGCTCTTCACCAAATCGCCCACGACTATCTCAATCCCCAAATCGCGAATTTCAGCAATGTCGCGCTGCTTGGCTGGTGAGTCAGACTCTACGGCGCTGGCGCGCAACAAGACGCTTATCGTTGCGCCGTCAATGTCCTTTGCGCGACGGGCCAGATTGCGCAGGACCGGCATGCCGAGTTCTCCAGCACCCAGCACGAGAATATTCCGTGACTTCACGTTGGAAGCTGTTTGATTCATAGTTTTCAATCCTTCAGAAATTCAATGTCGCCACTACTTGGCAAGGTGGGAGCATGAAGAAAAGAAGGCACACGGATGATACTGCAACAAAACTGAGGGCTGGCAAGCACGAAGCGGATCGGCGGATGTGATGTCCGGTGTTGGCGCGCATCCCGCCATCAATCTTATGGGGGCGGTTATCGGAACAGCCTGTCGCGACTAGTCAATGTGATAGGGAACCCCTGACACAAGCCGAGATACACCGAACTGCTCAAGTTTCCGGAAAACACCGCACGTTGGAAACATCCGACGTTGGTTTCTGAACCGCCTTACTGAGAATCAACCTACAATTTTCGCGAGCCGGGTCGATGACCCGGTTTTTTTGTGCGTAAAATCCTGGCCACGCTACGTTCCGTTTCAGGCCACACACATTCCGTTTTTCCCGGAAAAGCAGGGATTTTGGCGCCCGTTTGGACCATACTTGGTTCCGTTTTTACAAATGCAAAACAAAAGGACGCAAGATTCCAGCGATAATATCCAACCTGCGCACCGGCAGTCCGCAATACGACGGAAAAGCCGGAGCCTTTCCTGACGAGCCTTGCTCTGCAGCATGCCTGCCCTAGTTTGCGCAAGCTGACAACGACACCATGGTCCGGCAACCAGCGATTTCAAGAGGCTTCCCCTCAACATTAAATTCATTTCCAAGTGAACGCTTTGCCTTCCAATAGTCGCCATGCCCATCAACAGAGAAAGAGCTTGCTACATATGAAAATAAGCCAATACCGTATTTCTTCCGCTCTCATTGCCTTGGGGATGCTCAGCGCAATCCCAACCTATTCCTTTGCACAATCGGCGGCGGCAACCAATGCTACCGTGCCCGCCGGGGTCTACAAGCTCGACCCGACGCATGCGGCCCTGCTGTGGTCCGTGAAGCACAATAAGATTTCGAATTATACCGTTCGCTTCAACAAGCTCGAGGCCGTATTGAAGCTCGATCCTACCAAGATCGAAGATTCCTCGATCGAAGCGAGCATCGATGCGACGTCGGTCGTGACGGGCTACCCAGGCGACTACAAGGCGACGCACGCTTCCACGCCCTATCAGACCTGGGATGAGGAAATCAGCCGTGATCCGAAAATGCTGAACAGCGACGCGCATCCGAAAATCACGTTCAAATCGACGAAGGTTACATCCACCGGCCCGACCACCGCCGATGTCGCGGGCGATCTGACCTTCCTTGGCGTCACCAAGCCCGTGATCCTGAAAGCTACCTTCAACGGCGAGATCGACAGTCACCCGTTTGCAGGCGTGCCGGCCGTCGGCTTTGCAGCCGAAGGCAGCTTCAATCGCACCGAATTCGGCCAGCCGACGGGATTCGTCGGCCCTGACGTCGCCATCCGCTTCGATGGCGAATTCATACAGGATCCGTCGGCCAAATAAGTCTCACGAATATCCTGAAAAGCGGGAAGCCGCAGGCTGCGATGCGATTTCGTATCGCAGCCGACTGTCGATCACTGCAACGGTTTTAAAGCCGATTTCCCGTTTACCCGTCTTCAAGCTCCCCAAGGCCAACGGGTCATGTCTTAAAATAGGATGGCAATGAACATTCATTCGAGCGCCCAGGTTCGCCCGGCCCCAAAAACCATCAAGCGCTACAGCGCGATTGCCATCATCCTTCATTGGGCGACGGCGCTTCTGGTAATCTCGATGATCCCGATGGGCTGGTGGATGGTCAGGGCAATCAGCAAGCCCGGCACACAACAACTCGCCTATCAATTGTTTCAGGCGCATAAGTCCATTGGTTTCGCCATTCTCGTGCTGACCTTGCTGCGGATCGTCTGGCGTCTCGCGCATCCGGTCCCAGCGCTGCCCGCCGGCATGAAAGGATGGGAGCGTATCCTCGCCCGCGCCACGCATGTTGCCTTCTATGGCCTGTTGCTCGCCATTCCATTGACCGGCTGGGTCTATATATCGGCCGGCTGGGCTATCGGCACGGATCGCCCCCTGCTGGTCGCGACCTCCTGGTTCGGCCTGTTCACGATTCCGGACCTTCCTGGTCTTGAGGGCCTGCGAGCGCTTGCCTTCGGCGTGATGGGTGCCCATGCCTACATGGCCTATGGCGGCGCCGTGCTCATCTGTTTGCATATGGCTGCAGCTCTTAAACACCATGTCATCGACCGCGATGGAGTTCTCGCACAGATGCTCCCTTTCCTGCGCGGCAAGGAGCATGAGGGCCAGCATGCGCCACCGGGAAAAGTCCTGCTGCCCCACAGCGCCGGTTTAGCCTTGGTCCTGCTAGTCGGCCTCGTCGGCGGCTGGCTGCATCTGCCAGGCCCACACGCCGAGCCTACACCGGCCGCGACCGAAACAGCCGCTCGTGCGGCAGTTCCGGTTCCGGCCGCTACGACCGCCATGCCGGCCATAGGCGGCAATGCCACGGCTTGGACCGTCGACAAGGCCGCGTCCGGCATCACGTTCAGCGGCAGCCATGCCGGCAAGCCGTTCAGCGGGCGCTTCGACGAGTGGACCGGCGACATTCGCTTCGATCCCGCCGATCTGGCCGGCTCGAAAGCCGTCATCGTCATCGACACCGTCTCCGCTAAGACTGGCGACGCCACCCAGGAGAGTTCGTTGAAAAACGGCGAATGGCTCAACACCGCGCGCTTCCCAGAGGCCCGCTTCGAGACGAAAAGCTTCAGATCACTCGGCGGCGACCGCTATGAAGCAGCGGGTAGCCTAACCATCAAGAAGGTGACCGTTCCCATCACCCTGCCCTTTACCTACAAGATGCAGGGCGACAAGGCAGCAGTGGAAGGCAATGTCAAGCTGGAGCGCGCCGCGCTGGATCTCGGCATGTTCTCCGATCCGGCTGCGGAATGGGTCTCCAAGATCATCGAGGTTAAGATCGCCGTCACAGCGACGAAACAATAGCCGATCATCCGTCTATGCAGCCCATCCTCACAAGCCGTTACCGTGACATCACCGGGACTTCAGTTTCCTTCTATATTTCGCTCGTAATCTGCCAACGCTCCCTGCACTTTAGCGTTCTTGGCATAGCGCTTCAGGAGACGCGCCAACGCAACGTCGGTGCCGGTGCAAAGCCGGCGTAGCTCCCTGTCAATCTGGGCCTGACGGCTCGCATCAGGGGAGGCTTCGCCGCGGAAATGATCGCAGTCGTTCCGCCGGATGATAAAGGCTTCGACCTCCGCCGGAAGAGACAGGCCCGTTGACGGGACGCTTTCAGCCCGGGAGGAGGCCGGCAAGATTGTGAGCGACAAGGCTGCGAGCAACAGAGGTCGGAGCAGAGCTTGCAACATTATTCGATCTGCTCTTCAAGCTGTTTCGCGACCCCCTCATAAAGGTGGGCGGAAACCTGATTTCCCTGTTTGGCATATCGGGAGCCCACCTCGCGCGCTGCTTTGACAGCCGCTTCGAATGCATCGATCCTGACTTGAAATTCAAGCTCCGCATCGTCACCGATGTCGCCATTCTTGAAGCGGCCAACGCGGTAACCCTCGTTGTCGATGACGCCGATCGTCGGAACACCGGCGCGCATCTCCCCGTAAAAGGCGGGGCCGGCCTGGTTGCCGTCGCGGCGCCTGAGCATTCCGAAGCCACTTGCCCGATTGGCCGTGCATTCGCCTACCCAATAGGTCGGGCCAGCGCTGAGCGATACCGGCGAGACGAATTCGCATTGAGAACTCGGGTCCTTGGACCATTTCTGCCCATTCGTCTGCCCTTGCGCCTGAAATGCGGTGACGCAAAGAAATGTTGTGCTCACCAGAAAAACGGGGCGCCATGTGATCTGCATGTCAAACCTCGGAAATGAAGGTTGTTTTTGTAAATTCCCGGCTTCTCTCCGATCAGGCATCCCGGCGCCTGTCGCCGATCCACGCCAATCCCACTTAGCCGCGACGTGTAACAGATCGCTATCGATCCTCGTCATCGCCAGCTAGATTGTAGTGCGCGCCTCGTCTTTTGCAATCCGCCAGACGTGCCGTGACCCACTTCCGTGTGACGAGATAGGTACTGCTGCCGGCTCTGTTGCAAGAATTCCGGCTGGTTTAAGAGGTCCTATTTTTCTGCCGTTACGCGGCCCGTCCTTCGAGATTCGAGGCGAGCAGGGCGACGGCTTCTGTCAAGGCGCTCGGTCCGATAGAGAAAGCGCGTTCAACGATGCGAGCTTCTCCACGGACGTCGCCGGCGAGATTGAAAATGGCTGCCTGGCCCTTCCGCAAGGCGCGCATAACCTCGAAACCTTTGATTGTCGCATAGGCCGTTTTCAACGCTTTGAATCCTCTCACCGGTCTGATCAACTGTTTCAGTTTGCCATGATCGGCCTCAACGACATTGTTCAGGTATTTGACCTGCCGATGCACCATCTCTCCAGGGCATTTGCCCTCGGCCTTCAGTTCCGACATCGCGATGCCGCAGGTGGGGGCCTTGTCGGTGGTGACGACAGCCGGCTTTTCCCAGTCCTTCAGGCCGTGCAAGGCCTTGCCAAGGAAGCGCTTCGCCGCTTTGGCATTCCGGGTGCGCGACAGATAGAAATCAATCGTATTGCCGAATTTGCCGACGGCTCGGTGCAAGTACGTCCGTTGCCGGCGAACCTTCACATGGGTTTCGTCGCCGCTCCAGCTTGTTGACTGCGGCCGGCGCCAGTGCCAGCGTAACCGCTTTTCCATCTCCGGCGCATATTTCTGGACCCAGCGGTAAATCGTGGAATGATCCACGGGCACGCCCCGCCCGCCTATCTACTATGATGGTTCCATAGCTTGTCGCCCGCCGCCAACTCCAGTCATCGATGCCGACCACCCGGACCTCGGAACTCCGATGAGAAACCGCGGCATCCCTCTTCAGTTGTCGGAGGATGGCCAAGACAGCACCTCAGGATGATAAGGGGCAGTACAGGCATCAGAGACCGCCCGAACTTCTGCGTTTCAGCATACGCCCAGGGATGAGCGTGGCGAGGATGTCCGTGATGAGCAGTTGCTCGCTACACGAGGGCGTCATGGAAAGCCCGTGCTATAAGGCCGCGACTTGCTGTCCAGTTACGGGCTCGACGGAGCTGTAAGACCACAATGAGGACAGAGAAGCGGGCCACATCGACCACCGGCCCGGCCGCAATAAACATCGGGCGCGCTGCCTTGGGACCTAGCCGTTATCCTACCTCCCGTTCGGATAAGTCCGCTCCGAATTTCACCTTTGTAGGCACCGACGAAAGGCTGCATTCGCATGCCGATGCTGATCGCCTTTCCTGACATCGTGTCGATTCATGGCGCGCCCGCAGTATCACGTTGCGATCGCCGACGACGACATTCTGCCGGCGGCGCTTTACCGTTCCCGATCTCCCGACGATCGATGGCCGCAGTCACTATTGACAACTTGCCCCGCATGTCCCTTGATACGCCCTATCCGAGATAACAGACAGATGTCCATAATATCGGATTATAAGTTATCGACCAAGGGGAACAACCATGAACATTACCTTTCGCGCCGGCCTGATGTCGCTGGTCGCCGCCACACTTCTCTCCACCACGCCCGCTCTCGCCGACGGCAGCAAGCTCGATGAGGTGCTTGCGCGCGGCCACCTCGTTCTTGGAACCGGCAGCACGAACGCGCCGTGGCACTTCAAGAGCGCCGACGACAAGCTGCAGGGCTTCGACGTCGACATGGGCCACATCATCGCCAAGGCCCTGTTCGGCGATCCCGACAAGATCGAATACGTGAATCAGTCATCCGACGCCCGTATTCCGAACATCACCACCAACAAGGTCGACATTACCTGCCAGTTCATGACCGTGACCGGCGAGCGTGCCCAGCAGGTTGCCTTCACCATTCCCTATTATCGCGAGGGCGTCGGCCTGATGCTGAAGGCGGATGGTCAATATGCCGACTATGCTGCACTGAAGGCAGCGGGCTCTTCCGTGACCATTTCGGTTCTGCAGAACGTCTACGCAGAATCCATGGTTCATGCCGCCCTGCCGGATGCGAAAGTCGACCAGTATGAATCGGTCGATCTCATCTACCAGGCATTGGAATCGGGACGCGCCGATGCGGTCGCCACCGACCAGTCGTCGCTTGCCTGGTACATGACGCAAAACCCTGGCCGCTACAAGGATGCAGGCTACGGATGGAACCCGCAGACCTATGCCTGCGCGGTCAAGCGCGGCGATCAGGACTGGCTGAACTTCGTCAATACCGCGCTGCATGAAGCCATGACAGGCGTTGAATTCGACAGCTACGCCAAGTCCTACAAGACCTGGTTCGGCAAGGACCTTACCCCGCCGCAGATCGGCTTTCCGGTCGAATACAAGTAACAGCATAGCGGAGCGGGCACTCCCCGCTCCGCCAGCCTGAAAAGGGATAGCCCGCCATGGGTTACACGCTGAACTTTGCCGTCGTCTGGCGCAACTTTGATTTTCTTCTGAGCGGCTTGGCGCTCAGCCTCGGCCTTGCGATTATCTCGATCCTCATCGGCGCTCTGATCGGCCTTGTGCTGGCCTTCGCGCTGACGTCGAAGAGCCGTATCGCTGTCGTGCCGGCGCAGGTCTACGTTACCATAATCCGCAACCTGCCGATCCTCGTCCTGGTGCTCTTCGTCTTCTTTGCCCTGCCGCAGCTGGGCTTCCGCCTAGATAAGGTGAAGAGCTTCGTCCTGGTGCTTTCCGTTTATTCGGGAGCCTATCTGGCAGAGGTATTCCGTGCAGGATTGCTATCGATTCCGAAGGGGCTGACCGAGGCAGGTCTTTCCATCGGCCTGACATCCATGCAGATCCGTGGGTCCATCATCGCCCCCTTGATGCTGCGCAACGTCCTGCCGTCATTGTCTTCGACGATCATCTCCTTGTTCAAGGACACGTCGCTTGCCGCGGCCATTGCCGTGCCGGAACTGACCTTTGCCGCCCGCAAGATCAATGTCGAAAGCTTCCGCGTCATCGAAACGTGGCTCGTCACCTCGGCTCTTTATGTCGCAACCTGCTTCCTCATCGCCGCCCTGATGCGCTTCGTCGAGCGCCGGCTGGCCCTGCCCAGGTAGGATCGAATGTCCCACACATTTCTCGAACAACTCTGGATCGCCCGCTACGTCATCCTGAACGGCGTCGGCGTAACCGTGTCGATCTCGCTGCTCGCCATTCTTGTCGGGTCCGTGCTCGGCGTTTTCGTCGGCTTGGCACTTGTTTATGGCGGCGCCATCCTGCGCCTAGTGATCAGGGCTTACACCGATATCATCCGTGGCACGCCCGTGCTCGTCCTCGTACTGGCGAGCTATTACGTCTCTTCCGCGGTGGGTCTTGATTTGAGGCCGTTTTCCGCAGGCGTTCTTGCCCTTGCGATCTTCTGCTCCTCGCATGTCGGCGAGATCGTGCGCGGCGCGCTGCAGGCCATCCCGAAGGGGCAGACGGAGGCGGCAAAGGCGATCGGCCTCACCTTCACCCAGACCTTCACTTCAGTTCTGTGGCCGCAAGCGATGCGTCAGTGCCTGCCGGCTTGGGTCAATACGGCAGCCGAGATGGTGAAAGCCTCGACACTTCTTTCCGTGATCGGCGTCGCCGAACTGCTCCTGCGCACCCAGGAGATCATCTCGCGCAATTTCATGAGTCTCCAGTTCTATTTCCTGGCTGGCGGCCTCTATTTCATCGTCAACTTCGGTATCGAGCGCTTCGGCAAATATGTCGAGCGCAAGACCGCACTGCCGTCCTGAGGAGATCGGACCGATGGGCAAGACAATTCTAGACATTCAGGGCCTGCGCAAGACCTATGGCCAGCATGAGGTTCTCAAGGGCGTCGACTGCACGGTGCAGGAAGGCGAGGTGATTTCCATCATCGGCTCGTCGGGCTCCGGCAAGACGACGATGCTGCGCTGTATCAACATGCTGGAGGAATTCCAGGGTGGCAAGATCAGCCTCGACGGCGAGGAGATCGGCTATCATATCGATGGCAGCACCCGACGCCGCAAGAGTGAGAAGGAGATCGCTCGCCAGCGCGCACT